>NZ_CP019420.1:0-305136 GCF_001984215.1 Mycobacterium sp. MS1601
GCGCCCGACTGCTCGAGATCGCCGCGCTTGCGGGTACCCGGGTGATCTGCAGTCAGGGCAAGGTCATTCCCCACCTGATCGACTGGTGGTGCGAACGTGACGGCGTCCGGCCCGACAAGTCACGCAACCGCAAGGGCAGCACCTGGGTGCTGTCACTGGCGGACGGCCGGTTGGTGGCCGCCGATCACATCGGCAGCCCGCTGGCGGACTGAACCCACACGCACGAAGACGCCGCGGGGGTCACTGCCACCCGCGGCGTATCCGATTGTGCTTGTCCTACTTGCGACCGCGCTTGACGGGCGCCTTCTTGGCCGGAGCCTTCTTGGCCGGAGCCTTGGTGGCCGGAGCCTTCTTGGCGGCGACGGCCTTCTTGGCCGGTGCAGCCTTGGTGGCCGGAGCCTTCTTGGCGGGAGCCTTGGTGGCCGGAGCCTTCTTGGCGACCGTCTTCTTGGCCGGTGCAGCCTTGGTGGCCGGAGCCTTCTTGGCGACCGTCTTCTTCGCCGGTGCGGCCTTGGTGGCGGCGACCTTCTTGGCCGGTGCAGCCTTGGTGGCCGGAGCCTTCTTGGCCGGTGCGGCCTTGGTGGCGGCGACCTTCTTGGCGGGAGCCTTGGTGGCCACCTTCTTGGCCGGAGCCTTGGTGGCGGCCTTCTTGGCGGCACCGCGCTTGGCCGGCGCGGCGACCACGCCACGCTTGACGGCGGGGCCGTCGGCCGGGAGACGCTGTGCGCCAGACACAACCGCCTTGAACTGCGCACCCGGGCGGAACGCGGGGACGGAGGTGGGCTTCACCTTCACCGTCTCTCCGGTACGCGGGTTACGCGCGACACGGGCGGCGCGCTTGCGCTGCTCGAAAACACCGAAGCCTGTGATGGTGACGCTGTCGCCCTTGTGCACCGCGCGCACAATGGTGTCGACAACATGCTCGACGGCGGCCGTGGCCTGCCGACGGTCCGAGCCCAGTTTCTCCGTGAGTACGTCGATGAGCTCTGCTTTGTTCATGCAAAATCCTCCGAAGCCAGTGGTCCTGTCTGAACCGACTAGAGGACACGGTAAACCCTGTCAAGGCTGATTTCCAAGAGCCACGCGCAATTTCAGGCCACGCAAAGTGAATTTTCGGCAATCAGCTTGACTCCCTTAGGGGGTCAATCCATCATTTCGGCCCGGATCACAACCGCGTCCGAACCCCCAGGGGCGCCCCGAATTCGGGGCGCCCGGGTCCTCAGAAAGCGGGCAACGTGCGGGGTTTCCACTCCGGGCGAGACGCCTCGAATTTTTCGATTGAATCGAGTTTCCGCAGCGTAAGGCCTATATCGTCGAGTCCCTCGAGCAGTCGCCACGCGGTGTAATCGTCAATATTGAACGGCACCACCACGTCTGCGGCAGTGATATTCCGATCTTGAAGATTCACAGTGATTTCCATGCCGGGGTTCTGCTCGATCAGCTTCCAGAGCAGTTCCACATCATCTTGTGTGACTTCCGCCGCTAACAGCCCCGCCTTGCCGGCATTGCCCCGGAAAATGTCGGCGAACCGCGGCGAGATGACCACCCGGAAGCCGTAGTCCATCAGCGCCCACACCGCGTGCTCGCGGGATGAGCCCGTCCCGAAATCGGGACCCGCTACCAAAACCGAGCCTTTGTCGAAAGGGCTGAGGTTGAGGATGAAACTCGGATCATTACGCCAGGCGGCGAACAAACCATCCTCGAAACCCGTTCTGGTTACCCGCTTCAGGTAGACGGCCGGAATGATCTGGTCGGTGTCCACATTGGACCGGCGCAGCGGAACGCCGATGCCGGTGTGGGTCTGGAAAGCATCCATCGGATTCTCTTCTCTGGGAGCTGGGGAGGTCTTGGGAGGAAATCAGATGTCGAGATCGGCCGGGGAGGACAAGGTGCCCCGAATCGCGGTGGCAGCCGCCACCACCGGCGACACCAGGTGCGTACGACCGCCTTTACCCTGTCGGCCTTCGAAATTGCGGTTGGACGTAGAGGCGCAACGCTCCCCCGGCTGGAGGGTGTCCGGGTTCATGCCCAGACACATCGAGCAGCCCGCCTGCCGCCATTCGGCACCTGCGGACAGGAATACCTCGCTGAGGCCTTCGGATTCGGCCTGGGCCCTGACCCGCATCGAACCGGGCACCACCAGCATCCGCACGCCGTCGGCGACCTTGCGGCCACGCATCACCTCCGCGGCTGCACGCAGATCCTCGATCCGGCCGTTGGTGCAGGATCCGACGAACACGGTGTCGACGGCAATATCGCGCATAGGCATACCCGCTCGAAGGTCCATGTATGCCAACGCCTTCTCGGCCGCTTGCTTGTCGGCGTCGCTGGTCATCATCTCCGGATCGGGAACCGACTCCGACAGAGCGACCCCCTGTCCCGGGTTGGTACCCCAGGTCACGAACGGGCTCAAGGTCGACGCATCGAGGTACACCTCGGTGTCGAATTCGGCGCCGTCGTCGGTACGCAGCTGATCCCAAGCCGCCACCGCGTGATCCCAGTCCGCGCCGGTGGGCGCATGCGGCCGGCCCTTGAGGAACTCATAGGTCACCTCGTCGGGTGCCACCATGCCCGCGCGCGCGCCGGCCTCGATGCTCATGTTGCAGACCGTCATCCGGCCTTCCATCGACAGCGCCTTGATGGCGCTGCCCCGGTATTCGATGACGTGCCCCTGCCCACCACCGGTACCGATCTTCGCGATGACCGCCAAGATGATGTCCTTGGCCGTGACCCCGGCCGGCAGCTGGCCGTCGACGTTGACCGCCATGGTCTTGAACGGTTTCAACGGCAGAGTCTGGGTGGCCAGCACATGCTCGACCTCGGAAGTGCCGATACCCATTGCCAGCGAGCCGAATGCACCGTGGGTGGAGGTGTGGCTGTCACCGCACACCACAGTCATTCCCGGCTGGGTCAGGCCGAGCTGCGGTCCGATGATGTGGACGATGCCCTGCTCTGCATCTCCCATGGGGTGCAGCCGGATACCGAACTCCTCGCAGTTGCGCCGAAGCGTCTCCACCTGGGTCCTCGACACGGGGTCGGCAATCGGCTTGTCGATGTCGATGGTGGGGACATTGTGGTCCTCGGTGGCGATTGTCAGATCAGGGCGGCGCACCGGGCGCCCGGCTAGGCGCAGTCCGTCGAAGGCCTGTGGGCTGGTGACCTCGTGCACGAGGTGCAGATCGATGTAGATCAAGTCGGGTTCGCCGTCGACTGAGGCGACGACGTGGTCGGCCCACACCTTCTCGGCCATGGTCCGTGGCTTCTTCTGCTCGTTGGCCATCACATCTCGATTCATCTGGTTCCACCCGCACGAGACTGGGAAACCCTGGGCTGGTTATCTCAACATGCGGGACGCTAGTATCTCTCTGTGAGACAGGATAGCGGTATCGGGGTTCTCGACAAAGCGGTGGGAGTACTGCATGCAGTCGCCGAGTCTCCCTGCGGCCTAGCGGATCTGTGCGAGCGCACCGGCTTGCCGCGAGCCACTGCACACCGACTGGCCTCAGGCCTGGAGACTCACCGACTACTCGCGCGCGACGCCGACGGCCGCTGGCTGCTCGGCCCGGCCATCAGTGAGCTCTCGGCTCATGTCAACGATCCCCTGCTGTCGGCAGGCGCCGCGGTGCTTCCCCGGCTTCGGGAGATCACCGGCGAGAGCGTCCAGCTGTACCGCCGTGACGGCACCAACCGGATCTGCGTCGCCGCCCTGGAACCGCCTGCCGGACTGAGGGATACGGTGCCCGTTGGTACCCGCCTGCCGATGACCGCCGGATCGGGAGCCAAGGTGTTACTGGCCTATGCCGACCCAGCCACCCAACAGGCGGTGCTGCCGTCGGCGATGTTCACCGACCGCACACTGGCCGAGGTCCGCAAACGGGGCTGGGCGCAGAGCGCGGCCGAACGCGAGGCCGGGGTGGCCAGCGTCTCGGCTCCGGTGCGCGACGCCCGAGGCGCTGTGATCGCAGCGGTGTCGGTGTCAGGACCCATCGACCGGATGGGACGCCGTCCCGGCGCCCGCTGGGCGGCCGACCTGCTGGCGGCATCGGAGGCCTTGACCCGCAGGCTGTGAGACAGCCGTCAAAAGTGGTCTGCGACACTCACAGGATGGGAACCAACCAGCGCTCACAGATCACGATGTCCCCCGACGAAATCACCGAATTTGTCGTCACCAGCCGCACCGGAACACTGGGCACCATCGGAGCCGACGGCCAGCCCCACCTGGTGGCCATGTGGTACGGCGTGCTCGACGGTGAGATCTGGCTGGAGACCAAGGTCAAGTCACAGAAGTCGGTGAACCTGTTGCGAGACGCGCGGTTCACCTTCCTCATCGAGGACGGCGACACCTACGACAGCCTGCGCGGAGTCTCGTTCGAGGGACGAGCCGAGATCATCGACGATCCGGAGACGTGTTTCCGGGTGGGCGTCAGCGTCTGGGAGCGCTACACGGGCCCGTATTCCGAGGACATGAGGGCGGGCGTCGAGATGATGATGAACAAGCGTGTGGCGGTCCGCCTGGTGAGCACACGCACCCGCTCCTGGGATCACCGCAAGTTGGGGCTTCCGCAGATGCCACTGTCGGGGTCGACCGCACCCGGTGGGCAATAGGAGGCTGGATTGGACTGGTAGCCCCGATGGGATTCGAACCCACGCTACCGCCGTGAGAGGGCGGCGTCCTAGGCCGCTAGACGACGGGGCCAGAACCAATCCGTGTGGTTCACCGCCGCGTTACTGGCGGGTGAACCGGAGAGCCAGCATAGCTCAGCGCCGTGCGCTGACCTAATCGAACAACTCTCGCTGGGGTACCAGGACTCGAACCTAGAATGAGGGAATCAGAATCCCTAGTGTTGCCAATTACACCATACCCCAATACGACTCAAAACAGCTGGTCAGCGCCATTTTCCGCGATGTTCGCGCGGGGCGGGGGCGCCGTGCCGGCTGTGGTGGGCCGACGAAGAGACTACCAAAGATTTCAGGCGGGATTTACCAGCCCCACCCAACACCTCATCCCGCTTCACCCCTGGGCGCGTCCCGCAACCGCGCCAGGCTGCGATCACGCCCCAGCAGCTGCAGGGATTCGAACAGCGGCGGACTGACCGACGACCCGGTGGCCGCCACCCTGATGGGGCCGAACGCTTTTCTGGGCTTGAGCTCGAGACCGTCGATCAGCGACGACTTCAACGCGGTCTCGATGTTCTCGGTGGTCCAGTCGGTCACCGCGTCCAGGGCACCCACCGCGGCATCGAGCACCGGCGCCGCACCCACACCCAGTTCCTTGGCTGCCGCTTTCGGATCCAGGGCATAACTGCCGTCGTCGAGGAACTTCAACAACCCCCAGGCGTCGCTGAGCACCACGATGCGGGTCTGCACCAACGCCGCCGCCTCGGCGAAGCCTGCGGCGTCCAGTCCGGTGTCGTGGCCGTGTGCGGCGAAGAAGTCACCCAGCCGGGCCGCGAAGTCCTCCGCAGACAGTTTCCGGATGTGTTCGGCGTTGATGGCATCGGCCTTCTTCTGGTCGAAGCGCGCCGGGTTCGAATTGACGTTGCGGACGTCGAAGGCGGCCACCATCTCGTCGAGGCTGAACACGTCGTGGTCGTCGGCGATACCCCAGCCCAGCAGGGCCAGATAGTTCAGCAGTCCCTCGGGGATGAATCCGCGGTCTCGGTGCAGGAAAAGGTTGGACTGCGGGTCCCGCTTGGAGAGCTTCTTGTTGCCGTCCCCGAGAACACTTGGCAGATGCGCGAACTCGGGCACCCGGTCGGCCACCCCGATCCGGATGAGAGCCTGGTACAGCGCGATCTGCCGCGGAGTGGACGGCAGGATGTCCTCGCCACGCAACACATGGGTGATCTTCATCAAGGCGTCGTCCACCGGGTTGACCAAGGTGTACAACGGATCCCCGCTGCCGCGGGTGATCGCGAAGTCCGGGACCGAGCCGGCGGCAAAGGTTGTCGGGCCGCGTACCAGGTCATCCCAGGAGAGGTCCTCGTCCGGCATCCGCAGTCGCAGGACAGGACTGCGCCCCGCCGCACGGAACTCCGCGCGCTGGGCGTCGGTCAGATCGCGGTCGTAGTTGTCGTAGCCCAGTTTGGGGTTGCGGCCCGCTGCAAGGTGCCGAGCCTCGACCTCCTCGGGGGTGGAGAACGCCTCGTAGACCTCGCCCGCCTCTACCAGTCTGGCCACCACATCGCGGTAGATCTCGCCGCGCTGCGACTGCCGATACGGCGCATGGGGACCGCCGATTTCGGGGCCCTCGTCCCAGTCCAGTCCGAGCCACCGCAGGGCATCGAGGATGGCGGCGTAACTTTCGGCACTGTCGCGAGCGGCGTCGGTGTCCTCGATCCGGAAGACGAAGTCTCCACCGGTGTGTCGCGCGTACGCCCAGTTGAACAGTGCGGTGCGGACCAGGCCGACGTGCGGGGTCCCCGTCGGGGACGGGCAGAACCGAACTCGAACTTTGGTCATTATTTGCCTTTGCGTACAACGGGATTGGACAGGGTTCCGATGCCCTGGACGGTGATGTTCACGGTGTCGCCGTTCTCGATCGGCCCCACACCTTCTGGCGTGCCGGTCAGAATCAGATCGCCCGGTAGCAGCGTCATCACCGCCGACACCCATTCCACGATGGCGCCGACGTCGTGGAGCATCAGCGACGTCCGGCTGCGCTGACGCACCTCACTGACCCCGGACCTGACCACGGAAGTCTCCAGTTGGAGATCCGACGGATCGAGGTCGGTGACGATCCACGGACCCACCGGACAAAACGTGTCGTGACTCTTGGCCCGCGTCCACTGCCCATCCTGCTGCTGCTGATCCCGCGCCGACACGTCGTTGGCGATGGTGTAGCCGAGGATGTTCTCGGCCGCCCTGGCGGCAGGCACGTCCTTGCAGGGTCTGCCGATCACGATGGCCAGCTCACCCTCGTGGTGCACGGGAAAAGCGTCGGCGGGCAGCATGATCGGCGCATTCGGACCGACGATCGAAGTATTGGGCTTGAGGAAGATCACTGGATCCTCGGGCGCCTCGCCACCCATCTCCTCGGCGTGGGCGGCGTAGTTCTTGCCCATCGCCACCACCTTGCTCGCCAAGATGGGCGCCAGCAGGCGGACATCGGCCAGCGGCCAACTCCGGCCCGTGAAAGTCGGCGTACCGAAGGGGTGCTCGGCGATCTCTCGCACCACCGCATCTCCTGGTGACGAGCCGTCTCCGACGTCTCCCTCGATGCTGACAAAGGCAACCCCATCGGGGCTGGCAATCCGACCCAAGCGCATGGCGCCAGCCTAGTGGTTCTCAAATACCGAGACGCAAGTTCAGCATATTGAGACGTCGTGGCAGCATGGCGCCATGCCCACGTACCCGATCAGTTCCGCACGCCGCTGGTCGATGCTGGTGATTGCACTGCTCTCCACGCTCTTTACCAATGTGTTCATCAACGGGGCCGCGTTCCTGATCCCCACGCTGCATTCCGACCGCGGGCTCGACCTCGCCGCCGCGGGACTGATGGCGTCGCTGCCCAGTTTCGGGATGGTCACCACGCTGATCGCCTGGGGCTACGCGGTGGACCGCTTGGGTGAGCGAATCGTGTTGACGGCAGGGGCCGCACTGACTTCCGCCGCCGCGTTCGGCGCGGCGGCGATGGACTCGCTGCTGGCCATCGGTGTGCTGCTGTTTCTGGGCGGGATGGCCGCGGCGAGTTCGAATGCCGCCAGCGGCCGACTGGTGGTCGGTTGGTTCCCGCCACATCAGCGCGGGCTGGTGATGGGCATCCGACAGACGGCGGTGCCGCTGGGAGCCGGCTTGGGCGCCTTGGTGATTCCAGGTCTGGCCGCCGCCGACGGTATCACCGCTGCCCTGCTGTTTCCCGCGATCGTCTGCGCGGTCTCGGCGGTGATCTGTGGCATCGGAGTGCTGGATCCGCCGCGGCCGCCGCGGTCGGAGGCCCCGGCCGAGGACCTGAGCAATCCCTACCGCGGGTCCTCCACGTTGACCCGGATCCACCTGGTGTCGGTCCTACTCGTCATCCCTCAGGCCTTGGTGTGGACCTTCACACTGGTGTGGCTGATCGCCGACCGTGGCTGGTCACCCACGGCCGCAGGCCTGTTGGTGGGCGCGGCACAGTTGTTGGGCGCCAGTGCCAGGGTGGCAGCCGGCTACTGGTCGGACCGGGTGGGAGCACGGCTGCGGCCCATCCGCTCGATCTCGGTGGCCGCGGCCGTGACCATGGGACTGCTGGCGCTCACCGACTGGCTGGACACGCCGGTCAGCATCGGCTTCATGCTCCTGGCATCGGCGATCACGGTGTCCGACAACGGATTGGCCTTCACCGCGATCGCCGAGATCGCCGGACCGTTCTGGAGTGGTCGTGCACTGGGGACCCAGAACACCAGCCAACACCTCACCCAGGCGCTTTCGGCACCGCTGTTCGGCGGCCTCATCGGAATGGCCGGTTACCCGGCGGCATTCGCCGTCTGCGCGCTGTTCCCGCTGCTGGCGGCGCCCCTGGTTCCGGTGGATGCGGACCCGCTACGTCCGGCGCCCCCTGCCGGGTAACACCAGCAGCGCTGCAACCAGAAAGCACAACGCGCCCAGGAACGTTCCGAGATCGGCGGCGGTGGCGTTCTCCGTCGACCCGGTGGTGAACACGAACGCACCCAGCGCCGACACACCGAACGCCACGCAGCCCGCCATGTTGACCCACGCCGCCAAACCCTCGCGCGAGAACACCGCCGTCAGTGCCACCAACCCGAGCCCCCCGCTGACCAGGAAGGCCACCGATCCTCCTGCGTCCGGCGCCCACACGAACCGTCGCTCGGTGCTCACCGCCGTAGCCCACACCGCGGCACCGGTACTGACGTTGAACAGCAGGGTGCCGGCGAATTGAGTGGCCGCGCAGAACCATTCAGCTCGACGAGTGGAATTCGCGAGGGCCAGCTGCATCCAACCGGCGGTGGTGAAGAACCACGAACCCACGAAGCACAACACGTTGGCCGCCACCGCCGGCGGACCCACGTCGGGAACCGTGGCCACGGCGAACAGCGTCGACCCGATGGCGAACAGCCAACACTGCCGAGGCAGTGAAGCGAACCGCGCTACAACAGCCCCACGATCCGCGCGCCGACCTCCGACGTCGAGAACTTCTGGCCGTCGAGTGTCGCCAGGTGCTTCTCCACGGCGCTGTCCACCCGGGCAGCGGCCTCGGTCTCGCCGACATGCGCCAGCAGCAATGCCACCGACATGATGGCGGCCGTGGGATCGGCGATGCCCTGGCCGGCGATGTCGGGCGCACTGCCGTGTACCGGCTCGAACATCGACGGGTTGGTGCGAGTGGCGTCGATGTTGCCGCTGGCGGCCAAACCGATGCCACCGGCGACCGCGGCGGCGATGTCGGTGATGATGTCGCCGAACAGGTTGTCGGTGACGATCACGTCGAACCGGCCCGGGTCGGTCACCAGGTGGATGGTGGCGGCGTCGACGTGCTGATAGCCCACTTCGACATCCGGGAACTCCTGCCCCACCTCGGTGACGATGCGTGACCACAGCTTGCCCGCGAAGGCCAACACGTTGGTCTTGTGCACCAGGGTCAGGTGCTTGCGACGGGCCTGCGCGCGCACGAACGCGTCGCGGACCACCCGCTCCACCCCGAAGGCGGTGTTGAGGCTGACTTCGGTGGCCACCTCGTGCGGAGTGCCGGCGCGGATGGCGCCGCCGGTGCCGGTGTAGGGCCCCTCGGTGCCTTCGCGCACCACCACGAAGTCGATGGACGGATCTCCGGCCAGCGGGCTGCTGACACCCGGGTACAGCTTCGACGGTCGCAGGTTGATGTGGTGATCGAGCTCGAACCGCATGCGCAGCAACAAGCCCCGCTCGAGCACCCCGCTGGGCACCGACGGGTCGCCGATGGCGCCGAGCAGGATCGCGTCGTGACCCTTGAGCTCGTCGATCAGGCCGTCCGGCATCACCTCGCCGGTGGCGTGGTAGCGCTTGGCGCCCAGGTCGTAGCTGGTCTTGTCGACACCGGGCAACACCGTGTCGAGGACCTTCACGGCTTCGTCGATGACCTCGGGGCCGATGCCGTCACCGGCAATCACTGCAAGTTTCACGTCAGATCAACCACTTCCAGGGTCACGGCGTCGACGGCCGCACCGAGTGCGGAACGGACATCGGTGGGAACGTCGCGGTCCAGCCGCAGCATGATGGTGGCGCCAACACCCTCGGCGTCCTGGCTCAGCTGTGCGGCGATGATGTTGACCTCGGCGCCACCCAGGAGTGTGCCGATCTTGCCGAGCGCACCGGGCTGGTCGTTGTAGTTGACGATCAGGTTGACGCCCTCGGCGCGCAGATCGAAGTTGCGTCCGTTGATCTGGACGATCTTCTGCACCTGCTGCGGACCCGACAACGTGCCCGCCACATTGTTGGTCGAGCCGTCGGCGTACACCGCGCGCACGTCGACGACACTGCGGTGGTTCGGGCTCTCGGTGGCGGTGCTCAATTCGGCGACCACACCGCGCTCGGCGGCCAGCGCCGGTGCGTTGACGAACGTCACCTGGTCTTCGATCACCGCGGAGAACAGTCCACGCAGCGCCGAAAGCCGCAGCACCTCAACCTCTTCGGAGGCGAGTTCGCCGCGGACCTGAACGGACAGCGACACCGGCAGCTCGGCGGACAGGGCGCCCAGCAGCACACCGGCCTTGCGCACGATCTCCAGCCAGGGCGCCACCTCCTCACCGACCACGCCGCCGCCGACATTCACCGCGTCGGGCACGAACTCGCCGGCCAGCGCCAGTCGCACGCTGGCGGCAACGTCGGTACCGGCACGATCCTGGGCCTCGGCGGTGGAGGCACCCAAGTGCGGGGTCACCACCACCTGAGGCAGCTCGAACAGCGGGCTGTCGGTGCACGGTTCGGTGGAGAACACGTCCAGGCCGGCAGCGCGGACGTGGCCGGCGGTGATCGCGTCGGCCAGCGCGTGCTCATCGATGAGGCCACCGCGGGCGGCGTTGACGATGATGACGCCCGGCTTGGTCTTGGCCAGCGCTTCCTTGCCGATCAGACCCGCGGTCTCGGGGGTCTTCGGCAGGTGCACGGAGATGAAGTCGGCACGGGCCAGCAGCTCGTCCAGTGTCAGCAGCTCGATCCCCAGCTGGGCGGCGCGCGCCGCGGAGACGTAGGGGTCGTAGGCGACGACGTGGGTGCCGAAGGCGGCCAGTCGCGCCGCGACCAGCTGGCCGATGCGGCCGAGGCCGACGACGCCGACGGTCTTGCCGTAGATCTCCGTACCGGAGAACTTCGAGCGCTTCCAGGTGTGCTCGCGCAGCGTGGCATCGGCGGCGGGAATCTGACGTGCCGCCGACAGCAGCAGAGCCAGCGCGTGCTCGGCGGCGCTGTGGATGTTGGAGGTCGGCGCGTTGACCACCAACACACCCCGCGCGGTCGCGGCGTCGACGTCGACGTTGTCCAGGCCGACGCCGGCGCGGGCGACGATCTTCAGCTTGGGCGCCGCAGCCAGCACCTCGGCATCCACGGTGGTGGCCGAACGCACCAGCAGGGCGTCCGCGTCCACCACTGCCTCCAGCAGCTTCGGGCGGTCAGGACCGTCCACCCACCGCACCTCCACCTGGTCGCCGAGCGCGGCGACGGTGGACTCGGCGAGTTTGTCGGCAATCAGTACAACAGGCAAGCTCACGGCAGACAGCGTAGTGGGCTCTAATAATCCAGTGGACGTCACCATCGTCGGAAGCGGCCCCAACGGTTTGGCGGCTGCCGTGGTGTTTGCCCGCGCCGGCCTGTCCGTGCAGGTCCTCGAGGCGCAGACCACCCTGGGCGGCGGTGCCAGAACACTGCCGGACCCGGAGTTTCACGGCATCAGCCACGACATCTGCTCGGCAATTCACCCGCTGGCACTGGCATCCCCGTTCCTGGCCGACTTCGACCTGACCGCTCGTGGTGTGGCGTTGGCGGTGCCCGAGATCTCCTATGGCAATCCCCTGCCGGGCCGGCCGGCCGCGATCGGCTACCGCGACATCGAGCGCACCGCCGCCGAGCTCTCCGACGGCGCGTCCTGGCGGCGGCTGCTCGGCCCCCTGGCCCAGCGCTCCCCCGGCGTGGTGGGCCTGCTGCTCGGCGACAAGCGTTCGGTGCCGCCGGATCTGGTGGCCGCGGTGCACGTCGCCCGCCGCATCCTCGAGCAGGGCACCCCGGCCTGGGGGCTGCTGCGTGGGGACGACGCCCGCGCGTTGTTCAGCGGCGTTGCCGCACATGTGATCTCACCGATGCCGTCCCTGGTGTGTGGCGGGGCCGGGCTGATGCTGGCCACGTTGGCCCACTCGGAGGGCTGGCCGGTGCCCGTGGGTGGCAGTCAGGCCATCGCGGACGCCCTGATCGCCGACCTGGTGGCCCACGGCGGTGTGATCACCGCGGGCGAACCGGTGACCGCTGCGCCGCGCGGGGTGGTGGTCTACGACACCTCCCCCACCGCACTGCTGGACATCTATGGTGACCGGATCCCGCAGCGCTACGCCAAGACACTGCGCAACTACCGCTTCGGCCCGGGTGTGGCCAAGGTCGACTTCGTGCTGTCCGGGGAGATTCCGTGGACCGACCCGCGCCTGGCCGACGCCCCGACCCTGCATCTGGGCGGCACGCGGGAGAACATGGCGCACGCGGAAAAGGAGATCGCCGCGGGTCGCCACCCCGAGTGGCCGATGGTGCTCGCCGCACTTCCCCACCTGGCCGACAGCGGCCGCGTCGACGCCGCCGGTCGTCGCCCACTGTGGACCTACGCGCACGTGCCCTTCTGCTCGCCGAGAGACCAAACTGAAACCGTCACAAGTATTTTCGAGAGGTTCGCCCCCGGGTTCCGTGACCTGGTGGTGGCAGTGCGCAGCACCCCGGCCAGCCGCCTGTCCGAGCACAACGCCAACCTCGTCGGCGGCGACATCGGCGTGGGCGGCAACAACATGTTCAGCGCGATCACCGGCCCGGCCCTGCGGCTGAACCCGTGGTCGACGCCGATCTCCGGGGTGTACCTGTGTTCGTCGGCCACCCCGCCCGGAGGCGGCGTGCACGGAATGGCCGGCCTGTACGCCGCCCGAACTGTGCTGAAGAAAGAGTTCGGCATCAAGACCGTCCCGCGCCTGGCACCCTGACGGTTGAGCGGCTGGCCCGATCGCTTCATTGGCCGCCGCACCTGAGCAGTTCTATTCTGGGCCGGAGCGCTAGGGGCCGCCATGACCGATGATCACACCGTTGTCGGACGCACCGTGGCCATCCTCGATTGTGTGGTGGAGGCGGCGGGCCCGCTGCCACTGGCCCTCCTGACGCGACGGACCGGGATCCCGAAGCAGACCGTCCGCCGGATCGCCGGCGACCTCACCGACCGGGGCATGCTGCGCCGTACCCCCGAGGGCTATCTGCCCGGGGATCGACTGCTGCGGCAGGGATTGGTGTCGGCCCACCGTCAGCGCACGGCCATCACCGTTCAGCCCTATCTCCAAGACCTCTACGCACGGACCCGCGGCCAGGCCGCCTGGTTCGCCCGGATGAACGACGGGGTACTCACATTGGCCGGCGCGGCATTCGGCCGCGACCAGGCCGTCGAGATGACCTGGCCGTGCTTTCCGTCGGTGTCGCGGATGGGACCGGCCATGGTGCTCTTCGCCGTGGGGCGCATCGAAGCTGCGGAGAATGCCGAGATGTCGGCCGACATCCTGCGCGGCGGCTGGACGCCGTTCACCCGGCATTCGGTCACCGATCGCGGCCGGTTGCGCTCGCTGCTGGAGCAGGCCCGCGATACCGGCTTCGCCCACGAGTCCGAGCAGACCGCTCTGGGGGTCTCGTGCATGGCCGCGTCCTTGCGTGATGCGCACGGAGAACTGATCGGCGTGCTCGGGGTGGGTGGGCGCAGCAATGCCATCGAAGCGCGCGGCACCCGCTCGGCCCTACCGACGCTGGCCACCGACCTCGCCCAGGAGATCGCCGACGTCGAGCCGGCGGCGCTGGATGTCTGGAACACACCGATCTTCAACCGTCGCACCGAGATCGGCTACACCTTCCCCACGGCCTGACGTATCACTCAGTGGTACGGCGCTGGTGCGCACCGGCGCCGGGTGCCGCAGAGTGCGGGCATGACACGTCGACAGACCCTCACTGCTGTCTCGGCAATCACGGCGCTCGCCGTTACCGGCGCCGTTTCCTCCACCCTTGCCGCGGACACTCCCGCACCGGTCAACCCGGCAGCCGCCGTCGACGTCGCGCCCCACAGCCCGGCACCGCCGGTACGCGCCGTGCCTGTGACTCCGACGGTGTTGGCCCTCATGACCCTCCCGCCGCAGGTGTCCACCCTGCGCGCTGTCACCGAACCGACTCCAGCCGCGACTCCGGTGTCGGTTCCGGAATTCGCGCCCGTGCCGGCAGTGTTCGCCGGCGCCTCCCCCACTCTGCGGGAGGCACCGTCAGACTCGAAAGCAATCAAGCCACAACTGTTCTCGTATCTCGACGATGGTCAGGCACCGGCAGGCGCAGCCTCGTCGAACGGTCCAGTCGCGTTTGCGACAGCCGGGATCGTCGCCGCCGATCCCATCAATGCGTTCCTGTTGGCCGTCACCCTCGGCGCCATCGGCAACGGGGCCAACGGGTCCACCCCGGGAGCCGACGGCAGCAACGGCGGCTGGCTGATCGGCAACGGCGGCAACGGCGCTCCCGGCGCACTCGGCCAGGCGGGCGGCAACGGTGGCGACGGTGGCCTGCTGTTCGGCAACGGCGGCAACGGTGGTGTCGGCGGTGCGGGCATCGCCGGGACCGCGGGGGCTCCCGGCGCCGCCGGTCCACCGAGTGGTGCGGGTGGCGCAGGTGATGACGGCACCCCGGGCTTGCCGGCGGGGGCCGGCGGCCGGGGCGGAAACGGCGGGATGTTCATCGGCGACGGCGGCAGCGGCGGCAAGGGTGGAGCCGGCGGAGCTGCAGGCGCCGGTGGAGCGGGCGGCGCCGGGGGTGATGCCCCGTACCCCAACGCCGACGGCGGCAACGGCGGCAAGGGAGGCAAGGGCGGAGCCGGCGGCAGCGGGGGCAACGGTGGAGCCGGCGGCAAAGGCGGCGTCATCGGGACCGGCGGAGCCGGCGGAACCGGCGGTGACGGCGCCGCCGGCAGACGGGCGGAGCGGGCGGTCAGGGCGGCGCCACCGGCCGGAGCCGCTTGTCTCCCGCTGGGGATCAGCAAGGTGACGGCGGCGACGGTGGCAGGGGTGGTGACGGCGGCGCCGCAGGCTCGGGGGGTGCCGGCGGTGGTGGGGGTCTGCTCGGCGGTCCGGGCCGCACCGGCGCTCGCGGCATCGATGGTGACGGTGGCAGTGGCGGAACAGGCGGTGCCGGGAGCTCTGGCACCGTGAGCGGAACAATCCACGCGGCGACCGGTGACGATGGAGGAACCGGTGGAGCCGGAGGCAACGGCGGCGGCATCAACGGAAACGGCGGAACCGGAGGTGCCGGCGGTCCCGGTGGTGATGGCACACAGGGCTCGGGAGGGGCGTACCAGCCGGGCGGCGCGGGTGGCGCGGGTGGTGCGGGCGGCACCGGGGCCCCGAACGGCATCGGAGGGGCGGGCGGCCCCGGTGGCGCCGGGGGCAAGGCTTCGGGCAACGGCCAGCCCGGTTCCGGCGGTGCCGGCGGCACGGGCGGTCAGGGCGGCGCCGGGGACGGACCCGACGGGGCGCCCGGCGGGACCGATTCAACCCCCTGAAAAACGAACTCGGCGCGCTCACCGGAAGGGTGAGCGCGCCGACAACGTGGTGAGAATCAGGCGGTTTCGGTGATCGGCCGGTCGACCCAGCTCATCAGGTCGCGCAGCTTCTTGCCGGTGACCTCCACCGGATGCTCGGCATTCTTCTTGCGCAGCTCTTCGAGTTCCTTGTTGCCGCCTTCGACGTTGGCGACCAGGCGCTTGACGAAGGTGCCGTCCTGGATGTCCTTGAGTACGGCCCGCATGCGGTCCTTGGTGGCGTCGTCGATGATGCGCGGGCCGGTGATGTAGCCACCGAACTCCGCGGTGTCGGAGATCGAGTAGTTCATCCGCGCGATGCCGCCCTCGTACATCAGGTCGACGATCAGCTTGAGCTCGTGCAGCACCTCGAAGTAGGCCATCTCGGGGGCGTAGCCCGCCTCGACCATGATGTCGAAGCCGGCCTTGACCAGTTCTTCGGTGCCGCCGCAGAGCACGACCTGCTCGCCGAAGAGATCGGTCTCGGTCTCTTCCTTGAAGTCGGTCTTGATGACGCCGGCGCGCGCGCCACCGATGGCCTTGGCGTAGGACAGCGTGAGCGCCTGGCCCTCACCCTTGGGGTCCTGGGCGATGGCGATCAGGGCGGGCACACCCTTGCCGTCGACGAACTGGCGGCGCACCAGGTGGCCGGGGCCCTTGGGGGCGACCATGCCGACGGTCACGTTGGCCGGAGGCTTGATCAGGCCGAAGTGGATGTTGAGGCCGTGCCCGAAGAGCAGTGCGTTGCCGTCTTCGAGGTAGGGCTCGATGTCCTCGGTGAAGATCTTGGCCTGTGCGGTGTCGGGAGCCAGCAGCATGATCACGTCGGCCCACTTGGCCACCTCGGCCGGGGTGTCGACGGCCAGACCCTGCTCTTCGACCTTCTCGCGGGACTTCGAGCCCTCGCGCAGGCCGACCTTGACGTCGACGCCCGAGTCACGCAGCGACAGCGAGTGCGCATGTCCCTGGCTGCCATAGCCGATGACTCCGACCTTGCGTCCCTGAATGATCGACAGGTCCGCGTCGTCGTCGTAGAAGATCTCAACTGCCACTGTTATTTTCCTTCTCTACTTGTATCGCTGTAACGCGCTTTATTTGCCGATGCCGCGCGGTCCGCGCGCCAGTGTGACCATTCCGGACTGGGCGATTTCGCGGATGCCGTAGGGCTCCAACAGGCGCAGCAGCGCCTCGAGCTTACCGGGCGTGCCGGTGGCCTCGACCGTCAGTGACTCCGCGGACACGTCCACCACTTTTGCCCGGAACAAATTGACAGCTTCGATGATCTGTCCGCGGGTGGCGGCGTCGGCGCGCACCTTGATCAACGCCAGCTCACGGGACACCGAATTCTCTTCGTCCTGCTCGACGATCTTGATCACGTTGATCAGCTTGTTGAGCTGCTTGGTGATCTGCTCCAGCGGGAAGTCCTCCACCGAGACGACGATCGTCATCCGGGACAGGTTCTTCTGTTCGGTGGCGCCCACGGCCAGCGACTGGATGTTGAAACCACGGCGGGAGAACAGCGCGGCCACACGGGCCAGCACACCGGGTTTGTCTTCGACCAGGACGCTGAGGGTGTGTGTGGTGGTGGCCATCAGGCGTGTCCTTCTTCCACGTCGCCGAACAGCGGCCGGATGCCGCGCGCAGCCTGGATCTCGTCATTGCTGACTCCGGCGGCCACCATCGGCCACACCTGAGCGTCGGCGCCCACCACGAAGTCGATCACCACGGGGCGGTCATTGATGGCGCGCGCCTGGTTGATCACGTCCTCGACGTCTTCTTCGCGCTCGCAACGCAACCCGACACAACCCAGCGCCTCGGCCAGCTTGACGAAATCGGGGATGCGGCGGGAGTGCGTGGCGAGATCCGTTTGGCTGTACCGCTCTTCGTAGAACAGCGTCTGCCACTGGCGCACCATGCCCAGGTTGCCGTTGTTGATCAGCGCCACCTTGATCGGCGCTCCCTCGATGGCGCAGGTGGCCAGCTCCTGGTTGGTCATCTGGAAGCAACCGTCACCGTCGATGGCCCAGACCTCGGCCTCCGGCCGGGCGAACTTGGCGCCCATGGCCGCCGGAACAGCGAAGCCCATGGTGCCCAGACCGCCGGAGTTCAGCCAGGTGCGCGGGTTTTCGTACTTCACGAACTGCGCGGCCCACATCTGGTGCTGGCCGACGCCGGCCACGTACACCGCCTCCGGTCCGGCGATCTCGCCGAGCTTGGAGATCACGTACTCGGGGCTCAGGCTGCCGTCGCTCTGCGGCGTGTAGCTCAGCGGGTAGGTGGAGCGCACCGTGGACAGGTACTCCCACCAGTTGGCCATGTTCAGTGCGGCGGCGTTGACGCCGTCTGAGCGCAACGCGTCGATCAAGTCGGTGATCACATGCTTGACGTCGCCGACGATCGGGACGTCGGCGTGCCGGTTCTTGCCGATCTCGGCGGGGTCGATGTCGGCGTGGATCACCTTGGCCTCGGGCGCGAACGAATCGAGCTTGCCGGTCACCCGGTCATCGAAGCGGGTGCCGAGCGCGATCAGCAGGTCGCTCTTCTGCAGCGCGGCCACCGCGGCAACCGTGCCGTGCATACCCGGCATGCCGAGGTTCTGCGGGTGGCTGTCGGGGAATGCTCCGCGGGCCATCAGCGTGGTGACCACCGGGATCCCGGTCAGCTCAGCGAGATCCAGCAGCTGTTCATGCGCCTCACCGCGGATGACGCCACCGCCGACGTACAGCACCGGCTTGCGTGCCGCGGCGATCAGCTTGGCCGCCTCGCGGATCTGGCGGCTGTGCGGCTTGGTGTTCGGCTTGTAGCCGGGCAGGTCCAGCTCCGGCGGCCAGCTGAAGGTGCACTGGCCCTGCAGGATGTCCTTGGGGATGTCCACCAGCACCGCACCGGGACGACCGCTGAGCGCGATGTGGAACGCCTCGGCCATCACCCGGGGGATCTCGTCACCGTCGCGAACCAGGAAGTTGTGCTTGGTGATCGGCATGGTGATGCCGGAGATGTCGGCTTCTTGGAAGGCGTCGGTACCGATCAGACCGCGGCCCACCTGGCCGGTGATGGCGACGACGGGGATGGAGTCCATCTGCGCGTCGGCCAACGGGGTCACCAGGTTGGTGGCGCCGGGGCCGGAGGTGGCCATCATGACGCCGACCTTGCCCGTGGCATGGGCGTAACCGCTGGCGGCGTGGCCGGCACCCTGCTCATGCCGGACCAGCACGTGGCGCAGCTTCTGTGAGTCGAACAGCGGGTCGTACACCGGCAGCACCGCGCCGCCAGGAATGCCGAAGATGACGTCGACGTCGAGTTCCTCGAGTGATCGGACTACCGACTGGGCACCCGTGAGCTGATGCGGTGCAACCCTTTTCGGGGCGCTCTTGACTGCGGGCTTACCAGCATGCACCGGGGTTCCGTTCGCCGGCTTGGGCGCGGCGGGTTCCGGTGGTCGCTTCGTGGGTGCGCTCACGGTGTCCTCTGTAGTCATCTTGTCGGGTTACTTACGTGCGAATCTGGTCGGCAGGCAACAAAAAACCCCCGTCAGCGAGGTGCTGTCCGAGGGTTGCGCGTTGGCGTGCGGGTAGCTAGAAGCGGTCACGCACCAACGCGCTGACCAATTACTACGAGCATGCCGAGGAAACGCATAACACGTGACGTTAGCTTCCGCACAGCTCACGAGTCAAATTTGGACCGCGTCACAGAAGTGGGAGGATGTGGGGCGTGACTTCCTCATCTGCTCAGACCGAGAAACCGACAGTGATCAGGATGTCGCAGATGGCCCATTTTGCGGTCGGCTTCTTCACTCTGGGACTGCTGGTGCCGGTGCTGAACTGGCCGTGGACCATCCCGCTGCTGGTGCTGCCGGTCCTGTTCTCGGTGTGCATCGTCCGGTGGCGCACCGTGGCCGATCGCAACGGCGTCACCGCGCGCACGCTGCTGGGCAGCAAGACGGTTCGGTGGGAACAGATCGAGGGTTTGCGCTTCGTGAAGAGTGCGTGGGCACGCGCTCAACTCACCGACGGCACACAACTACGGTTACCTGCGGTGACGTTTGCGACGCTGCCGCTGCTGACCGAGGCCAGCGGCGGCCGAGTGCCCAACCCGTACAACTAACCGAGTGGATTGGCGCCGTTGAGCAGCACCCACACCGCGACGCCGGCGCCGATACCGAGCAGCAGCGCCACGAACGAACCGATGAAGGGCCGCCGCGCCCAGCCCCGGCCTGCGTCGAAGCCGTATCGCCCCGGCCCGGCCAGGATCAGCGCCACCGCAACGACGATGAGCGTGATCTGGAATTCCTGCCCACCGGGTAGGAAGAACGCCAAGCCGCCCTGTTCGGACATGCTCGCCAGCAGCCCGTTGATGAGGTAGGCCAATGCGCCGGCCGCGGCCACCGGGGTGCACAGTCCGAGGACCAGCAGCACGCCGGCCGCGATCTGTCCGCCGGCGGCCACGTAGGTGAGGATGCTTGCGTGCTGATAACCCAGCGCTGCGATGGACTCCTGGAATCCACCCAGGCCAGGACCACCCCACCAGCCGAAAATCTTCTGCAGGCCGTGCACGATCAGCAGCGCGCCGAAGCCCACCCGCAGGATCATCAGACCCAGGTCCTGGGTGCCGCGCCGGTTCTCCCTGCGCGCCCGGTCGTAGTCCTCGGGTTCGATCTCGGTGGGTCCGATCATCGGGCCACGTGCCGCCTGCGGCTGCACATAGGGCAGCGGCTCGGGGTCGCTGAGCAGGCCCAGCCCTGCGCTGGGCGGCTGGCTGGTGTAACCCATGGACCCGTACGGTGAGGCCGGGGGCGCCGACTGATCGCCGTAATGCGGAATGGTGGTGGTCTCGAAGTCGCCACCATAGGTTGCCGATGGCAGATCATCCTCCGGGTCGACCAGGCTCGCCGAGCCCGGCTTGGAGGTGCCCGATCCTCCAGCGGTGTCGGGCCGCTGCCAGAGTGGTTCGTTCGATGCACTGGTCACGGGTGCCAGGGTAAAACCAAAATCCCAGGAATCCGGGATTTGAGTGGCGCTTTTGCGTGCCGAATTGGTGACGTTTTTCTGGGTGCCCCCAGGCAAGTCGCCCGCGCGTGGCGCGCAGGTGCGAACAATCCGTAACCTGGCTGGCATGGTGAACCGGCGGGCGAGCACCTCGTCACGGAAACGACGGGTGCTGACGGCGTCGTATGTGGGGTTGGCGGCCACGCTGGTTCTGGCTACCGGCTGCGCCCGGTTCGACGACGCCCAGTCGCAACCGTTCACCACACAGCCACAGCTCGCGCCGCCTCCGCCGTCCACACCTCCCCCGCCGCCACCCTTGCCTGCCAAGCCCTTTCCCAAGGAGTGCCCGGCGCCCGGCGTCATGCAGGGCTGCCTGGAGAGCACCAGCGGCCTGATCATGGGCCGTGACGGAAAGACGGCTCTGGTGGCCGAACGCACCACCGGCGTGGTGAAAGAGGTTTCGATCAGCGCCGAGCCCAAGGTGGTGTTGACCGTCCCGGTCGACGGCTCCGGCGACGGCGGGCTGCTCGACATCGTGAAGTCCCCCACCTACTCGCAGGACCGGCTGATGTATGCCTACGTCAGCACGGCTACCGACAACCGCGTGATCCGGATCGCCGACGGCGATGTGCCCAAGGAGATCCTGACGGGCATCCCGAAGGGCGCCACAGGCAATACCGGCTCGTTGATCTTCACCAGTCCCACCACACTGCTGGTGCAGACCGGGGATGCCGGCAACCCCGCAATGGCCGCCGACCCCGCCTCACTGGCGGGCAAGGTGCTGCGCATCGAGCAGCCCACCACGGTGGATCAGGCGCCGACCACCACCGCACTGTCCGGAATGGGCGCCGGCGGCGGCATGTGCATCGACCCCGCCGACGGTGCGCTCTACATCACCGATCGCACCGCCACCGCGGACAGGTTGCAGCGCATCACCAAGGATTCGCAGACGTCGACTGTGTGGGAGTGGCCGGCCAAACCCGGGGTCGCCGGTTGTGCGGCCTTGGAGGGCACCGTGCTGGTGAACCTCGTCAACACCAAGCAGACCGTCGCAGTGCGGCTGGCGCAGGGCACCGGCGCTGTCACCGGCGAGCCGGAGGTGGTACGCCAGGACGAGCATGGTCATGCCTGGGCGTTGCAACTGTCCGGCGACGGAAACGTCTGGGCGGCAACGGTCAACAAGACCGAAGGTGATGCGGGGCGTCTGGACGACGTGGTGTTCCCGCTGTTCCCGCAGGGCGGCGGATTCCCGCGGACCAACGCAGAGGTCACCTAACACTTAGCATGGGCGTGTGGCAGTCATCTCCCGCGGATTCGGCGCCCACAGGCGCGAATCGAAGCCCGAACTCCCGCCTGGTCAGTATCTGACTACGGACTTCCCGGTGCTCTCGGCCGGCCCGACACCGGATATCGAACTGGCCGACTGGCAATTCGTGCTCGCCGACAGTTCCGGGCCGCTGCGCACCTGGTCGTGGGACGAATTCACCGCTCTGCCCGCCGAGGACGTCCATACCGACATCCACTGCGTCACGCGCTGGTCGAAGCTCGGAACCCGTTGGCGCGGTGTCACTCTGGATACCCTTTTCGCCGAGGTGGAGTCGTCCGACGACTACACGATGGTGCACTCGTACGGCGGCTACACCACCAATGTGCCCGTGGCCGACCTGCTCGACGGACAAGCCTGGCTGGCATACGAATTCGACGGTGAACCGTTGGCGCCCGAGCACGGCGGCCCGGTCCGACTCCTGGTACCGCACCTGTACTTCTGGAAGAGCGCCAAGTGGGCGCGCGGCATCGTCATGCACGCCGACGACGATCCGGGGTTCTGGGAGCAGAACGGATACCACACCTACGGCGACCCGTGGCAGGAGCAGCGCTACTGGTGAACACCACGTGGTACACCGCTACCATTACCGCCGCTCACATGGCCACTCCGGAGGGCAGGGTGATCACGCTCGACGTGCCGGGTTGGCCGGGAAGCCTGGCCGGACAACACGTCGACATCAGACTGACCGCCGAGGACGGCTACCAGGCGGTACGGTCATACTCGCTGGCCTCCTACGGGCCGTCGCAGCAGATGGAGTTGGCCGTCGACCGGCTTCCCGACGGAGAGGTGTCTCCGTATCTGGTGGACGACGCCAGACCGGGTGACCAGTTGGAAGTCAAAGGGCCCATCGGCGGTTACTTTGTTTGGCGCCCAACACAATCCGAACCGATTCAACTGATCGCTGGAGGATCCGGAGTGGTGCCGCTGATGGCGATGATCCGTGCCCATCGAGATTCGGGTAACTCCGCGGAGATGCGCTTGCTGTACTCGGTGCGCAATGCGGCGCACGCCTACTTCGCCGAGGAACTCGCCGCCACCACTGACCTTCGCCTGCACTGGCAGTACACCGCGACGGCCGGCCGTGTCAACGCGGATGTGCTGGCGGCCCGTACCATTTCCGCCGAGCTGGAGCCCACGGTGTATGTCTGCGGTTCAAACGGTTTCGTGGAACTGGTGGCGACGCTGTTGGTGCGGGGCGGACATGATCCCAGGCGTATCCGCACCGAACGCTACGGCGGTGCGTAACCCCGCAGCATCGGATCGACACCGTTGTCGCTTGTCACCGGGTTCAGCCGCGGTGATACCCATGATGGTGTGTGCGGGCACCGCCTGGTCGGCCTGCGGCTGAATCAGCGGGGAGCCAAAGGCGATCTGCCCGCCTCTGTGCGACAACGGTGCAACAATCGAAGTGGTTGTCGGGCAACGACTTTTGTCGGTGGCGGCTTGTAGTGTCGGTGGCATGTTCGATGTCCTGCCGACGCAGATCACGCAGTTACGCGGTAGCGGTGACGGTGCCGCCTGCGTCGACGCCGCCGTCGGCTGGGCCCGTGTCTGTGCCGCCGCCGAAGCGCAACGGTTGTCGGCGATCGCCGAATTCGCCGTCGCCTTTTTGACGTCGGTCGACGAGGACATGTCACTGTGGGCGGTCGACGAAGAAGATGATGTGGTCGCCCAGATCGGCCTCGCGTTCTCAGTGTCCCCACGCTGGGCCATGGGCGACCTCGAGATCGGCGCCGCGATGCGGGATCGCTTCCCCAAACTCGCGGCCCTGTTCCTTCGCGGTGAGATCACCGCAGGCCTGGACTGTCGTATTACAAGTTGAAGAACGCGGTGGACCTGTTCGTCGATCGCCATACCGACGCCGCCTCCAGGATCACCACCGTCGCGATCCGGATGACCAGCCCCGGCGCCGCCCTGCTCATGGGCCGGCTGCGGCGGATGGCCAAAACCGTGTGCACCAATGATCCCCGCACTCTGGATCAACGCATGTCCGATGCCGCCGAAGCACTGGCGGCCGACTCCAACCGACTCAAGTGTTTGTGCGGGTCCCCGACCTGTCCCGCCGCCGCCGACGACGAAGTGGGGTCGCGGTTCGTCATCCACGTCTACGCCGAAGCCGCCGCCTTGACCGCCGAACCCGACACCCTCATCCTCGGCGAGAAACCCGACACAGCGGCTCCGCCTGCCCCGGAATCTGCGGCGGCGTCCACCCCTGACGAACCCGGCGACGACGCTACCGACCAGTCCGACGATGACTCCGGCACTGCTGATCCGAGCACGTCGCGACAGAACCCGCAAATGAACCGCCCGCCACCGAAACCCCCACGCCCGCAGCCCCATCGCCGGCGACCCCAGCCGCCGGGACCATCCCCGGCTTCGGCATCGTGCCAAGCGCGCTGATGGCCGCACTGCTCGCCAAGGGTGCGAAGGTCAACCACCTCAAGCCACCACCCATCCTTCGCGAGGACGGCTATCGCATCCCCGAGGCGCTGCGGGAGTGGCTCAAAGCCCGCGACCTGCACTGCCGCGCCGGAGGCTGCAGCCGGCCGATCGAGTTCTGCGATCTGGATCATACGATCGCCTGGGATGTCGGCGGCCCCACCCACGCCTCAGATCTCAAGGGCTACTGCCGTTTTCATCATCTGCTCAAAAACTTTTCACCCTGGCTGGTCCGACAGCCAGACCGCAGACGGTACCGTCACGATCACCACACCCACCGGTCACACCTACACCAGCAGGCTGTACTTCCCGGGCGTCGACACCACCTCGGCACCCGTCCAACGCGGCAGCCCCCGCAAAACCCACGGGGACAACCGCACGGCCAAGATGCCGAAGCGAAAACGCCCCAAGGCCAAAGACCGCGCCCACCGCATCGCCGCAAAGCGCGCGCTCAACGACGCCTACGTCGCCGAACGCAACCAGCCTCCCGACTTCTAGCTGACGCCGCAGGCGGCCATGACCAGCTCCCGCACGCGGGCGGCATCAGCCTGCCCCTTGGTGGCCTTCATCACCTGGCCGACGATGGCGCCGGCGGCCTGCACCTTGCCGCCGCGGATCTTTTCGGCGATGTCGGGGTTGGCGGCCAAAGCCTCGTCGACAGCGGCCTGGATCAGCGAGTCGTCGCGGACCAGAGCGAGTCCACGCGCGGTCATGACGGCCTCGGGTTCGCCTTCACCGGCCAGCACCCCCTCGACCACCTGGCGGGCCAGCTTGTTGGACAGTTTGCCGTCGTCGATCAGCTTGACCACCTCGGCCACCTGCGCCGGGGTGATCGGGAGTTCGGCGACGTCGCGGCCACTCTCGTTGGCCTTCTGCACCAGGAAGTTTCCCCACCAGGCACGGGCAGATTCACTGGCGGCACCGGCGGCCACCGTCGCGGTCACCAGGTCGACGACGCCGTTGTTGACCAAGTCACGCATCACCTCGTCTGAGACACCCCACTCGTCCTGGATTCGCTTGCGCGCCAACCAGGGCAACTCGGGGATGGTGCCGCGCAGCCGCTCCACCAACTCAGCACTGGGTGCCACCGGCTCCAGGTCGGGCTCGGGGAAGTAGCGGTAGTCCTCGGCAGTCTCCTTGGCGCGGCCGGGGCTGGTGTATCCGTCCTCGTGGAAGTGCCGGGTCTCCTGGGTGATGGTGCCGCCGGACTCCAGTACCGCGGCCTGCCTGCGCATCTCGTAGCGGACGGCCACCTCGACGCTCTTGAGCGAGTTGACGTTCTTGGTCTCGGTGCGGGTACCGAATTCCTTGGTGCCCTTGGGTTTCAACGAAACGTTGGCATCGCAGCGCATGGAGCCCTGGTCCATCCGCACATCGGAGACGTCCAGTCCGCTCAGCAGATCACGCAACGCGGTGACGTAGGCGCGGGCGATCTCGGGTGCCCGCTCGCCGGTTTCCTCGATGGGCTTGGTGACGATCTCGATCAGCGGCACGCCGGCGCGGTTGAAGTCGGCCAGCGAAGTGGTGGCACCGGCGATGCGACCGGTATCGCTGCCCAGGTGAGTCAGCTTGCCGGTGTCCTCTTCCATGTGGGCACGTTCGATGTCGACGCGCCAGGTGGTGCCGTCATCAAGCGGTACGTCCAGGTAACCGCTGACCGCGATGGGCTCGTCGTACTGGCTGATCTGGTAGTTCTTCGGCTGATCCGGATAGAAGTAGTTCTTGCGGGCGAAGCGGCCCCACGGCGCGATGTCGCAGTTGAGGGCCAGCCCGATCCGGATGGCGGACTCCACGGCGGCCTCGTTGAGCACCGGCAACGCCCCCGGCATGCCCAGGCACACCGGGCACACCTGGGTGTTGGGCTCGGCGCCGAAGGTGGTGGCGCACGGGCAGAACATCTTGGTCGCGGTGGACAGCTCGACGTGCACCTCGAGGCCGAGTACGGGGTCGTACTTGGCGATCACCTCGTCGTAGTCGAGCAGTTCAGCGGAAGCGACAGTCATGCGTCGATCCTAATGGTGCGGCTGTCAGCCGAAGAACGCCGCCGCGTCGTCGTAGCGGCTCTGCGGCACCAGCTTGAGCTGCTTGGTGGCATCGGCCAGCGGCACCCGACCGATGTCCTGCCCGCGCAGCGACACCATCATCCCGTACTCACCCGCGTGCGCCGCGTCGGCGGCGTTGACACCGAAGCGGGTGGCCAGCACCCGGTCGTACGGGGTTGGTGTGCCACCGCGCTGCACATGTCCGAGCACCGTGGTCCGCACCTCTTTGCTCATCCGCTTCTCGATCTCGACCGCCAGCTGCGCGGCGACACCGGTGAAGCGCTGATGCCCGAATTCGTCGATGCCGCCGTCACGCAGCAGCATCGATCCCTCGGCGGGCTTGGCACCTTCGGCCACCACACAGATGAAATGCGAATCTCCGCGCTGGAACCGGCGTTTCACCAACCGGCAGACCTCCTCGACGTCGAAGGGCTGCTCGGGTATCAACGTCATGTGTGCGCCGGAGGCCAGGCCCGCGTTCAGCGCGATCCAGCCTGCGTGCCGACCCATGACCTCCACCAGCATCACCCGCTGGTGGGACTCGGCGGTGCTGTGCAACCGGTCGATGGCCTCGGTGGCGATGGTGAGCGCGGTGTCATGCCCGAATGTCACGTCGGTGCAGTCGATGTCATTGTCGATGGTCTTGGGCACCCCGACCACCGGCACACCCTCGTCGGACAGCCAGCTGGCGGCCGTCAGCGTGCCTTCACCGCCGATCGGGATCAGGACGTCGATGCCGTTGTCCTCGAGTGTCTGCTTGATCTGGTCGAGACCGGCGCGCAGCTTGTCCGGATTGGTGCGGGCGGTGCCCAACATGGTGCCGCCCTTGGCGAGCAGCCGGTCGTTGCGGTCATCATTGGCCAGCTGGATCCGGCGGTCTTCGAGCAGACCCCGCCAGCCGTCGAGAAAGCCGACCACCGACGAGCCGTATCGGGCATCGCTCGTCCGCACCACCGCCCGGATGACCGCGTTGAGTCCAGGACAGTCGCCGCCACCGGTCAGAACTCCAATACGCATACGCCTATCCTGCCCTCTCAGAGTGCGGTCGGCAGCACACCGCGGGCCGCTTCGTAGGCGGCACCGACGCGGTAGAGCCGGTCGTCGGCCAGCGCGGGCGCCATGATCTGCAACCCGACCGGCAGGTTGTCGTCCGGGGAGAGCCCCGACGGCACCGACATGCCGCAGTGCCCGGCCAGGTTCAGCGGCAGCGTGCACAGGTCGAACAGGTACATGGCCAGCGGATCGTCGACCTTCTCCCCCAGTGGGAACGCTGTGGTGGGAGTGGCAGGTGAGATCAGGACGTCCACCTTCTGGTATGCCTCGTCGAGATCGCGGGCGATCAGCGTGCGGACCTTCTGCGCCTGGTTGTAGTAGGCGTCGTAATACCCGGCCGACAGCGCGTAGGTGCCGATCATGATGCGGCGCTTGACTTCCGGTCCGAATCCGGCAGCACGGGTGAGTGCCATCACTTCTTCGGCACTGTGCGTGCCGTCGTCACCGACCCGCAGGCCGTACCGCATGGCATCGAAGCGTGCCAGGTTGGACGACACCTCGGAGGGAAGGATCAGGTAGTAGGCCGCCATCGAGTGATCGAAGTTGGGGCAGTCGACCTCACTGACCTCGGCGCCGAGAGCACCGAGCTGCTCCACGGCGGCGTTGAACGACGCCAGCACGCCCGACTGATACCCCTCGCCCTGGCGCAGTTGCTTGACCACACCGATCTTGACGCCCTTGAGGTCGCCGGAGGCACCGGCACGTGCGGCCGCCACCACGTCGGGCACCGCGGCGTTCACCGACGTGGAGTCACGCGGGTCGTGGCCGGCGATGACGGAGTGCAGCAGCGCGGTGTCGAGCACGGTGCGCGCACAGGGACCACCCTGATCCAGCGACGACGCGCAGGCCACCAGGCCGTACCGCGACACCGTGCCGTACGTCGGCTTGACACCCACGGTCGCGGTGAGCGCGGCAGGCTGACGGATCGAACCACCGGTGTCGGTGCCGATGGCCAGCGGCGCCTGGAAGGCGGCCAGCGCCGCGGCACTGCCGCCGCCGGAGCCGCCGGGCACCCGGTCGGTGTCCCACGGGTTGCGGGTGGGCCCGAACGCCGAGTTCTCCGTCGAGCTGCCCATGGCGAACTCGTCCATGTTGGTCTTGCCCAGGATCGGGATACCGGCGCCGCGGAGTTTGGCCGTCACGGTGGCGTCGTACGGCGACGTCCAGCCTTCGAGGATCTTGGACCCGCAGGTGGTGGGCATGTCGGTGGTGGTGAACACGTCTTTGAGTGCCAGCGGCACCCCGGCCAGCGCGGACGGCAATTGCTCGCCGGCGGCAACAGCCTTGTCGATCTCGGCGGCCGCGGCCAGCGCCTTGTCCGCGGCGACGTGCAGGAACGCGTGATAGCGCTCGTCGGTGGCCTGGATCTGGTCCAGGTGGGCCTGGGTGACTTCGGCCGAAGAGAACTCCTTGGCGGCGATACCGTCGGCCAGCTCGGCGGCGGTACGGCGGATCAGGTCGGTCACTGGCTCTCCCCCAGGATCTGCGGGACGGCGAAGCGGCCGTCGACGGCGTTGGGCGCCTGGGCCAGCGCCTGGTCCTGACTGAGGCTGGGAGCCACGACATCGGCGCGGGTCACGTTGACTTCGGTCAGGGGGTTTCCGGTGGGCGCGACGTCGGTGACGTCGACCGCCTGGATACGGCTGACGTGCTCGAGGATCGCGTCGAGCTGACCGGAGAAGCTGTCCAGTTCGTCGTCGGTCAGCGCCAGTCGGGCCAGTCGGGCCAGATGGGCCACGTCATCTCGGGAGATCTGGGACACGAGTGACCAGCCTACAGATGCAAAAGGCGCCGACCTGCGCCCGGAGTGCTGGGCTGCTGAGCCTGTGCGACAGTGTTGCGCGTGCCTTCGTATCTGCTGCGGGTCCAGCTGGACGATCGACCGGGCAGCCTCGGCTCTCTTGCCGTAGCTCTCGGGTCGGTGGGCGCTGACATCCTGTCCCTTGACGTCGTCGAACGCACCTCGGGCTATGCCATCGACGATCTGGTGGTCGACCTGCCGCCCGGTGCCATGCCGGACATGCTGATCACGGCCGCCGAGCGGCTCGAAGGAGTGCGGGTGGACAGCATCCGGCCGCACACCGGGTTGCTGGAGGCGCACCGCGAACTCGAGCTCATCGATCACATCGCCGCGGCCGATCGATCCGACAAACTCCAGGTGCTGGCCGACGAGGCGCCCCGAGTGCTGCGGGTGGGCTGGTGCACCGTGGCGCGGCGCAGCGAGGCCGGTATCGAGCGCGTGGTGGGCAGTCCGGCCGCCCCGGAAACGCAGGCGCAATCGGCACCCTGGTTGCCGCTGGACCAGGCAAGAGTTCTGGACGGCACCGCCGACTGGGTGCCGCAGGTGTGGCGCGACATGGATACAACCCTGGCTGCCGCGCCCCTGGGCGACTCGAACGTCGCCGTCATGCTCGGCCGCCCGGGTGGGCCCGAGTTCCGACCGTCCGAAGTGGCCCGGTTGGGTTATCTGGCCGGGATCGTCGCGACCATCCTGCGCTGACCTACTCGCGGTTGGATCCTGTCGAGTTGGCGTCGTCGAGCAGCCGGCGCAGCAGGTCCTGCGGGTCACCCGGGCCCAGCAGCCGGGGCTTCGGCGCCTCCGAGGGCTGCTCAGGCTCAGGTACCGCCGCACCGGCGGCGGGTGGCGGTGGTGGTGGCGCCACCGGCGGTGGTGGCGGGGGTGCGACGGCGGAGCCAGTCACGAAGGCGAGTTTGTGTTGCAGTCGCGAAATGGCATCGGCGCGGACGACACGCCGCTGCTCATCCGGATCGTCATTGCCGTCAAAGCAGTTCACCGGCGCGCTCTGCGCCACGGCGAGCGCCTCTCGATAGCCCCGGATGGCCCCGTCGCGGTTTCCGTCACGAAACCCCAAGTCCCCCAACGTCTCCCGCACCAACACCAGGTTGACCCGCACCGGACAGGAGTCGGCGCGGCGCAACGCTTCGGCGAAATGGCGCTCGGCGTCGGGCAATCGCCCGGCCAGGGCATCGGCGGCACCCGCGGCGTAGGCGGTGGTGCCGGGCTCGATGATGTCGACCATCTGCAGCCACGACACATCGGAATCCAGGGCGTCGATATCGTGGCTGCCGAAGTTCGAGCGCGCCGAGTCCCCGAGCACCACCACGCTGATCATCTTGAGGCTGAGCAGCAACACCACCACGCAGACCGGCACCGAATACAGATAGAGGCGTTTCCGGCTCATAGCCGCAGTCGATTCTTGTGGTATTCGCGCAGCGTCGCAGCGATCTCGGCCAGCAACAGAGCCGAGGCCAACAGCGCCAGCAGCCAATAGAACTCGTACCGATCGGCCACGTGCACCGGCTCTGCCGTCCCCTGCGCCTCGACCGGCGGCAACACCTCACCCAGGGGCACCCCGAGCTGATCGGCGATCGACTGCAGCCTGGCCGGGTCGGAGGGCTCGTAAGCGAACACCGCGCCGCCGGCGACGGAGCCGGGCGCCATGTCGAACGACCCTCGCGACACCAGTGATTCCGGGTCGCCGGTGCCGAAGTAGAACACCAGGTTGGATGCACCCGGGTACTCGCCTGCGGCCGCGTCGACCTTGGTGCGCAGCACATCTCGGGCAGCGAACGCGTTGACCTGCAGTGCCGGATCCGGGATGTCTGTCAGGTACGGCGACAGACCGCTGATCACCGACCGCAGGCTCGTCACATCGTCGGAAAGCGGCCAGTCCATGGTGGCGCGGGTGGCGAAGGAGATCAGCGCGATGCGGGCACCGGGATAGGCGTCGATCACACCGTCGATGTCAGCACGCATGTCGGCCACGGGTGCGCCGGCCGACCGATCGACCACCAGGAAGACGTTGGGCCCGGCCGCCTGCGAGGTGTCGGCGCTGACGTCGCGGCTGGCATCGATTCCGGGTCGGGCGGCCGCGCCCAACAACAGCAGCACGGCGGCGGTCACGCCGACCCAACGCAGAACTGACCGTCGACGCCGGTACAGCGCAAGCACTCTCAGGAGCACCAGGACGGCACCCAGCACCAGGAGCAACGTTGCAGAACCAACAGGGGTGAAGGTCATCGACGCAACACCACCAAGGTCACACTCAGCAGAATCGCCGCCACCACCGCGGCGATCAGCGCCGGTTGCGGAGTGTCCCAGGAGGCGCTGGTGACCACCACTGCGTCGGGCCGCACCACAGCCGGCGGGTTGTTCCTGATGTCATCGAGGTGCTGGGTGAGCACCGGGTCGGGACCCCCGGCGTCAGGAGGGTTGTACAGCTGAAACACTCCCCCGCTCTCCTGGGCCAGGGCGCGAAGCGAATCCGAGTCCTGGGCGGAGTTGACGACATCGGCGCGCGCGACGACGTTGATCTGGACGTCGGCATCGCGGGCCAGTTGCGCCACGGCCTCACCGCTGAACAGCGACGGCCGGGTGTCCGACGCGGTGCGCAGCGAGCTGGGCCCGAGATAGATCAGCTGGCGCCGAGGTGCGTCGACGTCGCCGGTGAAACCGCCCAAACACAGGGCCAGCACGTCCTCGACGCTGCGGGTGTAGTCGGTGTAGTCCAGCGTGCGGGAGAACTCGGCGGCGCGGGCGCTCAGTTCCCCGCGCTCGGCGGCCGACACCGGGGTGCCGCCGTCGAGGCCCTGCTGGATGGGTGCCAGCCGCGCCAGTCCTTCGAGCCTGTCGGTGACGTAGGTGTGGTCGCGGGTCAGCGGGATCACCCGCAGTGTCGCCGACGTCAGCCCCAGCCGTTGCCGGTCGTAGGACTCGGCGAGTTGTGCGTAGTAGCTGAGGAATTGGGCGCTCACCGGGTCGGTCACGTCCTGCCCCACGCACAGCATGGTGTCCTGCGGGTAGGCCGCGTCGAAGGCTTGCGTGGCTTCGGGCAGTCCGGTGGGTCGCGCCCCGGCAACCACCGCGGCGGCGAACGTCACCACCAGAAGCACCAGTGCGACCATCATCGAGGCCACGTAGATGCGGTAGGCGCGGACGTACTCGGGCAGGGCGGTCAGCCGGGCGACGTTGGCCAGTGGCCGAACGTGGCTGCGATCGGTGCGGAACGGGGCAGCCCACACCACGGCGGCCACGACGATCAACGCGGCGACTCCCAGCAGGGTCACCGGCCACCAGGTCAGTTCCACGCCGCGATCACCTCCTGGGCTGCGCGTTGCAGTGCTGCGACGTCGGCGGTGGCGCCCGGGTCGAACTGTGCGGTGGTGAGCCGGTCCAGCAGTGGTGCCGCAGCTGCCACCAAAGGAACACTGCTGGAAGCAATTTCGCTGACATGCAAGTACGGTGTCGGCGCCCCGGTGGCGGAGGCGAGGAAGCTGCGACGGTGCTGCTCAGTTCGGCACAGGCCGCCGTGGCGGTGATCTCGCCTCGACGGTGCCGGTCACCGATGCTGCGCACCTGGCTGCCGAAGCGGCGGCGGATCAGCCAACTCTGCACGCCGGCGGGCTCCGCCCGTGGCTTCGCGCCGCGACGGGTCCACAGGAACACCGCGGTGCACCAGATGACCACGGCGACGACGCCGGCGCTGCCGAGTACCAGCCACCACCGCGAGTACGTCAGTGGTTCGCCGACAAATCGCAGCAGGTCCTCAGCCGGCATGCCGGTAAGCCTGACTGAGTTCCACCAGCGCTGAACGGATGTCGCTGCTGGCACCGATCCGGGTGAACCGGACCCGGTTGGCTGTCAGAAAACTGTCCAGGTTGGCGGCGCGACGTTCTTCGGCGGCACGGTAGGCGGCCAGTACACGCGGCCCCAGATCGGCGTGGCTGAGCACAAAACGCCCTGTGCCGACGTCGAACCCGTCGCGGTCGTCGTCACCGAGCGCCGGCATGTCGGAGATGAGCAGCCACAGCAGCTCATGGCGTCCCGAAAGCTGTTGTACAGACGTCTCCAGTGCGGGGGTGACGTCGGGCTCGTCGGACACCACGATCAGCAACAGTCGGGTGCGGTGCGCACGTGCGACATGGTCGAGTTGGGCGCCGATGTCGCTGGCACCGACACCGCTGTGGTTGTAGAACCGCTCCAGCAGGCTCTCGATGTGCGCCTCGCCGCGGCGGCTACGGATCGTCACCGAGCCGCGGCTGTCTCCGTAGACCAGGCCGATCTCGTCGCTGCGCGCCATCGCGATGAGCCCGACGGCTCCCATGAGGTTGGCGGCCACGTCACGTTTGGATTCCCCGCCCGGCGCCAGTGCGGTGACATTGCGGCCGGCGTCGGCGACCATCACGATCTTGTGGTGCTTTTCGGAGACGAATCGTTTGATCAGCACCTCACCCGCGCGGGCCGTGGCCTTCCAATCGATGTCGCGGACGTCGTCGCCGGGGACGTAGGGACGCAACTCGTCGAGATCGAGGCTCCTGGTGTGCAGCAACGCATACCGGCCGCCGTCCAGCAGTCCGCGGGTGTCGGTGCCGAAGTGTGATTTCGCGCGGTGGAGGTGCCTGCCCATGAGCGTTGTCAGGGCACCCGGACCGTCTGCAGCACTGCGTCGATCACGGTCTCCGGTGTGACGTCGACGTTCACCGCCTCGAATCCGAGGATGAACCGGTGACGCAGCACTCGGTGGGCCAGGGTACGAATGTCCTCCGGCATAACGTGATTACGGCCCGAGAGCACAGCCTTGGCCTTGGCGCATCGGCAGAAGGCGATGGTGGCACGTGGGCTGGCGCCGTACTCGACGAGCCGTCCGAGCTGCTGGGAGAGGTGGCGTCGCGGTTCCCGGGTGACATGTACCAGTTCGGCGACGTAGCGCACCAGCACAGGGTCCATGTGGACGGCGCGCACCACCTGTTGCACCCGTCGAATGTCGTCGAGAGTCACTGCAGCAGTGGCAGTTTCGCCACGCTCGTAGACACCGGCCTCCATCCTGAAGATCATCTCGGCTTCTTCGCCCGGGGTCGGGTAGCGCAGTACCTCCTTGAGCATGAAGCGGTCGGTCTGCGCCTCAGAGAGCGGGTAGGTGCCCTCCTGGTCGACGGGGTTCTGGGTGGCGATCACCAGAAATGGTTCGGGGATGGGGTGATTGACCCCGGCGATGGTGGTCTGCCGTTCCTCCATCGCCTCGAGCATCGCGCTCTGGGTCTTGGCGCTGGACCGGTTGATCTCGTCGAGCAGCACGATGTTGCTGTGCACCGGGCCCAGCTGGGTGGTGAACGCGTGCGCGTTCGCGTCGTAGATCTGCGTGCCGATGATGTCGCTGGGCAGCAGGTCCGGGGTGCATTGGATGCGCCGGAACCCACCCGAGATCGACTCGGCGACGGTGCGGGCCGCGGTGGTCTTGGCCAGCCCGGGAACACCCTCGAGAAGAATGTGGCCGCCGGTGAGCAGACCGATGAGCAGCGACTCTCTCAGGTAGTCCTGCCCCACCACTTTCGCGGAGAACTGTCGGGATATGGCGTCGACGACATCGGTGGCGTCTCTCATGGCGGTAGTCATGTCCGACTAGGCTTACCCGTCACTCCTCCTCGGAAACCCCACCCTCCTCGACCGGGGAGGGACCGTCTTCCAGCAACTTCCGGAACCCCTCCTCGTCCAGGATGGGCACGCCCAGTTCGACGGCCTTGTCGTACTTGGACCCCGGTGCGTCGCCGGCCACCACGTAGGCCGTCTTCTTCGACACCGAGCCCGCCGCCTTGCCGCCGCGCACCAAGATCGCCTCCTTGGCCTGGTCCCGGGAGAAGTTCGGCAGTGAGCCGGTGACCACGATGGACAGGCCTTCGAGGGTGCGCTCGATGCTGGCGTCGCGCTCGTCGGCCATCCGGACCCCGGCGGCGCGCCATTTGTCCACGATGGCCTTGTGCCAGTCCACGGTGAACCAGTCGATGACGGCGGCGGCGATGGTGGGCCCTACGCCCTCGGTGCCGGCCAGCTGTTCTTCGGAGGCTTCGGTGATGGCGTCGAGGCTGCCGAACTCAGTGGCCAGCGCCCGCGCGGCGGTGGGACCGACATGGCGGATGGACAGTGCGACCAGCACCCGCCACAACGGTTGGGCCTTGGCCTTGTCCAGGTTGGCCAACAGCCGCTTGCCGTTGGCGGAGAGCTCACCTGCCTTGGTGGTGAACAGGTCGGTGCGCAGCAGATCCTCGGCGGTGAGGGTGAACAGGTCGCCCTCGTCCTCGATGACCCCGGCTTGCAGCAGCGCGATTGCGGCCTCGTAACCCAGGCCTTCGATATCGAAGGCACCGCGGCCTGCCACGTGGAACACCCGCTCACGCAGTTGCGCCGGGCACGACCGCGAGTTCGGGCAGCGGATGTCCGCGTCGCCCTCTTTGGCCGGTCTCAAGGTGGTGCCGCATTCCGGGCACTCGGTGGGCATGACGAACTCGGTTTCGGAGTTGTCACGCAGTTCCACGACCGGGCCCAGCACTTCGGGGATGACGTCTCCGGCTTTGCGGATGACGACGGTGTCTCCGATGAGGACGCCCTTGCGTTTGACCTCCGAGGCGTTGTGCAGTGTCGCCAACCCCACTGTGGAGCCGGCTACCTTGACCGGTTCCATGTAGGCGAACGGGGTGACCCGGCCGGTGCGGCCGACGCTGACCCGGATGTCGAGCAGCTTGGTGGTGGCCTCCTCGGGAGGGTACTTGTAGGCGATGGCCCAGCGCGGCGCCCGCGAGGTGGCGCCGAGACGGCGCTGCAGTGCCACCTCGTCGACTTTGACCACCAGACCGTCGATCTCGTGTTCGACGTCATGGCGGTGCTCACCCCAGTAGGTGACCCGCTCCTGCACAGCCTCGATGCCCTGCACCTTGGCGGTGTGGTCGGACACCGGCAGCCCCCAGGCCTTGAGCGCCAGGTAGGCCTCGTGCAGTGACGGCGGCGCGAACCCCTCGGCGTGCCCCAGGCCGTGGCAGATCATCCGCAGCCTGCGCCGGGCCGTGACCGCCGGGTTCTTCTGCCGCAGCGAGCCGGCCGCCGAGTTGCGCGGATTGGCGAACGGCAGCTTGCCCTCCTCGATGAGGCCGGCGTTGAGCGCCTCGAAGTCGGCCACCCGGAAGAACACCTCACCGCGGACTTCGAGGACGGCCGGAATCGGGTGATCCGGGCTTTCGGCCAACCGTTCGGGGATGTCCTCGATGGTGCGGGCATTGAGGGTGACGTCCTCACCGGTGCGGCCGTCACCGCGGGTGGCGGCGCGTTCCAGGCGGCCGTCGCGGTACACCAGGGCCAGCGCCACACCGTCGATCTTCAGCTCGCACAGGTAGTGGGCATCAGGACCGATCTCGGTACGCACCCGGGTGGACCAGGCGGCGAGCTCGTCGGCGTTGAAGGCGTTGTCCAGCGACAGCATGCGCTCGAGGTGGTCGACGGAACCGAACTCGGTGGCGAATCCGGCACCTCCGACCAGCTGGGTGGGTGAATCCGGGGTGCGCAGCTCAGGGTGCTGCTCTTCGAGAGCGATGAGCCGGCCCAGCAAGGTGTCGAACTCTCCGTCGGAGATGACGGGGGCGTCCTTGACGTAGTAGCGGAACTGGTGCCCGCGCACCTCGTCGGCCAACTCCTGCCACTGCCTGCGCGCGTCGGCAGTCGCCTGGTCGGTCTCTTCCTCGGGTGAGCTCACGGTGCCACGTTATCGAAACCCACCGACACCTCCGCGGGCCTGGCTAACCTGAGGGCATGCCGCATCCGATCATGTTTCGTGATGACGACTTCGGCCTTGCCGACGTGCGGCGGATCGCCCTGGGCTTCCCCGGCGCGTTCGAGAAGATCTCCCACGGCAGGCCCGTGTTCTACGCCCCGAAGAGTTTCGTCTGGTACGGCGGCAGCTCCAAGCAGTCCGGGGCTGTCGTGCGCTACGACCACGCCATCATGATCAAGCCCGCCGAAGACGAACGACCTGCGTTCGAGCAGGACGAGCGGTTCTTCTACCCCATGTACCTGGGTCCGTCCGGCTGGCTGGGCTTCGACCTGGCCGACGCCGACGTGGACTGGTCGGAGGTGGCCGAGTTGATCGACACCTCGTACCGGTTGGTGGCGACCAAGAAACTGATCAGAGAACTCGACCAGCGAACCGAAGGAGTGTCGTGACATTTGCCAGCCCGTACCCCGAGGTGGAGATTCCCGAATCCGGGGTGTACGACTACCTGTTCGGCGACCTGTCCGAGTCCGACGCCGACCGGGTGGCCATGGTGGATGCCCCGACCGGCACTGCGCTGACCTACCGCGACCTCGTGACGCGCGTCGACGCCTTCGCCGGCGCGCTGACCGACAGGGGCATCGGCGTCGGCGACGTGGTGGGACTGCTGTCGCCCAACAGCTCGGCGTTCGCGATCGCGTTCCACGGCATCCTGCGAGCCGGCGCCACCGCCACCACCATCAATGCGCTGTTCACCGCCAAGGACATCGCCAAGCAGCTGACCGATGCGCACGCCAAGATGCTCATCACCGTCTCGCCTCTGCTCCCCCAGGCCGCCGAAGGTGCTGAGCGAGCGGGGTTGTCGCCCAGTGAGGTGGTGGTGCTCGACGGTGCCGGTGAGGCCGCAGACGGGCATCCGAGCGCCGATGATCTGCTGGCTTCCGGCGCCGACGCACCGTCGGTGGATTTTGATGCGACCACCCATCTGGCGGCATTGCCCTACAGCTCGGGGACAACGGGAAACCCCAAGGGCGTCATGCTGACCCACCGAAACCTGGTGGCCAATGTGGCGCAGTTCCGCCCGGTTCAGGGCATCACGTCCGAGGACGTGATCATCGCCGTGCTGCCCTTCTTCCACATCTACGGGATGACGGTGTTGCTCAATGCCGCGCTGGCCGCCCGCGCCAAGCTGGTGGTGATGCCGTCGTTCGACTTGCAGGCGTTCCTGCGCAACATCCAGGATCACGGATGCACCATGGGCTACATCGCCCCGCCGGTGGCCGTGGCACTGGCCAAGCACCCGATCATCGACGAGTTCGACCTGTCGTCGCTGCGGGTGGTGATGTCGGGAGCGGCACCTCTGGACGAGGAGTTGGGCCACGCGGTGGCCAAGCGGATCGGGTGCCAGGTGGTGCAGGGCTACGGCATGAGCGAGTTGTCGCCGGTCAGCCATTGCACCCCACCCGACGGTGGTGCGACGTTGTTCGGCGTCACTGCGCCGCTGAGTTCGGTGGGCTGGACCGTGGCCAACTCCGTCAGCAAGATCATCGACCCTGCTTCCGGCGCGGAGATCGGCATTCCCGACTCGGGACTCAGTGCCACCGGCGAGCTCTGGTTCTCCGGCCCCAATGTGATGGCCGGCTATCTGGGCAACGACAAGGCCACCGCGGAAACCATTGATGCAGACGGTTTTCTGCACACCGGTGACATGGCCTGCGTGGACTCCGACGGCTGCGTGTACATCGTGGACCGGCTCAAGGAGCTGATCAAGTACAAGGGTTACCAGGTGCCTCCGGCGGAGCTGGAAGCACTGCTGCTGACACATCCCGAGATCGCCGACGCCGCGGTGATCGGCGTCAAGGACGACGAGGGCGAGGAGATCCCGAAAGCGTTCGTGGTCAAGCAATCCGGTGCCTCCCTCGATGAGGCGGCGGTGATGCAATTCGTGGCCGCACAGGTGGCGCCGTACAAGAAGGTGCGCCGGGTGGCCTTCATCGACGCCGTGCCCAAGTCGGCCTCAGGCAAGATCCTGCGCAAAGACCTGCGCGGACTCTGACGGACCGGTAGACCCATGGCCGGGTACGCCGAATGTGTCGTACCCCTCTGGTGTCATGGGTGCATGTCCTCGACCACAACGTCTTTCGCCGCTGATGGGGTAAGCCCCAAGCAGCGGATGGGGCGTTCTTCGAGGAACTGGCCGAACTGTCGGGCCACCACCGGCCCCGCCGACCATCTCATCGTCACCGACGCAGACGGCCACGGCCTCCACCACAGGCAACCTTGTGGTGTCCCCTAGATCGCTTCCGGATCCTGTTCGAAGCCGTCGGCCACCTTCTGCGCCAATCCGATCGCGGTACGCGCCCAGGCGGCCGTCGCACCGGCCAGTCCGCACGAGGGAGTGACACCGATACGCTCCCGCAGGATGTTCCGGTTGAAGCCCAGTCGATCGGTGACCCTGGCGGCTGCCTCCGCCACCTCCTCGACTACCAGCCGCTGCGCCGGTTCGACGGCAGGCACCACACCGAGCAGCACCGTGCCGCCGGCTTCCAACATCTCCCCGATGCCGTCGAGATCCTGCGGCTTCAGCGTGGATACATCGACGGACACGGCACTGATGGCGCTGCGCTGCAGCAGCTTCCACGGTAGGTCCGACGCGCAGCAGTGCAGTGCCACCTCGGTGCCTGCCGCTGCGACCACGATGTCGAGCAGTTCGACCGCGGCTGCTTCGTCCACCGGATGCACCGGCGTGACACCGGTGACCCCGGTCAGGCGGCCGGCCAACGCAGCCGGCAGCGACGGCTCGTCGAGTTGAACCACGACGGTGGTGCCGAGTCGGCGCGCCACCTCGGCCCGGTGCAGCGCGATACCCTCGGCCAGCGATGCGGTGAGATCACGCAGGGCACCGGAATCGGTGATGGCACGATGGCCGCTCCCGAGTTCCAGCTGGGCGGCCAAGGTGACGGGCCCCGGCGCCTGAATCTTGACGGTGCGCTGTGATGCGCCCAGTCCTGCCTTCTCCCATGCTTCTTCGAGTGTGTCGAGGTCTTCACCCAGCAGACTGGCGGCCCGCCGTGCCACCGCTCCGGGATGGGCGACAACGCGGTATCCGCGGGGCACGGTGTCAATGGCGATGTCCACCAGCAAGGCACCGGCTCTGCCGATCAGGTCGGCGCCCACCCCCCTGCCCGGCAGTTCGACCAGGTGGGTCAGGGTGTGCAGTTCGCCGACCACGACTTCGGCCGCATCCCTGGCCGAGGTGCCAGGCCAGGAGCCGATGCCGGTGGCCGCCGCGAACGCTGTGTTACTCACCGGCCAACCGTAGCCTGGCGGCGAGCTACCAGGTCCAGACGGTGGGGTCGACGGGTGGGTAGGTCATGCAGACGTCGGTGCCGTGGGCGACGACGCCTTTGTTGTTGAAGAACAGCTTGGCCCAGTTGGGCCAGTTCCAGGCCAGCGTCTCGTAGAAGGCGTTGGTGGCCGTCTCCTCCGAATACGCCCGACGGCCCGCGTAGTCCATCGAGAAGAACCAGCTGATCCGGTCACGAGTCCACTTCTGCACATCAGGGGACTTGTTGTTGTAGTCGATGATGTAACGCTCGTAGTACACCGGATCGGTATCGCGCACAGCCGCCATGTACTGATCCACCGTGCAGGTGGTCTTGAGCATCCGGCTGGGAATCGGATACTCATCGGTGGCATCAGCAGCCGCCGGAGCCGCAGTGGCCACAAAAGCCACCGCCAACACCGACATCAGAACACGCTTCATCGCCCACTCCGATCCGCAGCCTGCTGCAACACAAACGCCTGCTCCGGGCAATAGATCGGAATACCAGCGCCCACGAACTGCCACGCCTGATCGGTGGTGCTGCCCTTCTGCAACTGATCGTGGACGAACTTCGCCGAAGCGAACGCATCCGCGTCATGACCGTTACGCAGCCGCTTGCACATCAACTTCCCGATCCACGCGTTGTAATCCTTCTGCCCGTAGATCCCGAAGGTGTGCAACTGGTCGGCAAACGCCTCATCCGGATCAGCCGCAGCCACCGGCGCATTGAGCACCAACCCCACCGAAACAACCAGCACGCCAACCACTGCCCTGATCACGAGGTCACCTCGGCGGTCTTCGGCGTCGGCCAGGGCTGCGGTTTAGGACGCGGGCGCACATGCAGAGGCCACCAGAACCACTTGCCCATCAATGCCGCGATGGAAGGTGTCATCAACGACCGCACCACCAGGGTGTCGAACAGAAGTCCAAGACCGATGGTGCTGCCCACCTGCCCGATCACGATCATGTCACTGACGAGCATGCCGATCATGGTGAAGGCGAAGACGAATCCGGCCGCGGTGACCACGGATCCGGTACCCGCCATGGACCGAATGATGCCGGTGTTGATGCCGGCTCCGATCTCCTCTTTCATCCGCGACACCAGGAGCAGGTTGTAGTCCGCGCCGACCGCCAGGAGCACGATCACGGTCATCGGCAGCACCATCCAGCCCAGCGGGATGCCGATGACGTGCTGCCACAGCAGTACTGACAGGCCGAACGACGTTCCGAGACTCAGCACCACGGTTCCGACTATCACGGCCGCGGCGGCGATGGCCCGGGTCAGGATCACCATGATCAAGAAGATCAGGATCAACGACGCGACGGCGGCGATCAACAGGTCGTAGTCGGCGCCCTGTTGCATGTCCTTGTACGTCGCTGCGCTGCCGCCGACGTACACGGTCGAACCTTCCAGGGGCGTGCCCTTGATGGCGTCGGCCGCCGCGACACGCATCGGCTCGATACGGTCCGTGCCTTCCTCGCTCAACGGGTCGCCTTGGTGGAAGACCGTGAACCGCACCGCGTGTCCGTCGGGCGACATCATCAGCTTCATGCCGCGCTGGAAGTCGGCCGTGTCGAAGGCTTCCGGTGGCAGGTAGAAGGTGTCATCGTTGCGCGCGGTGTCGAACGCATCCCCCATCGCCGTATTGTCCTGCTGCATGGCGATGTTCTGATCCTGCTGCATCTTCTGCGCCTGATACTGATTCAGCATGATCTGCTTCTGATTCTTCATCGTCTGGATCATCGCCGGCATCAGTGCCGCCATCTGCGGCGTCAGCTGGGCCATCCGTTCGAGGTCAGGAACCAGTTCGGTGAAGTCGTCGGACATCACGCTGATGCCGTCGAGGCTGTCGAAAATCGAGCGCAGCGACCAGCACATGGGGATGTCGAAACAGTGTGGTTCCCAGTAGAAGTAGTTGCGCAAGGGGCGGAACTGGTCGTCGAAATCGGCCAGATGATCGCGCACTTCGTTGAGGTTCACCGACGTGTCGGACATCTTGTCGGCCATCCGACGCGTGACGTCGGCCAACTCGAGGGTGATGCTCTGCATCTTCTCCATCGAGTCGATGGTCACCTGCATCTCGTTGGCCTGTTGCAACGTGTTTTCCAGCACGGTCTGCTGGAAATCGTTGTTCATCAGCTGGCCGGTGCCGCTCTGGCTCACCGTGTATGCCAGCGATGCGTGTTTGATCGGTTTCCCGTCCGGGCGGGTGATCGTGGTGACCGAAGCGATGCCGTGCACCCGGGTCAGCGCCTTGGCGATCTTCTCGATCACCAGGAAATCCGCGGGGTTACGCAGGTCGTGATCGGCTTCCACCATCAGCAGATCGGGGTTCATCTTGGCATCGGAAAAATGCCGATCGGCCGCGGCGTATCCCACATTGGCGGGCACATCGGCGGGCAGGTAGATGCGATCGTTGTAGGTGGTGTGGTAACCGGGCAGGGCCAGGAGGCCGACCATGCACAGCACGATGGCCATCACCAAGATGGCGCCGGGCCAGCGCACCGTCGCCGCACCGAGCCTGCGCCAGCCGCGGGCCCGCGCAGTCCGCTTGGGGTCCAACACTTTTCCGAACCGGGTCACGATCGAGATCAAGGCCGGCCCCAGGGTGAGCGCGGCGGCCACCACGATCGTCATGCCGACCGCGAGCGGGAAGCCCATGCTCTGGAAGTAAGGCAGCCGGGTGAAATGCAGGCAGAGCGTGGCACCGGCGATGGTCAGGCCCGATGCGAGCACCACATGCGCGGTGCCGTGAAACATGTCGTAATAGGCGGCCTCGCGGTCCATTCCATTGCGGCGCGCCTCCTGGTAGCGCCCGATGAGGAAGATCGCGTAGTCGGTGGCGGCGGCGATCGCCAGCGTCACCACCATGCTGGTCGCAAAGGTGGTCAAGCCGAATACCTCGTAGTACCCGAGGAAGGACACGATGCCGCGGGCCGAGAGCAGTCCGACGAACACCATGGCCATGGTGACCAGCGTCGTGACGAAGGACCGGTAGATGATCAGCAGCATCACGATGATGATGCCGATCGTCACGCCCTCAATGGTTTTCATACTGGCGTCGCCGACGATGTTCTGGTCGGTGGTCAGTGCGGCGGGTCCTGTGACGTAGGCCTTCACACCGGGTGGAGCCTCATTGCTGTCGACGATGTCACGCACCGTCTGCACCGACTCGTTGGCCAGTGCCTCACCCTGGTCGCCTGCGATGTACACCTGGACGTAGGCGGCTTTGCCGTCAATGCTCTGAGCGCCTGCTGCCGTCAGCGTGTCACCCCAGAAGTCCATGACGTGCTGGACGTGGGTGGTGTCGGCGTTGAGTTCACGGACAATGTTGTCGTAGTACGTGTGCGCGTCCGGCCCCAGCGGCTCGTCGCCCTCCACGACGATCATCACCGAGCTGCTGGTGTCGTATTCCTGGAACTTCTCACCGACGTGCTTGGTGGCGATGAGCGACGGGGCGTCGTTGGGGCTCATCGACACCGCGCGCAGCTTGCCTACTTCCTCGAGCTGCGGGACGACGGTGTTGAGGAGGGCGACGATCGCTACCCACACCAGCACGATCGGGATGGCGAACATGCGGATGAACCGCGGTAGTGCGGGGCGGGCGGTGTGTCTTGCCGCAGGCATCGGGTTCGTCGGGGCGTCTGTCAGGGTCATGCTGCCTTCACCAGGCAGTAGGTCGCGGCGTTCACTCCGTCAGCCGTCCTTTCGTCTTTGACCTCGTCGTCCACGGTGACGCGGCAGCTGATGGATTGGCCGTCGCCCTGGGCCATGAGGTTCGGCATGACCGACGGCAGCGTCGTCTCCAGGGTCAGCGACCAGGGCAGACTCACCTCGCCGGTGCGCTGCGGCGTGCCGTCGAGGTCGGCGTAGTTGATGACGGCCGTTGATCCGGTGCCGAAAACCTCGTAGGTAACGACTTTGGGGTTGAAATTCTCGGCGGTGTCCGCATCCACCGGGGTCACGATCGCACCGTCGGACCCGAACACTGACCGCAGATTCGACACGGCCAGGGCGCCGATGGCCACCGCGGCGACCACCAAAACCGGCAGCCACACCCGTTTGACGACAGTGATCACGTCACGCGCCCCGCATGAGTGACGTTGCCACAGAACAATTTCGCGGCGACAATGCGCGCACGAGGCCAGCAGGCAAGGTCGTGCCTTTCGGTGAGGGAACGCCGCGAGCCACCAATCGGCATGCGACCTTAAGGAAACCTAAGCCTATAAGTGGATAGAGTCAATCCGGTTCTAGCCATTTGGTAAGGCACATCACTAAATTGGGCTCTGTGTTTGACAAATCTTCGGCAGCCTGGGCACCAGCCGCCACCACGTACGTACACTCGGCCACATGACTGCTGGGGATCTGGAGGCGTCGAACCTCCGCAAGGATGCCGAGCGCAACCGACGCCGCATCATCGAGGCCGCGCGCGACCTGTGCGCCACGCGAGGCCTGGAAGCCACGCTCAACGACGTCGCCCGTCACGCCGGCCTCGGCGTCGGCACCGTCTACCGACGCTTCCCCACCAAAGAGGCACTTTTTGCGGCCATCTTCGAAGACAGCATCAGTGAAATAGTCGCCCTGGCCGACGCTGCGCTGACCGCCGAGGACTCGTGGGACGGTCTCGAAGGGTTCGTCATCCAGCTGTGCCAGGTGACCGCAACGAATCGCGGCGTCCGTGAGATCGCCTTCAGCCGCGCGAAGTGTGGCGAGCCCGTCGACTGTGCCCGCGACAGATTGGCTCCTCGGGTGTCCGAGCTGGTGGACCGGGCGATCCGGGACGGATACGTGCGGCCCGAACTATCGGCCACCGACATGCCGATCTTCGGGCTGCTGGCCGGCGCTGTCACCGAGTTCGCCGGTGAGAGCGACCCCGACCTGTGGCGTCGCTACACCGGGATTCTGCTGGCGGGCATCCGCTGCCACCGCGGCCAGGCACCTCTGCCGGTGAAAGCACTCAGTCCGGACCAGCTGGATACCGCGATGCACGGCTGGCAGCCGGCCGGACTGTGACGATCAGCGGGTGATGGTGGCGCTGGCCAGTACTTCGTCGCCGTCGGCGTCGGGCCGGTAGAGCACCAGCGTCTGACCGGGTGCCACGCCGCGTAGTGCTGAGCGCAGGCGCACCAGCAGACGTCCGTCGATCACCTCCGCCACCGCGGGCGCGACCCCGCCGTGGGCCCGCACCTGGACCTCGCCTTCCACCGGGCCGACGAATGCAGCCCCGGAGGTGAACACCGGATCCACCCCGGTGAGCTCCCAGATCTCGAGGTCGGCAGCAGCACCGACGTGGACGGTGCCGCTCTCGGCATCGATGGAGGTGACGTAGCGGGGCTTGCCGTCAGGCCCGGGGCCGGCAATGCCCAGGCCCTTGCGCTGACCGACCGTGAAACCGTGCACACCGTCATGCTCGGCCAGCACGGTGCCGGAGGAATCCACCACCGAACCGCGGCGAACGCCGATGCGGGCACCGAGGAACGCCTGAGTGTCCCCCGATGGGATGAAGCAGATGTCGTGGCTGTCCGGCTTCTCGGCAACAAGCAGGCCGCGCCGGGCGGCTTCCGCACGGATCTGGGGCTTCGGGGTGTCGCCGACGGGGAACGCCGCATGCCGGAGCTGCTCGGCGGTCAGCACCGACAATACGTAGGACTGATCCTTGTCCGCATCGACGGCGCGCCGCAGCCTGCCCTCCGACAGCCGGGCGTAGTGGCCGGTGGCCACCACGTCGAAACCCAGCGCCAGTGCCCGTGCCGACAGCGCCGAGAACTTGATGCGCTCGTTGCAGCGCACGCACGGGTTCGGCGTCTCACCACGAGCATAGGATTCGACAAAATCGTCGATCACGTCTTCTTTGAACTTGTCCGCGAAATCCCATACGTAGAACGGGATTCCGAGCACATCAGCCACCCGTCGAGCGTCGGCGGCATCTTCTTTGGAACAGCAACCGCGCGACCCGGTACGCAGGGTGCCCGGCGCCGAGGACAGCGCCAGATGCACACCCACGACGTCGTGACCGGCGTCGACCATCCGGGCGGCAGCCACCGACGAATCGACGCCTCCGCTCATCGCTGCGAGAACTCGCATCAGCGCACCACCCCCGCCGAGGCCAATGCGGCTTGCCTGGCACGGGCCACCGCTGCGGGCAGCACCTCCAGCGCGGCATCGACGTCGGACTCGACGCTGGTGTGCCCCAAGGACAACCGGATGGAGCCGCGGGCAGTGGTGGCATCGGCACCCATCGCGATCAACACGTGGGACGGCTGCGCCACCCCGGCAGTACACGCTGATCCGGTGGAGCATTCGATTCCGTTGGCGTCCAGCAACATCAGCAGTGAATCACCCTCACAACCACGGAAGGTGAAGTGGGCATTGCCCGGCAGCCGGGACTCACGCGCACCGTTGAGCACCACATCGTCGATCTCGGCGAGAACGCCGTCGATCAGTCGCTCCCGCAGTGCCAGCAGCCGCGCACTGGTGGCATCGAGGGCAGCCACGGAAATCTCAGCGGCGGTGGCCATGGCGACCGCGCCCGCGACATCCGATGTGCCGGAACGGACATCGCGTTCCTGGCCGCCGCCGTGGGTCAACGGCACACACCCGACGTCGCGGCGCAGCAACAGCGCGCCCACCCCGGTGGGCCCGCCGAACTTGTGCGCTGTCACGCTCATCGCCGACAACCCGCTGTCGGCAAAGCGCACCGGCACCTGGCCGACGGCCTGAATGGCGTCACTGTGCATCGGGACGTCGAACTCGGCGGCGACGGCCGCCAGCTCGGCGACGGGAAACAGCGTGCCCACCTCGTTGTTGGCCCACATCACCGTCACCAGCGCCACGGACGGGGCCTGCTCGGTGAGGACCTCACGCAACGACGCCGCGGTGACCGAGCCGTCGGCTTCGGTGGGCAGGAAGACAACCTCGGCGCCTTCGTGCTCGGCCAGCCACGTCACTGCATCGAGCACCGCATGGTGTTCGACAGCGGTGGTGATGATGCGGGTACGCGCCGGGTCGGCATCGTGGCGGGCCCAGTAGATGCCCTTGATCGCCAAGTTGTCGCTCTCGGTACCGCCGGCGGTGAAGATGACCTCCGACGGACGGGCGCCCAGAACACCGGCCAACGTCTCGCGGGCCTCCTCCATGCGCCGTCGGGCTTGCCGACCGGCCGTGTGGAGCGAGGATGCGTTGCCGACAGTGCTCAGCACAGCCGTCATGGCCTCGATGGCAGCAGGATGCATCGGGGTGGTGGCGGCGTGATCGAGGTAGACCGGCTTGGCGGGGCTCATGACCTGTCCAGGATAACCGCAGGACGGGTCGGCGTTTGCAGCCCACGACCTCAAGCAGCCAGCGCGTGCCGATGTTGGGCGGGTGGCAGTGACGTGCCTCTCACGGCGGTCTCACAGCGGGCCGCCAGGCTACGACGGTCGCCGACGGGCAGTTGGAGCGACTCCACTCGGACGTGCACCACGGTCCGGCGCGCCAGGATGAGGCGCCGGATCGACTCCAGCAGCGAGTCGTCGCCGATGAAGGCGGGCACGGTGGAAGTGCGACCGTCGCGGTGGTGATAACTCAGCTTCAGCGGCTGAACGGGGCGACCCGCGTCGATGGCGGCCTGGAACATGGCCGGTTTGAAGGAGCCGTAGGCCAGACCGCAGTACGTCGTGCCCTCCGGGAAGGCCACAACGGTATGACCTTCCCGCAGGCGGGACGCGATAGCGGCCACCACCTCGGGGAGCCGACGCAGGCTGGACCGCTCGATCGGGATGACCTTCATCCACCGGGCGAGCCGACCGAGGGCCGGCCAGTCGATCAGATCAGCACGGGCGACGAACGAGCCGGGCATCACCGCACCGATCGAGAAGATGTCCACCCAGGACACGTGCGGGCTGACCACCAGCACCCCGCGCAGGTTGCGGATCGGGCCTCCGGAGACCGTGATGCGCACACCGAGGCAACGCAGCACCAGCCTGCAATAGCCGCGCTGGAGGTGAGAGCGCCCGGGCATCGGCACTGCGAGCAGGGGCAACAGCGGGATCAGCGCGAAAGTCAGCATGACGCGCAGCGTCGTGCGAAACGCCACCACCGCAACCCGACCGACGTCGGCGCCACCGGCGTTCATGCAACTCTCGTCACACGACACCCTGGGCAGCCAGGCGTGGTCGATCACCCTCTGCTCGCTCACGACACCGCTCCTTCTGCCGCGGACACCGATCTCAGCCGTTTGAGGTACCGCACGTCGGCATTCCGCTTGTCGAGCAGCGCCGGGAAATCCCCCACCCCGAAATCGGGATCGTGGGCGGGCTCACCACACACCCGGGCACCGAGGCGCAGATAACCGCGCATCAGCGGCGGCACTGTCGGTCGTGCGGGCGCAGTGATGTCGTCGAGCGTCCTGCCGTCGAGGATCACCGGCCGGTAGGGCGTAACCGTGTACTCGGCCGGGGCGGCGTGGCGCTTGGACACAAAATCACGAACCCCGCGGACCTGGGTGCCGGGCTCGCCGTCACCATGCGTGGGAACCGAAACGCAGCCCGTCACGTAGTCGTAGCCGCTGCGGTCGAGGTAGGCGAGGATGCCGGCCCACATCAGCAGCACCACTGCGCCGTTGCGGTGATCGCCACGCACCACGGCACGACCCATCTCGACCAGCGAAGGCCGCAGCGAGTCCAGCGCGGCGACATCGAATTCCGTTGCGGTGTAGAGACCTCCGGCGGCAATGGCTCCCGGCGGTGGCAGCATCCGGTAGCAGCCCACCAGTTCGCCGGAGTTGTCCTCGCGCACCAGCAGGTGGTCACAGTGCTGGTCGAAGCTGTCGGCATCTTTGCCGTCGATGCAATCGGTCAGCGCGAAGCCGGGTTCGGAGGTGAACACGTCGTGGCGCAGCCGTTGGGCGGCCTCGATCAGATCGGCATCGGTGGACAGCAGAAGTGTGTAGCGCGGGGTGTCCGCTGAGGTGCCAGGTTGATCAGCGGGGATCAGCACCGAAGCGGATCTCATGAGCGATCGGTTCCCGCGCTCGTACCTCGCACGCTCACTAGTCGCTGGACGCTCATGAGCGCTACGGTCGCTGAGCCAACCGGCGCCACGGCAATCAGTGCGTGACGTGTCCGTGCACGCTGGGTGACGAGTTGTCGCCGCGACTACCCCAGCCAGTCAGCGAAGCGCTGCCCCATCAAGCCCGCGTCGCCGGCTGTGACCAGGCTGTTCGCGTCAACTCGGGCGCCGAAGTAGCTGGCGGCGGGGTCCACGAGCACGGGCAGGTCCCGGCCCTGGGCGGTCAGTACCAGGCGGGCCATCTCGGCGAAAGTGATCGTGTCAGGACCGCCGATGTTCACCACCCCGTTCAGCGGCTGCGCGACAGCAGCCTCGGCCACTCTGGCGGCGACGGCGGCCGAGGCGATGGGCTGGATCCGGGCATCCGGTGCGCGGACCTCGCCGTCGATGATCAACCCCTCTGTGATCATCGCGGTGAATTCGTGGAACTGGGTGGCCCGGACGATCGTGTAGGGCATCCCGGATTCGACGATCACGTTCTCCTGCACCACCTTTGCCCGCATGTAGCCACTGTCCGGCAGGCGGTCCACCCCCACGATGGACAGTGCGACGTAGTGGGCGATGCCCGCTCGGCGGGCCGCCGCCACCAGTACAGCGGTCGAGGTGGAGAAGAAGTCCAGTACCGGGCCGTCCTCGAAGGACGGTGAATTCAACACGTCGACAAGCACTTCGGCGCCGGCCAGCGCCTCGTCGACACCGGATCCGGTGAGCACGTCGACCCCCGAGGCCCGTGACACGGCGGCCACCGTGTGCCCGCCTGCCTCCAGCAGTGCCACCACCTGGGTGCCGATCAGCCCGGTGGCGCCGACAACAGCAATTCTGGTCACTTGCCGAACACCTTTCGCAGTGTGTGGACGGCGAACTCCACGGCGGCGGTGGCCGCTGCTGTTTCCCGCAGCGGGTTGAGCATCATGAAATCATGCAAGATGTCGTTGACCCGCAGGCTCGTTACCCGCACCCCGGCGGCGAGCAGCCTGCGGGCGTAGGCCTCCCCCTCGTCGCGCAGTACGTCGTTTTCGTCGACAATCACCAACGCCTCTGGCAGACCTGACAATTCGTCGAGCGTCGCACGCAGAGGAGATGCGGTGATCTCGGCGCGTAGGGCCACATCGGGTAGGTAGCAGTCCCAGAACCACGCCATCGCCCTGGCGGTGAGGAAGGGGCCGTCGGCGAACTCGCGGTAGCTGTCGGTGTCCTGGCCGGCGTCGGTCACCGGGTAGTACAGCGACTGGTGCAGGAACGTCACATCCCCGCGCTGTTTGGCCATCAGCGCTACCGCGGCAGTCATGTTGCCGCCCACCGAGTCTCCGGCGACCACCAACCGGGTGGCGTCGAGGCCCTCGCCTGCACCGTCACGGGTGATCCACTGCGCGGTGGCGTAGGCCTGTTCGATGGCCACTGGGTACTGCGCCTCGGGTGAGCGGTCGTACTCGACGAACACCACGGCGGCGTGTGCCCCGACAGCCAGTTCCCTGACCAGCCTGTCGTGGGTGGCCGCGTTGCCCAGCACCCAACCACCGCCGTGGATGTACAGCACCACCGGCAGCGCCTCGGCAGCCCCGGCCGGTGTGACCAGCCGCACCGCGACGTCACCGTGATCGCAGGCCACGGTCAACCACTTCTCGTCGACATCGGGCATGACCACGGGTGCCGCTTGCACGTCGTCGAGCACCTTGCGCGCGCCGTCGGGTCCCAGTTCGTAGAGGAACGGCGGTCTCGACGTGGCCGCGGCGAAGGCCTGGGCCGCGGGTTCCAGCTGATGTTCGGTCACGCCCGCAACACTGGCACCGCCGGCAGCCGGAGTGCACCCCGGAAACCCCGTAGTCGCGTCACCGCCAGGGAGTTCCGCGTAGTTCACGCCGCGAGCGGATGCCGAGTTTCGCGAACACCTTGCGCAGGTGCCACTCCACGGTGTGCGCACTGATGAACAGCTGCGCACCGATTTCGACATTCGTCATCCCCGAGGCCGCCAGCCCCGCGATCTGGTCTTCCTGCGGGGTCAGGGCATCCCCGGTGCGGGTCGGTCGGCGGGTGGTCTTCTCCCCCGTCGCCAACAGCTCGCGACGAGCGCGGTCGGCGAAGGCGTCGGCGCCGAATCCACTGAACATCTGGTGGGCGCGCCGCAATTCGGCACGGGCATCGGCACGGCGGTTCTCTCGGCGCAGCCATTCGCCGTAGAGCAGGTGGGTACGCGCCTGCAGCACCGCGATCCGGGTCCGGCTCAGATGGTCGATGGCGTTGTTGTAGAGGGCTTCGGCCCGGCTGCCGGAGGCCAGCAGAGCCTGGTTGCGGGCGCGCAGTCCCCGAGCCCATTCGGTGGGACTGTCGGCGGCCCGCTCCTCGAACCGCTGCGCGGCATCGTGGGCGGCGCTGGTCTGACCTGCCCGCACCGCCGCCTCCACCAGCTCGACCAGGGTGAAGCCGTGCAACCCGGCGTCGTCGTATTCGCAGGCCTGCTGGGCTTCCTGCAATGCCACCTGATAGCGACCCAGGCCGTTGAACAGGACGGCGCAGGTGTAGCCGGTCAGCCCCTGGACTCTGCCTTCGCCACGAGCGGCACCGTCGCGTCGAGCGGCCTGGACCAGCTCGGCGGTCAGTCGCTCGTCACCGGTCCAGGCCGCCAGGGCCAGCTCGAAGTACCGCACCGGGCGGTGCCCGGTCGCGGAGGTGATCTCAGCAGCCTCGGCTATCAACGACCGGGCGGATGCGAAATCACCTGTCTGCATGAGCATTCCGGCGCGACTCACCAGCGCCGAGGGCAGCACCGCCAGCGCGCCGGCGTCGGTGGCGACGCGCACGGCAACGGCGGACAGGCGGTCCCACGCATCGTCGTCCCAGAGGTCGTGGACCACCACCTCATAGGCCAGCGGAAAGGCCTGCCAGAACCAGGTTTGCGGTGTCAGCGCGTCCACGGCGGCCCTCATGTGCTGTTGTGCTGCCGCACAGCCGTCGGTGTGCCGAACGGCCAGCGCTGCGGTCATCAGGTCGATCGGGCGAGGAGGCACCGGCACCGCCGATCTCGCCGCAGCCGTCGCGCAGGCCAGTACCAGTCCGGAGCCGCCGTGCCTGCCGACGTACATCGCGGCCGTCATCGCGTCGAGATGAGCCTCCTGCGCCAGCTGAGGATCCAATGCGTCCATTCGAATCGCGTTCTCGGCGAAGGCATTTGCCGCCTCACGCAACAGCGGCGCACTGCCGGTACCGCGGCTTCGGGCGAATGCCAGTGCTGCGCGCAGACGCTCGAGCCGAGCCTGTGACACGGCGTCCAGCGGGCTCAGCTCCGCCACCGCCAACAGTTCGCCGGCAGCCTCGGGAGCGGCCGCGGCCGCCTTGGCCTCCGCGGCGGCGATGGCGCGAGTTCCGCGAAGCGCGGGATCGAGTGTCAGCTCGGCAGCCCTGGCCAGGAACGCGGCCTCGGCGGCGGTTCCGCCCCGCAGGTGCGCCCGGTCGGCCGAGGCCACCAGTTCAGCCGCCACCGACTCGTCGGGCATCGTCGCCGCGTGCGCACGGTGCCAGGCCCGCCGGTCCGGGTCCAGGTGGCTATCGGAGGCATCGGCAAGTGCGCGGTGCGCGGCCACTCGAACGTCAGCGGGCGCCGTCCGATAGGCGGCCGCCCGCACCAGCGGGTGCCGGAATCGCACGCGGGTGCCCACCTCGATCAGCCCTGCCGCGGCGGCAGGCACCACGCTGTCGGATTCCAGGCCCAGCAGCTCGGCGGCGCGGAGCAACAGCATCGGGTCACCGACGGGTTCGGCCGCCGCCAGGGCCAGGACCTGCCGGGTGTCGTCGGGCAGCTTGTTGATGCGGGCGGCGAAGCGCTCTTCGATCTGCCCGGCAATGGGGCGCGCGTCAGGCCGGTAGTAGCCGCCGGCCAGTTCAGCGGTATTCAGGTCCCTGGGTAACTCCAACAGCGCCAAGGGATTTCCCTGTGCTTCGGCGACCAGCTGATCACGCACCCGGCGATCGATGCGACCCAGCATGGCCGAGTCCAGCAATGCATCTGCGTCCACGTCGGACAGCCCGCGAACCGCCAGTTGCGGTAGTCCGGCCAGCTCGGTCACCGGCTCGCGTCGCGCAAACACCAGGGCCACCGACTCGGCCAGGAGTCGTCGAGCCACAAAGCTCAGCGTCTGTGCGGACACGCCGTCAAGCCATTGCGCATCGTCCACCACACACAGCACCGGAGCGGTGGCCGAGGCAGCGGCCAGCAGGCCCAGCACCGCAAGACCCACCAGGAAGCGGTCGGGCACCGGCCCGGCCTTGAGGCCGAAGGCCGTTTCCAGCGCCCCCGCCTGCGGTTCGGGAAGGCCGTCGAGGAGCCCCAGCAGCGGTGCACACAGTTGTTGCAGACCGGCGTAGGCCAGCTCCATGTCCGATTCCACTCCGGAGGTACGGATGACCGTGAAACCCTCGGCGGCGTCGACGGCATGGTCCAGCAGCGCCGATTTTCCGATCCCGGGCTCACCGACCAGGACGAGCACCCGGCTGCGCCCCGTCCGCGCCCCGGCGAGCAACTCGTCCAGGGCGCGACACTCGGCGACGCGCCCGGTCAGCCGTTGTCTGTTCGCCATCTCTGTTCAAGACTTACACAACAAAGCCCCGGCGCAACCAGTGCGCCGGGGCTTTGAATGTAGCTACCGAAGGTCAGCCCTTGCGCTTCTTGATGGCCTCGGTGAGCTGCGGGGTGACGTTGAACAGGTCACCGACGACGCCCAGGTCGGCGATCTCGAAGATCGGCGCCTCCTCGTCCTTGTTGACGGCGATGATCGTCTTCGACGTCTGCATGCCGGCCCGGTGCTGGATGGCCCCGGAGATGCCGAGGGCGATGTACAGCTGGGGGGAGACCGTCTTGCCGGTCTGACCCACCTGGAACTGCCCCGGGTAGTAACCGGAGTCCACGGCCGCGCGCGACGCACCGACGGCACCACCGAGCGAATCCGCCAGCTCCTCCACGACGCCGAACTTCTCGGCGCTGCCCACACCACGGCCACCGGCCACCACGACGGAGGCCTCGGTGAGTTCCGGGCGATCGCCGGCGACGACGGGTTCGCGGGCGGTGATCTTGGTGGCGTTCTCGGCGGCGGCAGGCACCTCCACGGTGACCTGCTCACCGGCGCCCGCGACGGGCTCGGCGTCCACCGAACCCGGGCGAAGGGTGATCACCGGGGTGTCGCTGGTGACCTCGGCCTCGACGGTGAACGCGCCACCGAAGATGGAGTGGATGCCCTTGGCACCCTCCTTGACCTCGATCACGTCCACCAGCAGACCGGAGCCGATGCGCGCGGCCAGTCGACCGGCGATCTCCTTGCCGTCGGCGTTGGCGGCCACCAGCACGCCGGCCGGGGTGACCTCTTCGACCAGGGCGGCCAGCACGTCCACGTAAGGCGTGATGAGCACCTTGTCCACCTCGTCGGATTCGGCGACGTAGATCTTGGCGGCACCGGCGGCCTTGAGGTCGTCGGCCAGTTTGGCGGCGGTGCCGGGGGCGGCCACCACAACGGCGGACGGCTCACCCAGGACGCGCGCGGCGGTGATCAGTTCGGAGGTGACCTTCTTGACGGCACCATCAGCGTGCTCGACGAGCACAAGTACTTCAGCCATGAGTTTCTTCAGCCTCTATGTGTCTCGGAAGTGGTGTCTAGATGAGTTTCTGAGCGACCAGGTACTCGGCGATCTTGGAACCGCCCTCACCCTCGTCGGTGACCTTCTCGCCCGCGGTCTTGGGCGGCTTCGGCGCGGCCGAGAGCACCCTGGATCCGGCGTTGGCGACGCCCACCTCGTCGGCCTCCACACCGATCTCGGCGAGGGTCAGCGTGGTGACTTCCTTCTTCTTGGCGGCCATGATGCCCTTGAAGGACGGGAAGCGCGGCTCGTTGATCTTCTCGTTGACGCTCACGATCGCAGGCAGCGTGGCCTCGAGGGTGAACACACCGTCGTCGGTCTCACGCTCGCCGGTGATCTTGTCGCCGTCCACGGTCAGCTTGCGCACGTGCGTGAGCTGCGGCAGGCCCAGGTACTCGGCGATGATGGCAGGCACTGCGCCGCCCACACCGTCGGTGGCTTCGTTACCGGCGATGACGAGCTCGACGCCCTCGACAGTGCCCAGCGCGCGCGCCAGCGCCCACGCGGTCTGCACCACGTCCGAGCCGTGCAGGCCGTCGTCCTTGAGGTGCACGGCCTTGTCGGCACCCATGGACAGTGCCTTGCGGATGGCCTCGGTGGCACGCTCGGGGCCGGCGGTCAGAACCGTGACTGAACTGTCGCCGCCTTCCTTCTCCTTGATCAGCAGCGCTTCCTCGACGGCGCGCTCGTTGATCTCGTCGAGGACCGCATCGGCGGCCTCCCGGTCGAGCGTCCAGTCACCCTCGGACAGCTTGCGCTCCGACCAGGTGTCAGGGACCTGTTTGATCAGGACCACGATGTTCGTCATGACTCTGTTTCGTCCTCCTTGACGGGCCTCCGGCCGTTGAAACGACCGAGAGGAGCCTCTTGCCTACAGCCAGGGTTCGTCCCACCCGCAATGTTACTACTCAGTAACTTATGGTGGTCCGCTCGTTCACCATAGCGGGTCGTCCTGCAGGTTCTTACCCCCATCACCCGCCCGTACACCGCGAAGGCTAGGGATCGAGTGAGCTTCGGGTTAGCCTGCCTTCCAATGAGCTCCTTTGTCACCGACGGCGCCGGTCGTAACGCCGCAACTGGAACAGGTTCCACACCGGACGCCGGGCTGGCGCTGACCGGGGAACGGACCGTGCCCGGTCTCGATATCGAGAACTACTGGTTTCGCCGACACGAGGTGGTGTACCAGCGACTGACCAACCGGTGCGTAGGCCGTGACGTGCTGGAAGCCGGGTTTGGTGAGGGCTACGGCGCCGACCTGTTGGCCGGCGTCGCACGCTCGGTCATCGGCGTCGACTACGACGAATCCGCCGTCACCCACGTGCGGGCCCGCTATCCGCGCGTCCAGGCCCTGCAGGGCAATCTCGCCGCGCTGCCACTGGCCGACGCCTCGGTCGACGTTGTGGTGAATTTCCAGGTGATTGAGCATTTGTGGGATCAGTCACAGTTTGTCGGGGAATGCTCGCGCGTGTTGCGCCCGGGCGGGCTGCTGCTGATGTCGACGCCCAACCGCATCACCTTCTCCCCCGGACGCGACACCCCCATCAACCCCTTCCACACCCGTGAGCTCGATGCCGCCGAACTGACCGAGCTGCTGGTCAGCGGTGGATTCGAGATGGAAGCGATGCACGGGGTATTCCATGGCTCCCGGTTGCGCGAGCTGGACGCCAAGCACGGCGGGTCGATCATCGACGCCCAGATCGAGCGGGCACTTGCGGATGCGCCCTGGCCCGCCGAGCTGCTGGCCGACGTCGCCGACGTCGCCGCCGACGATTTCGACCTTCTCGACGCCCGGGAGTGCGACATTGACGCCAGCTTGGACCTGGTGGCGATCGCGGTACGCCGGTGAGTGAGACCCCGGGGATGTTCACCCTCGTCCTGCACACCCATCTGCCGTGGCTGGCGCACCACGGCAGATGGCCGGTCGGCGAGGAGTGGCTCTACCAGTCCTGGGCGGCGTCCTACCTGCCGCTGTTGCGGGTGCTGCGGACACTGGCCGACGAAGGTCGCCACGGTCTGCTGACCCTGGGCCTGACGCCGGTGGTCACTGCCCAGCTGGATGACCCTTACTGCCTGGACGGCATGCACCGCTGGTTGGCGAACTGGCGCCTGCGGGGCCTGGAGGCCACCACCCTGCGTGATCGGGAAGGGCTGCGCGCCTTCGGTTTCCGTGAACACGCCGAGGCCGACCGAGCGCTGGGCGACTTCGAGACCCACTGGCGACACGGTGCGGCGCCCGCGCTGCGCGGTCTGATCGACGCCGGCACGGTGGAACTGCTGGGCGGCCCCCTGGCACATCCGTTCCAGCCGTTGCTGGCGCCGCGGTTGCGTGAGTTCGCGCTGCGGGAAGGACTGGCCGACGCACAGGCACGCTTCGCGCACACACCGGCCGGGATCTGGGCACCGGAATGCGCCTACGCCCCCGGCATGGAAGAGCTTTACAGCGCAGCTGGCGTCGGCCACTTCATGGTGGACGGGCCGTCGCTGCACGGCGACACGGCGCTGGGGCGCCCGGTCGCCGGCTCGGACGTCATCGCCTTCGGCAGAGACCTGCACGTCAGCTACCGCGTGTGGTCCCCCAGGTCGGGCTATCCCGGCCACGCCGCCTACCGCGACTTCCACACCTTCGACCACACCACCGGCCTCAAGCCGGCCCGGGTCACGGGCCGCAATGTGCCCTCCGAAGAGAAGGCGCCCTACGACCCGGAACGCGCCGACGCCGCGGTGGACGATCACGTCGCCGACTTCGTCGACATCGTGCGCCGCAGGCTGATCAGCGAGACCGAGCGCATCGGGCGCCCCGCCCACGTCATCGCCGCCTTCGACACCGAGCTGTTCGGGCACTGGTGGTACGAGGGTCCGCAGTGGCTCGAACGGGTGTTGCGGGCCCTGCCGCAAGCAGGAGTGCGGGTCGGCACCCTGGCCCAGGCCGCGGCCGACGGATTCGTCGGCGAACCTGTCGAATTGCCGCCCAGCTCATGGGGTTCGGGCAAGGACTGGCAGGTCTGGGCCGGCGAACAGGTGGCCGATCTCGTCCAGCTGAACGCCGAGGTTGTCGATACCGCCCTGGCGACCGTGGACAAAGCACTGGAACAGGCCTGCGCGCCCGGGGTACGCCCCGCCCGCGACGTGGTGGCCGACCAGATTCTGCGTGAGACCCTGCTGACGATCTCCAGCGACTGGCCGTTCATGGTGAGCAAGGACTCTGCGGCCGACTACGCCCGCTATCGCGCCCACCTGCACGCCCATGCCACCCGTGAGATCGCAGACGCGCTGGCATCCGGGCGCCGTGACGCCGCAACCCGGTTGGCGCAGAACTGGAATCGCGCCGACGGATTGTTCGGCGCCCTCGATGCACGACGACTTCCGGGACGGGTGCCGTGAGGATCCTGATGGTGTCCTGGGAGTACCCGCCGGTGGTCATCGGCGGGCTGGGACGTCACGTCCACAACCTGGCGACCGAACTGGTGGCCGCAGGCCATGAGGTGGTGGTGCTCAGCCGCAGGCCCACCGGAACGGATCCCAGCACGCATCCCAGCACCGACGAGACCGTCGAGGGGGTGCGGGTGGTGGCAGCGGCGCAGGACCCGCACGAATTCACCTTCGCCACCGACATGATGGCCTGGACTCTGGCCATGGGCCACGCGATGCTGCGGGCAGGCCTGGCTCTGGGCGACTGGCGCCCGGATGTCGTGCACGCCCATGACTGGCTGGTCGCCCACCCGGCAATCGCGCTGGCCCAGTTCTTCGATGTGCCACTGGTTTCCACCATCCATGCCACCGAGGCGGGCAGGCACTCGGGCTGGGTGTCGGGGCCGCTCAACAAGCAGGTGCATGCCATCGAATCCTGGCTGGTCCGCGATTCCGATTCGCTGATCACGTGCTCGGCGTCGATGCACGACGAGATCACCGACCTGTTCGGCCCCGAATTGGCCGATGTCAGGGTTATCCCCAACGGCATCGATACCGCGGGGTGGCCTTTCGCGCGTCGCACCGACAGCGGGACACCGGCTGAACTGCTGTACTTCGGCCGCCTCGAGTACGAGAAAGGGGTGCACGACGCGATCGCCGCTCTGCCGCGGATCCGTCGCACCCACCCCGGAACCACCCTCACCATCGCCGGCGAAGGCACCCAGCAGGACTGGCTGGTGGAACAGGCCCGCAAACACAAGGTGCTCAAGGCGATCAGTTTTGTCGGTCACGTGGACCATTCCGGACTGCTGGGCCTGCTGCACCGGGCCACCGCGGTACTTCTGCCCAGCCACTACGAACCGTTCGGGATCGTCGCACTGGAGGCGGCCGCCGCGGGCGCTCCGCTGGTGACCTCCAACGTGGGAGGCCTCGGTGAAGCGGTGATCGACGGCCAGACCGGAGTGTCGTTCCCGCCGCGGAACATCGCCGCACTGGCCGCCGCGGTGCGTACCGTTCTTGACGACCCGGCAGCCGCCCAGCGCCACGCCACCGCCGCCCGCAATCGGCTGACGTCTGACTTCTCTTGGCAGACAGTGGCTTCGGAGACCTCCCAGGTGTACCTGGCCGCCAAGCGCCGAGAGCGTGAACCGCACGCCCGCCGTCCGGTGGTGCAGCGACCGCTGCCGGGACGCTAGAGCAGTACCACCACCGACACCAGGATCAACACCAGTACCGCTGCCGTGACCACCACCACCTCGGTACGCGGTGTCAGTGTGGCGGGCAGTGGGTGGCGGGCCAGGGTCTTTTGGCGGCGCAGCCCGATGCCGTAGGTGAGCAACGCGACCAACATTGCGATTCCCGCGGCCACCAGACCGGGGCCCGCGCGGTGGTCGGCGATGTCGTGCAACATCAAGATGACACCATTGAGCAGCACCGCGAACGACGTCCGCGTCCAGGCCAGCGAAGTGCGCTGGGCCTGTAATCCCGGGTCGGGCGGCGCCGTCACGCGGTGAGCGCCCTGACCACGACAGCGCCGATCACCAGGACCCCGATCACCGTCAGCCCGATGGCGAGATAGGCGGGTGTCGGGTGCCGTGGCAACACGGTGCCCCGGCGCATCGCCCGGTCCACCTGCCGCCACCGCCACAGCCCGATCGCCGCGGTCAGTGCCGCCAGCGCAGCCAAGACGACCCCGACGAGGTAGCGAGCACCCGGCAGCGCCGCCTCGCTGACGAATTGGATGGCGGCCACGGATCCGGCCAAGAGCCCGAGTGCGGTGCGCTGCCACGCCAGGAAAGTGCGCTCGTTGGCCAGCGTGAACCGGTAGTCGGGCTCGGTTTCGCTCTCCTCGACGCCCATCGGGGTCAGCGAGCGGCTTTTTTACGCTCGATATCGGCCAGGGCGGCAGCCAGTTCGGCCCGCTGGGCCGCCGAGGTGTCCCACGCCAGCTTGCGGTTCTTCACCACCTTCGCCGGAGCACCGACAGCGATCGAATGGTCCGGGATCACACCCTTGACCACGGCGTGAGCTCCGAGCACGCAGCCACGGCCCACCGACGTGTCGCGCAGGACGGTCACCTTGGCCGCCACCCAGGTGTCCGGGCCGATGCGCACCGGCCCCTTCACGATTCCCTGGTCCTTGATGGGCACGTTGATGTCATCCATCCGGTGATCGAAATCGCAGACGTAACACCAGTCGGCCATCAGCACCGAGTCGCCGAGCTCGATGTCGAGGTAAGTGTTGATGACGTTGTCGCGGCCGAGGACCACCTTGTCGCCGATGCGCAGCGATCCCTCGTGGCAACGGATGGTGTTCTTGTCGCCGATGTGCACCCAGCGGCCGATCTCCATCTGCGACATCTCCGGGGTGGCCTGGATCTCCACACCTTTGCCCAGAAACACCATGCCCCGGGTGATGATGTGCGGGTTGGCCAGCTTGAACTTCAGCAGACGCCAGTAGCGCACCAAGTACCAGGGTGTGTAGGCGCGATTTGTCAGCACCCACCGCAGCGACTCCCGGGTCAGAAACCGGGCCTGACGTGGGTCGCGCAGCCGGGACCCACGCCAGCGCTTGTGCAGGGGCGCTCCCCACATCGTCGTCATGGGCGGAAAGCCTACGCGAGGCCGTCAGCGACTCGGGTTACCCTCGGTGGGCTTTCGGCATCGGCTGCAGAAGGGAACTGATCGGGTGCACCGGCGATTCGCGGCGCTGGCGGTAGCGCTGTTCGGCGTCGTGCCGCTGGTGCTCGCCACGGGCTGCAGCGACGACGGGTGGGTCCAGGCGGACCCGTCACCGGGCTGGTCCGCGCAGTACGGCGATGCGGCCAACAGCAGCTATGTCGCTGCCCAGGGCCCGTCGGAGCTGACATTCGACTGGACCCGGTCGGTCAAGGGTGAACTGGGTGCGGCAGTGGCACTCAACGGTGACAGCGACCTGGCGGCCAACGCGCAGACCACTGCCGGCTGTTCGCTGATGACGTGGGAGAGCGACAACGACGGCAGGCAACGCTGGTGTATCCGGCTGGTCCAGGGTGGTGGTTTCGCGGGCCCGATGTTCGACGGCTTCTCCAACCTCTACGTCGGCCAACCCGGCACCATCCTGTCCTACCCGTTGACGCAGTGGGTGCGCTGGCGCAAGCAGGTCATCGGAATGCCGCAGACCCCAAGGCTTCTCGGCGACGGACAGCTGTTGGTGGCCACGCACCTCGGTCAGGTCCAGGTGTTCGACGCGCACCGCGGCACCCTGTCGGGCAATCCCGTGGATCTGGTGTCCGGTTTGGATCCGACGGATTCCGAACGCGGACTTGACGATTGCGCAGCCTCCGGGCCGGAGTGCCCGGTGGCATCGGCCCCGGCCTTCTCGCCCGTCTCGCAGATGATCGTGCTGGGACTGCGGCAACCGGGCGCACCGGCGGCCACGCTGGTTGGTCTGCGGTATCAGCCCGGGCAGAAACCGCTGCTGGCCCCGGCCTGGACCAGTGACGCGGTGACCGACGGCGTGATCGGTGCGCCGGTGTTGTCCGCCGACGGCGCCACCGTCTACGTCAACGGCCGCGACCAGCAGCTGTGGGCACTGGATGCCAGCACCGGGGAAGCGAAATGGTCTGCGCCCCTTGGCTTCCTTGCTCAGACACCGCCCACCGTCTCCCCCGACGGCCTGATCATCTCCGGGGGTGGCCCCGGCGCAGCGCTGGTGGCCTTCCGCGATGAGGGGCAGAGCCCTGATGAGGTGTGGCGCGAGGAGGACGTGGAGCCCTTGAGCACCACCAGCCGGTCCGGCGACACCGGATACACCGTGGTGCGCGACGGCCAGGGGCTGGCGCTACTGGTCTTCGACGCCACCAGTGGTGAGACGCGCAACCGCTATCCGCTGCCGGAAGCCACCGGCTTTCCGGTGGGGGTGTCGATCGGTGTCGATCAGCGCGTGGTGACGGCAACCAGCGACGGTCAGGTGTATGGCTTCTCGGGTAGCTGACCCCTAGTTCCGCTGCAGTTCCACAAACCTGGCATTAGGCTGTGCATTTGCTGTGCGAATGACCGCTTGCGTGACGAGTACGTGGATACGAAACGAACGAACGGGCGACTATGAGCGATTTCCTGAGCACGGTCAATGGCTACATCTGGAGCAACGCCCTGGTGTACCTCTGTCTGGCGGTGGGAATCTACTTCTCGGTCCGGTCACGGTTCGTGCAGGTCCGCCAGATCCCCGAAATGATCCGAGTGATGGTGCGCGGTGAGAAATCGCCTGACGGGGTGTCGTCGTTCCAGGCGCTGATGATGTCGCTGGCCGGAAGGGTGGGCACCGGCAACATCGCCGGCGTGGCCACCGCCATCGCCTTCGGCGGTCCGGGCGCACTGTTCTGGATGTGGATGATGGCCTTCCTCGGCGCCTCCACGTCGTTCGTGGAATGCACCCTGGGCCAGATCTACAAAGTGCGTGACCAACTGACCGGCGAATACCGCGGCGGCCCTGCGTATTACCTGAGCCGGGCCATGTCGCACACCGCGGCGGCTCCGCTGTTCAAGATCTACGGATTGGTGTTCGCCGCCGTCACCATCCTGGCCTGCGGCCTGCTGCTGCCGAGTGTGCAGTCGAACTCGATGGCCGTGGCCATGAACAACGCCTGGGGCTGGTCGGAGTGGTGGGTGGCCGTCGGCACCGTGATCGTACTGGCGTTCGTGATCATCGGCGGCGTCAAGCGAATCGCGGTCTTCGCCTCCGTGGTGGTCCCGTTCATGGCCATCGCCTACATCGTGTTCGCGCTCATCCTCGTCGCTGTCAACGCCTCGGCGGTGCCGCAGATGTTCAGCCTGATCATCTCCAGCGCACTGGGTTTTGACGCGGCATTCGGCGCCATCATCGGCTCCGCCATCATGTGGGGCGTCAAGCGCGGCATCTACTCCAACGAGGCCGGCCAGGGCACCGGACCGCATGCCGCTGCCGCCGCCGAGGTGTCGCACCCGGCCAAACAGGGTCTGGTGCAGGCATTCGCGGTGTACGTCGACACCCTGTTCGTCTGCTCCGCCACCGGTTTTCTGATCCTCTCGACCGGCGCCTACCGGGTCTACGAGGGCGAAAGTGATGAAGGCGCGGTGTTGGCCGAAGGCGGCCTGCTGCCCGCCGATGTGGCGGTGGGCCCGACCTACGCCCAGCACGGCTTCGACACCTTGTGGAGCGGCGCCGGGTCCAGCTTCGTGGCCATCTCGCTGTTCTTCTTCTGCCTGACCACCATCATCGCCTACTACTACATGGCCGAAACCAACCTGCGGTTCATCATGGGCAAAGCGTCAACGGTGAACATGCCGGTCATCCGCGGTACCGTCGGCTCCAACGCGACCATGCTCCTGCAGGCGCTGATCCTGGTGTCGGTGGCGATCGGCGCGGTGTCCACGGCCAGCGAGGCTTGGACCCTGGGCGACATCGGCGTCGGCTTGATGGCATGGCTGAACATCATCGGCATCCTGATCCTGCAGCAACCGGCCTACAAGGCACTGCGCGACTACGAACGGCAGAAGAAGGCCGGGCTGGACCCGGTGTTCGATCCAATCGCCTTGGGCATACCGAACGCCACGTTCTGGGAAACCTACAAACGCGACAAGGTGTCCAGCTCGACCGGCAGTTAAATCTGCAGCGGCGGTATGGCGCTGCGCGGCACACTGGCCTGCAGGGCCCCCGCGGCTTCCGGCAGCAGCTCACCCTGGCCGAAGAAGAAGATCACCGCGTCATCGGTGATGGCGAAATTCTGGTAGTGAGTCGGGTCCAGGCCGTCACCCACCGGGGTTACCGACGGCTCGCCGAGCTGCTGGGTGATCTGGCGCATCACGATCGGGTACACCGCTTCCAGCGGTGTGGTACCCGGCGCGAACAAGTTGTCGAACGTGACCGGTGCCTGCGTGGCGGCATCGTAGGTGAAGCTCTGATACCAGGTGGACGGATGGGCGCCGCCGACGTTCTGGTACATCTCCAACACCAGTGACTGGGTGCCTCGCTGCGGCGTCCCGCTGGTGTAGCGGGTGGACTTCACGTCCAGCGCGTACGGCAGATTCCAGTTGCCGGGCATCTCGGCGACGTTGACGAAACCGTCGCGGGTCTGCAGCAGGTAGTCCGTCAGCGCGCTTTCGTCCGGGAAATCGACGGGGAACACCATGTCCAGCAGGTACTGGGGGTTCGAGACGTGCACTTCGCACATCTGCTCGGCCACCACAGTTCCCCCGAACCGGTCGCACACCGGCGACGGCTCGGCCGCGGCGGGGGCCGCGCTCAACAGGGTGATCGCCGCGGTGACGCCCGACAGGGCCGCAATCAGGGTGCGCATCGACCACAGATTACGTGTCTACCTCGACGACCTGCACACGAATGCCACGGCGCGGCTGCCTGCACCCGCTCCGATGCGGGTGATCACCACCGACAAGGGCAGCCGGCCGCGTGGCTTCAGGCGGCGCCGCAGAGCGTCCGGGTCCACCCCCACCCCCCGCACCAGGATTTCCAACGCACCGCAATCGAGCGACGAAAGCACTTGGCGCAGCTTCTTTTCCGCGAACGGCACGGTCTCGATCACTTCGAAGCCCCGCACTCCGCCCGGGAGTGTGTCTCCGGTCAGATAGGCGATCTCAGGGTCCAGTTGCCACAGGCCATGGCGCACCGCGTACTGGCGCACCAGCCCGGCTCGAACCACCGCGCCGTCCGGATCGACGATCCACCGGCCCGCCGCACCCACCCCGCAGTCGTCGGGTTCGGCATCGGTGAGCTGTTCATCGGTGTCCAGCACCGTGGCTCGTCTGCGGATGCCGGGCTGCGCCAGGGCCGTCGACCACAGGCACGCCTCCCGCACCGATCCGCCCAGTGACGTCACCTCGATCTCACCCTCGAATCCCAGTTCCTCCACCGCGGCGAAATCGATTCCGGGAGCGCACTTCACCACGAGATCTCGGTCGCGGTACACGTGCAGCACCGCGTCCAGCGCAGGTGTGTAGGCCCGCGGGTCGAACCGCCGGGCGCCACCGCTGCGCCGCGCCGGGTCCACGATCACCACGGCGTCGCGGGTGGTGGGGCGCAGCGCATCTGCGCGGCAGAGCGGGACTTGCCCACCCAGGTTGTGCCGGGCCATCGCCAGGCGCACCGGATCCAGATCACTGCCGACGACGTTCTCGGTCACCTCGCGCAGGACGGCCAGTTCGGTACCCACCGAACACGTCGCGTCGTGCACGGTGCGCCCGGTCAGCCGCGCCGCCCGATGTGCGGCCACAGCGGTGGCGGTGGCCTGCTGCAGCGCCTCGTCGGTGAACAGCCACTGCCCGGCGGCGGCCAGTTTGGCGGCGGCCCGGCGACGCAACAGTGCCGTCTCCACCAGAACCGGTGCGTGCCCGCGGAAGCGTTTACGCACTGCGGCCACCTCGGCCACCAGGTCGGTCAGTGGACGCTCGCCGACGACGGTCAACGCAGCATTACCCTCCTCCGATGTCAGATAGGCGACATCGGCGAGGGTGAACTCAAGCGCCAGGCTTCACTCCGGTGATCATCACGTTGTAGAACCAGCCCTTGGGCACCACATGGCGCCACAGGTTCTCGTCGACCCAGCTCAGCGTGGTCCAGCCGCCGAAGGCGAACTTCGCCCAGCCCCAGCCCAACTTGCCCGGCGGCACCGTCGACTCGAACGTACGCACCGGCCAGCCCAGCATGGCGGCGGTGAACTCGTCGGTGGCGGTCTCGACATCGACTGCACCGGCGTTGCGCGCCTTGGTCTCCAGCTCCGCCGGGTCGAAGGTGTGCAGGTCGACGATCCATTCCAGCGCCGCGGCGCGCGAGTTCTCGTCGAGCTCCTCCTGCGGGCGACGCCAGCTGCTCAGGCCCGGCAGTTTCATCGCGGCGACGGTGGTCTTCCACGTCAGGTCGGCCAAGGTACGAGCGTAGGTGTTGCCCACCTTCGTCGGCTCCCCCGCGAAGACGAAGCGCCCGCCGGGTTTGAGCACCCGGACCACCTCACGCAGCGACAGTTCGACATCCGGAATGTGGTGTAGCACCGCATGGCCGACCACCAGGTCGAAAGTGTTGTCCTCGTATGGAATGCCTTCGGCGTCGGCAACGCGGCCGTCGATGTCCAGGCCCAGATTCTGGCCGTTGCGGGTGGCGACCTTGACCATGCCGGGCGACAGGTCGGTCACCGAACCGCGCCGGGCCACCCCGGCCTGGATGAGGTTCAGCAGGAAGAATCCGGTGCCGCAGCCCAGTTCCAACGCACGGTCGTAGGGCAGCTCCCGCTGGACCCGCTCGGGCACGATGGCGTCGAACCGGCTGCGCGCGTACTCGACGCACCGCTGGTCATAGGAGATGGACCATTTGTCGTCGTAGGACTCCGCTTCCCAGTCGTGGTAGAGCACCTGCGCCAGCTTGGTGTCATGGCGGGCGGCTTCGACCTGTTCCGCGGTTGCGTGCGGATTGGGGACGGGACCCTCGTGCGTGCTCGTCATGGCTGGCAGCCTAACCCGCGTCGCTGTCCGGGTGACCGGCAGAGAACACCTCGACATATCGACGGCGTTCCTCGGCGATCCGTTTTGGCTTGGGCGCCACCAGACCGTCGATCACGGCCTTGGCCGCGGCCAGCGGAGCCGCAGGCGATTCGGCCAGACGCTGCGCCCAGGCCATCGCACCGTCGAACACGTGGTCAGGAGCCACCAGCTCGTCGAGCAGACCCAGTGCCGCTGCTTCCTTGGCATCGGCGAACCGCCCGCTGTAGACCAGGTCCTTGGCGCGGCTGACCCCGACAGTGCGCACCAGCCGAGCCATACCGCCCCCGCTGGGAATCAGGCCGGCCAGTATCTCGGTGGCGCCGACTCGGACGTTGTCGCCGCTGACCCGCCAGTCGGCGGCCAGGGCCAGTGTCAACGCGCTGCCGAGGGCGTATCCGGTGACGGCGGCCACCGTCGGCTTCGGGATGGCCGCCACGGCCTCGATGGCGCGGTGGCGGACCTGTGCCGCGGTGTCGACCTCTGCTGCGGTCAGCGTGCGTAGTTCAGGGACGTCGTCGCCGGCCGAGAAGATCTCATGCCCGCCGAACAGGATCACCGCAGCGATGTCCTCGCGCGTTGCGACCTCAGCCGCGGCGGCGGCGAGTTCCCGGTAAGCCTGCCGGTTCAGCGCGTTGTCCGGTGGCCGCGACAGCAGGATGGTGCCGACGCCAGGGTGCTCGGCTGCGGTGTGGATCGAGACGAATTCCTTCATTACGGCGCGCGCCCGTCGCGCGCCGCGTTGTACCGGTCGCTGTCGAAGAACTCGATGGCCCAGTTGCCGCGGCCCAGGGTCAGACTCGGCTGGATGGCCACGATCTGCCGCTCATGGGCCAGCACATCGGCGACCGAGCGATCGGCCAGCGAGTCCAGCTGGGTCCAGGTCGGCGGCAACAGAAAGGTCTTCTTGGCGGCGAAATCGCCGAGTGCCTGCTCCGGAGTCGCCCAGCCCACCTTGTCGGATTCGGTGTTCTCCCCGTCGGCACGTTGTCCTTCGGGAAGGGCGGCGGCGAAGAAGAAGGTGTCGTAGCGCCGGGTGCGTTCCTCTTCTGGGGTGATCCAGTTGGCCCATGGCCGCAGCAGGTCGGCACGCAGCATCAGCTTCTCGGTACGCAGGAACTCGCCGAAGGACAAGGTGTTGGCGGCCAGCGCCTTACGGGCGTCGCGGTAGACGCTGGCGTCGTCGACGATCAGGTCAGGGTCATCGGCGGCGCCGGCGAACAGCACCCCGGATTCTTCGAAGGTCTCCCGCGCCGCCGCACACACCAGCGCCAGGGCCAGGTCCTCGTCGACCCCAAAGCGCTGCGCCCACCAGGACGGGGGCGGACCGTGCCAATCGATATCGGCGTTGCGGTCACGGTCGTCGACCCCGCCGCCGGGGAAGACGATCACGCCGCCGACGAACTCCATCGCCCGGTGCCGGCGCATCAGGAAGACCTCGAGCCCCTCGGCACCGTCGCGGATCAGCATCACCGTCGCTGCCGGGCGTACCGGAAGTGGGGTGTTCTCAGTCATGCGCGCCTCCGGTGTGCGGCGCGGCTGCGGAGGCGTCGCGCGAAGTAGCGGTTGTCGATCACCTCGAGTGCGATGGACTGACCGAAGGCCTTGGACAGGTTCTCGGAGTTCAGCACGTCGTCGAGCAGGCCGGCGGCCACCACCTGTCCTTCGGAGAGGATCAGGGCGTGGGAGAACCCGGGAGGGATCTCCTCGACGTGATGGGTCACCAGCACGGTGGCAGGTGCGTCGGGGTCGGCAGCCAGGTCCGCCAACCGGGCCACCAGTTCCTCCCGGCCACCAAGATCCAGGCCGGCAGCGGGCTCGTCGAGCAGCAGCAGCTCGGGGTCGGTCATCAGGGAGCGGGCAATCAGCACCCGCTTGCGCTCACCTTCACTCAAGGTGCCGTAGGTGCGTTCGGCCAGGTGCTCGGCGCCCACACTCTCGAGCATGTCGACGGCCTGCGCGTAATCGATGTCCTCGTAAGCTTCGCGCCAGCGTCCCAGCACGGCATAGCCCGCGGAGACCACCAGGTCGCGGACCACCTCGTCATCCGGAATTCTTTGCGACAGTGCAGAACTCGAGAGCCCCACCCGAGAGCGGAGTTCGGCCATGTCGACCTTGCCCAGGCGGTCGCCGAGCACGAACGCGCGGCCGGTGGAGGGATACTCCATGGCTGCGGCGATCCGCAGCAGTGAGGTCTTGCCCGCACCGTTGGGGCCGATCACCACCCACCGCTCGTCGAGCTCCACCTGCCAGGTCACCGGGCCCACCAGGACCCGGCCGCCCCGGCGCAGCGAGACCTTGCGGAAGTCGATCAGGAGGTCTGGGTCGCTGCCTTGCTCGGAGTCTCGTTCTGGCACTCGATCATGGTAGTCATGGGCGCCGCGGCACCGAACGCGCCGAGTACCCCGGCGGGAACGAATCGCAGGATCAGCTGCACCAGCGGGCCGATACCGAAGGCGTAGACAACGGTCCCGACGCCGACGGTGCCACCGAGCAACCAACCTGCGGCCAGCACACATCCCTCGATCGTGGTGCGCACCAACCGCACTGATCGCCCACTGCGCCCCACCAGCCCGGTCATCAGTCCGTCCCGCGGACCTGGACCCAGTGCGACGCCGATGTAGAGCACGGTGCTGACGGCGTTGAGCGCCACAGCACCCACCATCACGGCCACCCGGACCGGCGGCGACTCGAAGTCCGGCAACAGCGCCAGCGCGGCGTCGATACTCACGGCAAGGACGACCACATTGGCCACGGTGCCGATACCGGGCCTGGTGCTCAGCGGAATCCACGCCAGCAGGACGACGACACCGACCAAGGCAGAGGCGGCACCGATGGTGATACCGGTGCGCAGCGACAAGCCCTGGTCCAACACGGCCCAGGGAGCCAGGCCCAGGCCGGAGCGCACCATCAGCGCCATCGAGACGCCGTACCCGACCAGTCCGACCACCAGCACCGCCAGGCGCAGTGGCGACACCCTCATCGGTGATCCTGGAACCGGACCCAGATGGCGTCCAGGTCGTCGAGCTCGCGGCGACTCCCCGGGTCGAGGTCCCAGCGGTCCCATGACTCCACGTCCCGGCAGGGGCGGGTCATCGCCGCGGCAGTCCTACGCCAGACTTTGGCGATCTTTGCAGTCCAGTTTTGCTTCATACGCTCATCGTGTCGACCAACTGGCTTGCCCATCAATAGCCAGTTGAGGAATACTGGCCTCCAATGACTACGGACATCACCACCGGCATGGCGCGCCGCGCCCTCGATGTGGACCTCTTGGCCCGCGAACTCGGAAACTGGCGCACCGCCAACCGGGCGGGGCCCGCCTACCAGGGCCTCTCCGACGCCATCCGCCTGCTGATCGTGGACGGCCGGATACCCGTCGGTGCCCGACTCCCCAGCGAGCGCGCCCTCGCCGACGCCCTGCGGGTCTCGCGGACCACGGTCACCGCCGCCTACACCCAACTGGGCGAGGACGGCTATCTGCACGCGCGTCGCGGCGCCCGCAGCATCACCGCGTTGCCGACCCTGCCCGCCGTTCATACCAGCGCCTCCCCCGCCACCGTCAGCCTGGCTGCCGCCGCCCTGCCCGCACCCCCGGCGGCGGTGCTGCAGGCGTTCACCGAGGCCGCAGCGCAGGTGGCACCCTTTCTGCAGTCCCCGGGACACGAACTGGTCGGGGTGGACGCGCTGCGCCGGGCGGTGGCCGAAAGGTACTGCGGCCGTGGGCTTCCCACCGAGCCGGAACAGATCCTGATCACCAGTGGCGCCCAACACGCCATCAGCCTGATCCTGGCCGCGTACACCCAGCCCGGCGACCGGGTGCTGGTGGAGCAGCCCACCTACCACGGTGCGCTGTCGGCCATCACCACCGCGGGAGCCCGGGCGGTGCCGGTGGCCATGACCGAAACCGGTTGGGAACTGGACGCCCTACACTCCGCCGTTCGGCAACTGGCCCCCAATCTGGCCTATCTGATCCCCGACAACCACAACCCCACCGGTTTCACCATGGGCGCCGCGGAACGCAAACGGCTGGCACACATCATCGCCGAGACGCGCACCCGTACCGTCATCGACGAGACGATCCTCGACATGTGGGTGGACGAACCCTCCCCGCGCCCCCTCGCCGCCGAGATGACCGGTCGCCGCGATTTGGTGATGACCATCGGATCGATGTCCAAGTCATTCTGGGGCGGCCTGCGGATCGGCTGGATCCGGGCCGAAGCTGGAATCATCGCCACGCTCGCCGCACTGCGTCCGTCGTTGGACCTCGGTACCGCTGTGCTCGAACAACTGGTGGCGGCAACACTTCTCGACGGATATGACGACATCCTGGCCGAGCGTCGCGAAACCCTGCGGACCCGCCGCGCATTCCTGGTGGAACTGCTGGCCCGCCGGTTGCCCGACTGGGAACCCGGACGCGGAGTCGGCGGCATGTCACTGTGGGTGCGCCTGCCTGCTCCCATGAGCACCGCGCTGTCGGCCTCCGCGTCACGACTCGGACTCGACCTGCCTGCCGGACCCCGCTTCGGCGTGGACGGCACCCTGGAGCGGTTCGTGCGGGTACCCTACGCGCTGCCGGAGGATCAGCTGGCCGATGCCGTCGAATTACTGGTCCGCGCTTGGCATTCCGTGACCGGGGTGGGTGTCGCTGAGGCGGGCGCCGCCGTCGTGGTGTGAGCGCCCGTTGCGCCGCTGCCGGTACATGTCGTGGTCCGCGCGTTCGAGCACACTGTCTATGGTGCGGCCGTCCCCGGGCTGATGCGCATCCACGCCTACGGTCAACGTCACCGGCAGCTCGCTTCCGTCGGCCAGCGTGATCGGTGTCCGACTGGTGTGCTCGGCGATGGTGTGCGCCAAGCGGTTCAGCTTGTCGACGTCGACAGTGCTTGTGATGACCAGGAATTCGTCGCCACCCCACCGTGCCACCATGTCCTCGGGCCCGATGGCCCTCAGAATCCGCTCGGCCACCGCGACCAGGAACTGGTCACCCGCGTGATGGCCGCGCAGATCGTTCACCGACTTGAACCGCTCGATGTCGCAGGACAGGATCCCGTAACCGCCGTCGTCGGCAGCCAGTTCTTCCAGCCGACTCCATCCCGCAGCCCGATTGGCGATCGCGGTCAGCTGATCGGTGGCGGCGCGACGGGCGAGATCGGCCTCGCGCATACGCTCGGCGGTCACGTCCACGATCTGCGAGACGAAGCAGTGCGGCTCATCGTGAGGTCCGCGCACCAACACAGCGGTCAACGTGCACCACACCGTGCGCCCGTCGGCGGCAATGTAGCGCTTGTCCATCCGGAATGAACGCCTCCGTCCGGCAAGGCAATCGGCCACCAGCGCCAGGTCCGAGTTCAGATCATCGGGATGGGTGATCTTCTGGAAGGTCAGGTCCGTCAGGGCCCGCCGTCCGTACCCGAGAATCGAACGCAGTGCCCGGTTGGTGCGCAGAAACGTGCCGTCCAGGCCCACGACGGCCATCCCGATCGGCGAGTGCGCCAACGCCAACTCGAATCGCCGCTCACCCATCAGGTCCACGGCAGCGGGCAAGGGGGCCATGGGAGCGGCGGTGGCACTCGCCACGGGAAACCCGGATTGATACGGTTTGGGTCGGCTCAGGTGATAGCCCTGCGCGTAGTCGATCCCGGCCGCACCCACCGCGTCCAGTTCCCGCTGCGTCTCCACACCTTCGGCGACGACCACGGCACCGATCTGACCGGCGAACTCGGCGATGGCCTGCGCCAGCCTTCGCCGGGCGTCGTCGCCGTCGATGTTGTGGGTGATCGAATGGTCGATCTTGACAAAATCCGGCTCCAGCTCCAGCACATGGGTGAAGGACGAGAATCCGGCGCCCACGTCGTCGACGGCAACCCGCATGCCCCGCGCCCGGCACGCCTCCAGCACCTCGTCGAGTGCTCCGTAGTCGTCGACCGCGTCATGTTCGGTGATCTCCAGGACAATGCGCGACGGGTCGACGCCGGTGAGGAGCTCGGTCCACGGCGCCTGCTGCGCCGCCGCCGGAGAGATGTTCACCGCGACGAACACATCGTCGGGCAGGCAGGGCACCAGATCCATCACCCGCGCGACGATCGCCGTCTCCAGTTGGATCCCCAGCCCCAATTGCGAGGCCTGCGCAAAAAACGCGTCCGGTCGAAACGGCTCGCACGGAAAGCGGGCCAGCGCCTCGACGCCCATCACCTTGCCGGAGGCGACGTCGTGGACCGATTGGAACACCACGTCAAAGTCGCGCTGATCGACCACATTGCGGATCGCCCTGCGCTGCTGTGCCGAGGAGTCGGGACCGGGCACCGGCGGCTCGATCAGCGCCCCGACAAGCTCAGCTGTGTGTTTCAGAATCCTCATGTCGACATCGGCGAGTTCCGGTCTGGCGCTTGCGCTCGCCGCGCACAGTGTCCCCACCGGCAGACCATCAGGTCCCGGCACCGGCACCCCCACGTAGGTGCCGAGTCCCAACTCACGGGTGATCGGATAGCTCGGCGTGGGGTGGTTGTCGATCACACGGACGTAACAGGTGTCGGCCAGTGACGAACGCACGCCCGCGGTCAGGCCCAACACTTCGGCGTCGCCGTCGATGACCTCGAAGACCTGCATGTCGTCACGGAACGACGCGAGCCAGGCGGTGTCGAGCCCCAACCGGGTCCGCAGCACGCCCAGCAATGCCCGCACCAGGTCGACGGGAATGTCGGCGTCACCCCAAGCGGCGTGCCCAGCCCCCCCGTCAGCCTGCATGGCAAAGAATATAGACCTGCAGTTACTCGAATGAATGGATATCGCAGCATGCGAAGCACGGTGATCCCGTGGTTTTGTCAGCGCTCAGCCTGCATGAACCCGTGGTGGTCAAAATCATCGCCGCCGTTCAGGTGATGAGCACAGCGCCGCTGATGCGATCCGGGCAAACGCCGGTCACTCCGACGGGATGTCCACCCGGCGACCCAGGCCGTCCACCGCGTCGGCCGCCTCGATCTCGCCGCGCGTCACGCCGAGAATGAACAGCACCGTGTCCAGGTAAGGGTGGCTCAGCGACGCGTCGGCGACTTCGCGCAGCGCGGGTTTGGCGTTGAACGCCACCCCCAGGCCCGCTGCGGCCAGCATGTCGATGTCGTTGGCGCCGTCACCGACGGCGACGGTTTGATCCATCGGCACATTGACCTGATGCGCGAAATCGCGCAGTGCCTTGGCTTTACCGGCTCGGTCGACGATCTGGCCCACCACGCGGCCGGTCAGCAGTCCGTCGACGACCTCGAGTTCGTTGGCGGCCACGTAGTCCAATTCGAGCTCGTGCGCCAGAGGATCGATCACTTGCCGGAAACCGCCAGACACCACCCCGCAGTGGAATCCGAGCCGGCGCAGCGTTCTGAGCGTGGTGCGGGCACCGGGGGTGAGCTCCAACTGCTCAGCCACCTCGTCGAGCACACTGGCGGGCAACCCTTTCAGCGTCGCCACCCGTTCGCGCAGCGACTCGGCGAAATCCAGCTCGCCGCGCATGGCCGCCTCGGTGATCTGTGCGACCTTGGCCTCGGCGCCGGCCCGGGCGGCCAGCATCTCGATGACCTCGCCCTGGATCAGGGTGGAGTCGACATCGAAGACGATCAGTCGCTTGGCCCGGCGACTCAGGCTGTAATCCTCGAGCGCGACGTCGATACCCTGCTCCACCGCGACCGCCGCCAGGGCCGCCTGCAGTTCACCACCGACCCCGAGCGGCACCGATACCCGAAGCTCCAGACCGGTGACCGGGTAGTCCGACACCCCGCGGATGAAGTCGATGTTGACGCCCAGCTTGGCCGCCTCACGGGCCAGCACCCCGAACGCCTGCGCGGTGATGGGCCGCCCCAGCACCACGATCGAGTGTGTGGACGGCTCCCGAATGATCGGCAGGGTGTCACTGCGCTCGATCGAGACCTCCAGGCCGACACCGTGGATGGCGGCGCGGACCTCACTGTGGAAGTCGTGACCACCCAGCAGCACCGCGGGTGGACCGGACACCAGCACGCCGAGGGTCAGTCGTCCGCGGATGACCACCTGTTCGACGTTGAGCAGTTCGACCTTGTGTCGGGACAGCACCTCGAACAGTGCCGAGGTGACACCAGGTTGATCTGATCCGGTGACGGTGATGAGCACCGACGCCTTGGGCACACTAAACCCCCGTGACATACCTGGCAGAAATCAGGTGCTGGTTCAGGTACGGACGTTTTCGCCGTCGAGCCGTGTCACATCTCCGTCTGACGGTCCGTGCGCACGCCCAATGTGGGCCTCGGCACGCATCCGTTCGATCATGTGCGGGTAGTGCAGCTCGAATGCCGGGCGCTCGGAACGGATCCGGGGCAGCTCGGTGAAGTTGTGCCGCGGCGGCGGGCAACTGGTGGCCCACTCCAGGGAGTTGCCGTAGCCCCACGGGTCGTCGACGGTGACAATCTCGCCGTAGCGCCAGCTCTTGAACACATTCCACAGGAACGGCAGCGTCGAGACACCCAAGATGAATGCACCCACGGTGGAGACGATGTTCAGTGTGGTGAACCCATCGGTGGGCAGGTAGTCCGCGTAGCGGCGCGGCATGCCCTCGTCACCGAGCCAGTGCTGCACCAGGAACGTGGTGTGGAAGCCGATGAACGTCAGCCAGAAGTGCAGCTTGCCGAGGCGCTCGTCGAGCAGGCGACCCGTCATCTTCGGGAACCAGAAGTAGATGCCGGCGTAGGTGGCGAACACGATGGTGCCGAAGAGCACGTAGTGGAAGTGCGCGATGACGAAGTAGCTGTCGGTGACGTGGAAGTCCAGCGGCGGGCTGGCCAGCAGCACGCCCGACAGGCCACCGAGCAGGAAGGTGACGATGAAGCCGACGGAGAACAGCATCGGTGTCTCGAACGTCAACTGGCCCTTCCACATCGTGCCTATCCAGTTGAAGAACTTGATCCCGGTGGGCACCGCGATCAGGAAGGTCATGAAGGAGAAGAACGGCAGCAGCACCGCACCGGTGGCGTACATGTGGTGCGCCCACACCGCCACGGACAGGGCCGCGATGGCCAGCGTGGCGTAGATCAGCGTGGTGTAGCCGAAGATCGGCTTGCGGCTGAACACCGGGAAGATCTCACTCACGATGCCGAAGAACGGCAGCGCGATGATGTACACCTCGGGGTGACCGAAGAACCAGAACAGGTGCTGCCACAACAACACTCCGCCGTTGGCGGGGTCGTAGACGTGGGCACCGAGGTGACGGTCGGCGGCCAGGCCGAACAACGCGGCGGTCAGCAGCGGGAAGGCCAGCAGCACCAGGATCGAGGTCACCAGGATGTTCCAGGTGAAGATCGGCATCCGGAACATGGTCATGCCGGGAGCGCGCATGCACACCACCGTCGTGATCATGTTGACGCCACCGAGGATGGTGCCCAGACCACCGACGGCCAGGCCCATGATCCACAGGTCGGCGCCGGCGCCCGGGGAGTGGATGGCGTCGGTCAGCGGCGAGTAGGCGGTCCACCCGAAGTCCGCGGCACCACCGGGAGTGATGAAACCGGCGGTGGCGATCAGCGCGCCGAACAGGAACAGCCAGAACGAGAACGCATTCAGTCGCGGGAAGGCGACGTCGGGTGCGCCGATCTGCAGGGGCAACACCAGGTTGGCGAAGCCGAACACGATGGGGGTTGCGTAGAACAGCAGCATCACCGTGCCGTGCATGGTGAACAGCTGGTTGAACTGCTCATTGCTCAAGAACTGCAGGCCGGGCAGGGCCAACTCCGTGCGCATGAACAGCGCCATGAGTCCGCCGATCAGGAAGAAGGCGAAGCACACGACGCAGTACATGATGCCGATCAGCTTGTGATCGGTGGTGGTGATGAGCTTGTAGATCAGGTTGCCCTTGGGGCCGACCCGCTCCTTGAACGGACGCGTGGCCTCGAGTTCTCCAAGCGGGGGCGCTTCGGCGGTCAAGAGCTCCTCCAGAAATCAATCCAGGCCGCCGAGTGACGGCCACTGATCTTCTCGAGGAATCCTATCCCCCTCGTCTGTGTCTGTCGGCCCGGGTCCGACAAAGTGTCGTAGACGCGTCCCTGTCGCCGTCGAGTTACCATCGGCCCGTGTTGCGCTGCCGGAGGTCATCAGCCGCTGTGCCTGCAGCCATCGTCGCCATTCTGGCCGTCGGTTGCGCCACTCCCCAGGGCATGACACCGGTCGAACCGTCCCGCGTCGTGGTCACCAGCACCACTGCCATTGCCGACGCCGGAGTGCTGGGCAACCTGCGACGCCCCGACGACTCGTGCGCCGCCGAACCCGCCCCCGCAGATCCGAGCCCACCCACCAGAACGGTGAACAGCGGCACCGAACGCGGTGATATCGAGGTTCCCGCCGATCCGCAACGCATCGTCGCGCTGGCCGGTGCTCAACTCGACGCGCTCTGTGCGCTCGGATTGCAGTCGCGGGTGGTGGCCGCCGCCCTGCCTGACGGCAGCGATCAACAGCCCTCGTATCTGGGCACCGTCATCCACGACCTGCCAGGGGTCGGCCCACGCGGCGCGCCGGACGTCGCCGCCATCGCGGCGGCCGGCCCCGACCTGATCCTGGGTGCGCAGACGCCGCAGTCTTTCGGCCAGTTGCTGGCGGTCGCGCCCACGGTGTTCACCCCGGACGCCCCACAGCGCTGGGAAGACACTCTGCGCGCGGTGGGCGCGGCAACGAGTCGGACGGGGGCGGCCGACGAGCTGCTGGGCCGCTTCACGGAGGACGCCAGGGAGGCCGGCCGGGACAATGACGCCCAGCACTACCAGGCCTCGGTGGTCCAGCTGACCGACACTTCCGTGCGGATCTACGGGGTAGCCAACTTCCCGGCCAGTGTGCTGGCCGCCGTCGGGGTGGACCGTCCTGCCAGTCAGCGGTTCACCGACAGTCCGTTCGTGGAACTGGGTCTTGACGACGATCTGTCCGCCGCCGATGCCGACCTGATCTTCGTGTCATTCGACTCACCGGCGGCCAAGGATGGTGCCGCTTCCTTCTTCGGCAGCGACGCCTGGCGGGCTCTGTCGGCCGTCCGTGACCACCGCGTCTACGTCGTCAACAACGAAATCTGGCAGCACGGCGACGGGGTGATCGCTGCCCGCGGCATCCTCGATGACCTGCGTGTGGTCAATGCCCCAATCAACTAGCGTGGCGCACACGCGGCCGTTGACCGTTCTTGAGCAATAAACTGACAAAAGGCGCGTAGCGGGACTATTTCACCCACCGGTTCTCGTTGCCACCCGTCGGATGCCCGCAACGTCGCTGGCCGATTGATGTTCGAATACGCACATCTGCACAAGAGGTAAAGAGGTTTTCATCTCATGAGCACCACTGTTTCCGCGTACGCCGCCACTTCGGCCACTGAGCCGCTGGTCAAGACCACCATCGAGCGCCGCGACGTCGGCCCGCACGACGTCGCCTTCGATATCAAGTTCGCCGGCATCTGCCACAGCGACATCCACACCGCCAAGGGCGAGTGGGGCCAACCCAACTACCCGGTGGTGGTCGGTCACGAGATCGCCGGCGTCGTCACCGAGGTCGGTTCCGAGGTCACCAAGTACAAGATCGGCGATCACGTGGGCGTCGGCTGCATGGTCAATTCGTGTCAGAAGTGTGACAACTGCAAGGACGGCAAAGAGCAGTACTGCACCGGCGGCGGCATGATCGGCACCTACGACGCCACCGACCGTGACGGCACCATCACCCAGGGCGGCTACAGCCAGGCCATCGTGGTCGACGAGAACTTCGTCCTGCGTATCCCCGATTCCCTGCCCCTGGACAAGGCCGCTCCCCTGCTGTGCGCGGGTGTGACACTGTGGTCGCCGCTCAAGCACTGGAAGGCCGGCCCCGGCACCAAGGTCGCCGTGATCGGCCTCGGCGGCCTCGGCCACATGGGCGTCAAGCTGGCCGTGGCCCTGGGCGCCGAGGTCACCGTGCTCAGCCAGTCCTTGAAGAAGATGGAGGACGGCCTGCGCCTGGGCGCCACCGAGTACTACGCCACCAGCGATCCCGAGACCTTCACGAAGCTGGCGGGCAAGTTCGACCTGATCCTCAACACGGTGTCGGCCAACCTGCCGATGGGCGCATACCTGTCGATTTTGAAGATCGACGGCACCCTGGTGGAGCTGGGCGCCCCCGAGCATCCGCTCGAGGTGCCGTTCTTCCCGCTGGCCGCCGGCCGGCGCAGCATCTCCGGCTCGATGATCGGTGGCATCCCGGAAACCCAGGAGATGCTCGATTTCTGCGCCGAGCACAACGTCACCCCTGAGATCGAGGTCATCGAGGCGTCCTACGTCAACGAGGCCTACGAGCGGGTGCTGGCCAGCGACGTGCGGTACCGCTTCGTCATCGACACCAGCACCATCTAGCAGGGTCGACGAGGCGGCCGAGGGTCGCTAGGACCCTGCCGCTGAGCGTAGGAAGTCTCCGGTGACGGTGAGCGCGGGCGCCGACGAGTCGCCTCCCACCACCAGAGTGGCGAACGCGATGTCACCGGAGATTCCCGCGAACCAGCCGTGTGACGGGGACACTCCCCCGAACTGGACAGGATCTCCGAACTCTGCGGTGCCGGTCTTGCCTCCGAGTTCGGGGATATCCTGCAGCTGGGTCGCGGTCCCCTCGGTGACGGTCTGTCGCATCATCGCCCGCAAGGCGGCGGTGACATTGGGCGGCAACGGAACCGACGGGGTGTCCACCTGGGTGGTCTCCCCCTCTATCAATGTGGGTACGACGGTGGCTCCGTGCGCCAGGCTCGCCTCGGCGACCGCCAGACCGAACGGGCTGACGGTGACGGTGCCCTGACCGATCCCGTTCTCCACCCGCTGTGCCGCGGTGTCGGCGACGGGCACGTTGCCGGTCACGGTCGTGATCCCCGGGATGACGTAATCCACACCGATGCCGAAACTGCGCGCCATCTTGGTCAGGGCATCGTTGGGCAACTGGTCGGCCAGCTGACCCATGGTGGTGTTGCAGGACCGCGCAAAAGCCGTGGCGAAAGGCACCACGCCGAGATCGAAGTTGTCGTCGTTGGGGATCGTGCGGTTGTCGATGGTCAGCACCCCCGGGCAGGCCACCGGAGTCTCCGGCGTCACCAGGGACGCGTTCAGGGCCGCCGCGGAGGTGATGGTCTTGAACGTCGACCCCGGCGGGTACAACCCCGAAAAGGCAAGGGGCCCTTGGCTGTCGGCGGGAACATTCTGGGCCGCCGCGAGAATGCCACCGGTGCCGGTGGACAATGCCACCAAAATCGCCGGCCGCGGATCGCGCGCCACAGCACGCTGGGCAAGTAATTGCAGCCGCAGGTCCAAGGTGGTGCGAATGGGCTCGGCGGGCTTCGGCGGCGTCGACTCCAGCCGCTGCACCGGCGCCCCGCTGCCATCGACCAGCGACACCGACCACCCCGAATTCGCCGTCACCCGGTCCAACCAGTAGTCGTCGAGTCCCGCCAGTGCCGGCGAGGACAGCGCCCGGTCCGCGGTCAGCAATTCACCTTGCTGCCGCACCGTGACACCGGGCAGGGCGCCCAGCGCGGGAGCCACCAGTGCCAGGTCCGGCTCGCGCAGCTTCATCACCGTCACCCGGTCGTCGGTGTTTCCGTTGAACAGCGCGCTGATCGATTCCGACGTGACACCGGGTTCGAACGGCGCCAACAATGGCGCCAGCGCGGCAGCCGTCGGCAGCTGGGCCCGCTCCAGGGTGATCACACCCACGGTCTGCCAGGTCAGCAGCGGCTGCCCCGTGCGGTCCAGCACCGGAGTCTGCAGTTCGCTGTCCTGGCTGTACTGAAAGGTCAAGCCCGGCTGCAGATCCTGGTGCAGCAGAGTCGGCGACCAGGCAATGCGCCAGTCGTCGCCACTCTGAGTGGCCTCAGCATCGGTGTTGTAGCTGAACTCGCGGTTCGGCCCGAACGACCACCGGTAGTCGACGCTGAACTCGTTGTCCCGGCCGTCCACCGGGACCGGGCTGGCCGACACCGATGCGGCCTCTCCCATGCCGGCGAACATCGCTTCGATCACCGGTTCGGCGGCTGCCGGGTCGGTGGTCTCCGCGGCCGCCGCGTGCGCATCCTTGCGCTGCAGGGCATTGGCGAACGAGGTGAACCGCTCCTCGGGATCGGGACCCGTCGAACAGCTGACCGCACCCGCCGTCAGGGCGAACGTCGACACCATCACTACCGCTGCGTGCACACCGCGTCGCCACATAAGAAGCCCAGTTAACCGCGCCAGCGTCCTGTGCTCAAGCTGTCAGGCACCTGCCAGTTTCCCTGACGCAGTTGCCCGTTGCCATTCTCGGTGTCACGCTCGCTGCGGATTCGCAATGCCGCGGAAATCCCAGCATCCGATATCGGCTCAGGAGGCCAGCGGTGAGCACTGATTCCGCAGCACTGTCGGAAACCCCGCAAGGACTCAAGAAGGGCGCCATCGGGATGATGGCGGTCATCTTCATGGCCGTGGCCAATGCCGCGCCCATCACCGCGATGACCGGGAACACGCCCATCGCAGTGGGTTTCGGCAACGGACTCGGCGCACCGGCGGGATTTCTGTTCGCCACCATCATTCTGACGCTGTTCGCCCTCGGGTATGTGGCGATGGCCAGACACATCACCACCACCGGGGCCTTCTACGGCTTCATCTCCCACGGCCTGGGCCAGGTCTGGGGCATGGCCAGTGGATTCCTGGCGACATTCGCCTACGTGGTGTTCGAAGGCTCGCTGATCGGTGGGTGCACCTATTTCGCTAACGATGCCGTCAATACCATTGTCGGCGTTGATGTCCCATGGCTGGTGTTCGCCGTCGGCGCCACAGTGGTCATTGCGGTTCTGTGCCATTTCCACATCAGCCTCACCGCGGCGATCCTCGGTGTCACGTTGGTGTCGGAAGTGGTGATCCTGTTCGCGCTCGCGTTCTCGGTGATCTTCTCCGGCGGCGGACCCGACGGCTTCATGCTGGACAAGACCGTGCTGTTGAACCGCGCGTTCGAGAGCCTGCCCGAGGGGGCGTTCGGCACCGCAGCGGCGGCAGGATCGATGGCCATCGGTCTGTTCTTCGCCTTCTGGTCGTGGGTCGGTTTCGAGACCACCGCCGTCTACGGCGAGGAATCGCGCAACCCGAAGAAGATCATTCCCCGCGCCACGCTGATCGCCGTCATCGGGCTGGGGCTGTTCTACACGTTCATCTCGGCAATGGTGTTGGCAGGCAACGGCGCCAAGGCGTCGGTCGAGGCATCGATCAGCGCCTCGCCGCTGGATCTGTTCTTCGGTCTGGTCGAGTCCAACCTCGGCAGCGTCCTGCTCGATGTCTACAAGGCGCTGCTGGTCATCGGGTCATTCGCCTGCGCGCTGGCCTTTCACAATGCCGCATCGCGCTACCTGTTCGCTCTCGGACGCGAAATCCCTTCTGCCGCAGTCCAGAAGACCATCGGCAGCGCGCACCCCAAGCATGGTTCGCCCTACATCGCCTCGGCACTGCAGGGCGTCATCACCCTGGTGCTGGTGCTGCTGTTCGCCTTCTTCACCGCGGTACAGGTGCCCGACGCCAACGGGGTGCCCGTCGACACCCCGGCTCTGGTGCCCTACACCAACATCTACGGCTTGCTGGCACTGATCGGCACCGCGGCCATCCTGCTGGTGCAGGCCATCTGCTCATTCGCGGTCATCTGGTTCTTCTGGGTGCGAAAAGTGCACAGCGGCAACGTGATCACCACCCTGATCTGCCCGCTGATCGGTGGCGTGGCGATGCTGTACGTGGTGTGGCTGCTGTGGGACAACCGGGCGTTCGCCGCCGGATACGCCGCCAATTCGCTGGTGTTCAAGGATGCGCCCTACTTCATCGCCGGGGTGTTCGTCGTGGGCCTGATGTACGCGATGTGGCTGCGCTTCGCGCGCCCGGAGGTGTACGCCGCGGTGGGCCGCACCGTCATGGAGGACGCACACGAGCGCAGTTAGCGACCTCCTGCCGAGCAGACACAAACTCGAGCGGAATCCGCGGATTCCGCTCGAGTTTGCGTCTGCTCGCGGGCGTTACTCGCAGCGTGCCGTGGCTAGAAGTCCCAGTCTTCGTCTTCGGTGTTGACGGCCTTGCCGATGACGTAGCTGGAGCCCGAGCCGGAGAAGAAGTCGTGGTTCTCGTCGGCATTGGGGCTCAGCGCCGACAGGATAGCCGGGTTGACGTCGGTCTCGTCCTTGGGGAACAGGGCCTCGTAACCCAGGTTCATCAGCGCCTTGTTGGCGTTGTAGCGCAGGAACTTCTTGACGTCCTCGGTGAGGCCGACGCCGTCGTAGAGGTCCTGGGTGTACTCCACCTCGTTGTCGTAGAGCTCGAACAGCAGCTCATAGGTGTAGTCCTTGAGTTCGGTCTTCTTGGCCTCGTCGACCTGCGCCAGACCCTTCTGGTACTTGTAGCCGATGTAGTAGCCGTGCACGGCCTCGTCGCGGATGATCAGCCGGATCATGTCTGCGGTGTTGGTGAGCTTGGCGCGGCTGGACCAGTACATGGGCAGGTAGAAGCCCGAGTAGAACAGGAAGCTCTCCAGCAGCGTGGAGGCGACCTTGCGCTTCAGCGGCTCGTCACCCTTGTAGTACTGCATGACGATCTCAGCCTTGCGCTGCAGGTTGGGGTTCTCCTCCGACCAGCGGAACGCCTCGTCGATCTCGCTGGTGGAGCACAGGGTGGAAAAGATGTTGCTGTAGCTCTTGGCGTGCACCGACTCCATGAAGGCGATGTTGGTGTACACAGCTTCCTCGTGCGGGGTGAGCGCATCCGGGATCAGACTGACCGCGCCGACCGTGCCTTGGATGGTGTCCAGCAGCGTCAGGCCGGTGAACACGCGCATGGTGAGCTGCTTCTCGTGGGCGTTGAGAGTGCCCCACGACGGTATGTCGTTGGATACCGGCACCTTCTCCGGCAACCAGAAGTTACCGGTGAGCCGGTCCCACACCTCGCCGTCTTTGTCGTCATGCAGGCGGTTCCAGTTGATGGCCGAAACTCGGTCGATCAGCTTGATTCCATCAGACACCAGGACCCCACTTCACCAGGTTTTCGTTGACTTTCTATAGCGCGCTATAGATAACCCAGACACTACTCGTAGTAGGGCAGATGTCCTTGTAGCGCTAGATATTGGGGTTTGCGCGTGTCGTCAACTGGTACTCGTCGAGGTCCAGCTTCCGCGTCGCCGCCCAATACTGCCAGGTGAAACCACTCCACAGCGTGCGGTTGTTGCCATGCTCGTCGAGGTACCAGCTGCGACAGCCACCGGTGTTCCAGACCGACTGCGCAAGATCGCGCTGCAACTCGTCGTTGAACTCGTCCTGTGCGGCGCGGATCGGGGCCAGCGCGTCGACGCCGGCTTCGTCGACCGCGGCGATGGCCTGGGCGACGTAGCGGATCTGCGATTCGATCATGAACACCACCGAGGTGTGCCCCAGCCCGGTGTTGGGCCCGAGCAGGAAAAACAGGTTCGGCATGCCGGCCACCGCGATGCCCCGATGTGCTGCCACCCCTTCGGCGTTCCACCGGTCCACCAGATCCTCGCCGCCCGGGCCCGAGATGGCGACGTAGGTGTAGGAGTCGGTGACGTGGAAGCCGGTGGCGAAGACGATGACATCAGCGCGACGCTCGGTACCGTCAGCGGTCACCACACCGGTGGGCCTCACCCGCACGATCGGGTCGGTGATCACCTCGACGTCGGATTGCGCCAGGGCTTGGTAGTAGTTGGTGGAATACAGGATTCGCTTGCAGCCGGCCCGGTAGTCGGGCGTCAGCTTCCTGCGCAGAGCCGGGTCGCTGATGGCACGACGGATGTTCCACTTCCCCATCGCCTCGTACACCCGCAGCAGGCCGGGCCGCCGCGTCAGCCCGTACGCGGTGGCTTCGAGGAACCAGTAGATGCCTGCCCGCAGTGCGGCACGGACCCCGGGCACCCGGGTGAGCACCGTCTGCAGCCGCGCCGAGATGTGCGCGTTAGGTCGCGGGAACACCCACGGCGGGGTGCGTTGGTAGAGCTGCAGTTCGGCAACCTGCCCGACGATGTTGGGGACGATCTGGATGGCGCTGGCGCCGGTGCCGATGATCGCGACCTTCTTGTCTGTCAGATCGATGTCCTGATCCCACTGTGCGGAGTGAAACGCCGCACCCGCAAAGGTGTCGAGGCCGTCGATCTCGGGAGTCGATGGAATGTGCAAGGCGCCGGCCCCGGAGATGAGGAACTGTGCGACGAATTCGTCGCCGGCAGCGGTGAAGACATGCCAGCGGTGTTCGTCGTCATCCCAGTGCGCACCCTCGACCTTGGCTCCGAACCGGATTCGACGACGCAGACCGTACTTGGCGGTGACGCCGCGCAGGTACTCCAGGATCTCCGGCTGCGGCGAGAACATCCGCGACCAATCGGGTTTCGGTTCGAAGGAAAAGGAGTACAGGTGCGACGGCACATCACATGCGCAGCCGGGATAGACATTGTCACGCCACGTGCCGCCGATGTCGTCGGCCTTCTCCAGGACAGTGAAGTCCACACCCTGTTTCTGCAGGGCGATCGCCATGCCCAGACCCGAGAAGCCGGTGCCGATGATCAGTGCGCGAGTCCGGTGCACGCTCATAGAGTCACGCTACTGCGCAAGCATGGCGATCGAGCGCCGTAATTGCTGTTCCGGTTGAGCGGGCGGCAGCACCTCCGACGGCGTCACCGCGAAAGCGTTGAGGATCAGTGCCGCGAACCGGCGCCACGGTTCGGCGCCCGGCGCCGACTCCGGCGTCGCCGTCACCACTGCGGCATTGCCCAGCAGCATCACCACGACGTCACCGGGTACCAGGTCCGGGCGCAGCGCGCCGACGGCTTTGGCGCGTTCCATCAGCGCACCCAACTTGGCCAGTGCCTCACCCGACTGTTTCTCGATGATGCTGCTGGCCGGGAACGACATGGTGAGCAGTTCACGCAGACCGGCGTCGCTGGCCTGCAACTGGCACAGGTCGTAGACCAATGTCCGGAACCCCCGCCACGGGTCGGCATCGGCAAGAGCGCGGTCGACGGCGTCGGTGTAGCGCGACAGGTTGCGCTCGAACGTTGCGGCAGCCAGATCTGCGCGGGTGGGAAAGCGTCGGTAGAGCGTGGCGACACCGACGCCGGCGTGGCGGGCCACCTCGTCGAGCGGCACCGCGATACCACGAGCGGCGAACAGCTCGGTCGCGGCATCGAGAATGCGGTCGCGGTTGAGGGCGGCGTCGGCACGCAATCGCCGGGTCACGGATTCAGGGTAGCGCCGTAAGTGAAGTACGCCTTCCGGATAGCTCAGCCGGCGACGTTGGTGCGCGGCACGGCCTTGCCGATCGGCAGATCGGGGTCGATGCGGATCCCCAGTAGCGCCGTCGTCCCGTTGATCGCGCCCAACATGATGGTGGTGAGGTGCTCGATGAACTTGTCGCGGTCCATTCGGCGCGGGCTCGCGGGGTTGGTGCCCAACCACCAGTCGGTGGCCGAGGTGGCCGAACCGAACGTCGTGTAAGCGGCCAACTCGATGGCTTCGCGGTCGAGTTCCATTTCACGCAATTCGTTGTTGAACATCTCGGCCATCGCCAGGGTGATCTCGCGCCCCTCGTTGAGGGCCCGCATCGTCGACTCGGACTGCTCCGGGAAACCCTGCACCAGGAACCGCACCACGTTGGGATGCTCGTCCACCAGGTAGACGTATTGCTCGACGCTGCGGCGGATGACCTCGCGCGCCGGGTCGGTGGCCAGGTTGATCACCGGGAAGATGCCGGCCCACAACATGTCCCGCATCCGCTCGCCGATGGCCTGGAACAGGTCGGATTTGTCGGCGAAGTGACGGTAGATCTTCGGCTTGGCGGTTCCCGCTTCCTCGGCGATCTCGCGCAGGCTGACCTCAGGGCCCAACTTGTCGATGGCCCGGAACGCCGCGTCGACGATCTCGGCGCGCACCTTCTTGCGGTGTTCGCGCCAGCGCTCGCTGCGCGCGTCCACCTTCACCTCGGCGGAGTCCCCGCTTCTGGTCCCTCTGCGCACCTGTGCACTGTACCGCTCGGAACTCGCTGACCTGCGCATACCGCAGTCAGAGTGCAGGTCAGCCGTGTTGTTATTACAGTCACACCCGGTTTTGTCCACCACGGGCAAACCCGACAAGCGCACCACACAGCTCGGTCGGCTAGCATCACGACGCGAAAGCTGAGACCACATCAACATGAGAGGCACTAGTGACGCAGCGATATGACCTGGTCATAGCGGGCGGGGGCCCCTCTGGATCGGCGGCCGCGTGGCAAGCCGCCCAGACCGGCGCCAAGGTGCTGGTAGTGGACAAGGCGGAGTTCCCGCGCGCCAAGCCCTGCGGTGACGGGCTCACCGCACGCGCCGTCAGCTACCTGCAGAAGATGGGGCTGGCCGACGAGGTGGCCACCTACCACCGGGTGAACCGTGTGACGGTGTTCAGCCCCAGCGCCTGGGAACTGTCGTTCCCCAAGCGCCCCGGTATGCCCGACCATGGCCATACCGTGAGCCGCGAACACCTCGACACCGTGCTGCTCAAGCACGCCGAGTCCGCTGGCGCGGAAGTGCGCCAGGGCGCCGAAGTCGCCGGACCCGAGCTGAACGAGAACGGCCGCGTCATCGGCGTCACGCTAAAGGGTGGCGAGAAGATCTACGGCGACGCGGTGATCGCCGCCGATGGCGCCTACTCCCCCATCAAGCGGGCACTGAAGATCGATTCCCAGTACAACGGCTATTCGGCCATCGCGATCCGCTCGGAGATGCCGGCCAACCGCGTCGACTCCGACAGCCTGGACATCTATCTGAAGCTGCAGTTCCAGGGTGACCAGCTGCCCGGCTACGGCTGGGTGTTCCCGATGGGCAACGGCATCTTCAACATCGGCCTGGGCTACGTGAACAGCTACAAGAACTGGCAGTCCATCAACGCCACCCAGTTCCTCGGCGAGTTCCTCCGGACCCTGCCGCGCGAATGGGATCTGCCTGCCATCGAAGAGCTCAAGAAGAACAAGAGTGTGCGCGCCTGGCGCCTGCCCATGGGCTTCACCGCGTGGCCGCCGTTCCGCCCTGGCGTGCTGTTCACCGGCGACTCCCTGGGCGCCGGCAAGCCGGCGTCCGGTGCGGGTATCTCCAAGGCCCTGGAGTCCGGCCTGGCCGCCGGTGAGTGCGCCATCGCCGCCCTGCAGAACGGCGGCCCGGACGACTTCACCAACTACGCGCAGCGCATGGAAGCGTCGTGGGGCAAGGAGTACAAGCGGGGCCGCTACATGCACAAGCTGATCGGGCAGCCCAAGCTGGCGAACGCCGGTATCAAGCTGATCGACAATGCGGCTTTCCGGGATCGCATGCTCAAAGCGCTGTACAAGAAGGCGCAGGGCCCCCAGCACACCACCCACTGACGCCAGCTCGAAAGTGCGGCCTCCCGCTGTGCGGGGGGTCGCATTTTTGTCGGACATGGGCGGTACACCGGAGCCATGACCTCAGCCCAGCTCACCGCCTTCATCTGCTACCGCGACCCCGACGCAGCGGTGGGCTGGATCACCGAGGTGCTGGGCTTTGTGGTGGTTCGCGAGTTCCGGTACGCCGGTCAGTTGGTGCACTCCGAACTTCGCCGCGCCGATGCTGTTGTGTGCGTCCAGTTCGACGATCGCGGCTACCACGTCCCCGTACCGATTGGCGACTGCGTGGGTTCAGGGCTGTACGTCGTGGTCGAGGACGCCGAGGTGACGGCCATCCACCAGCGCGCCGTCTCGCGCGGCACCCCGGTGCTGATTGCGCCCGAAACCACGGCGTGGGGCAACTTGCGTACCGAACTGCTGGACCCCGAGGGCAGACAGTGGTCCGTCGGGACGTATCTGCCGGGACTGCCCGAATAGGGTGGGTGACTATGAATCAGCGCAAGCATGCTCCGCCGTGCACGGTGAATGACGATGAGACGCCGACACTTTGATGCCCGTCGACTCCGAACCCGGTTTAACTGACGCCGAATTCGACCGGCTGGAGCAGCAATTCGATTTCACTTTCGCCGACGACCATCGGGCCTACCTGGCCGCCGGACTGCCGCTCGGCGCCGGCTGGCCGAACTGGCGCAGCGGTGGCCGAGCCCTGCAGAAGCAATTGCAGCTGCCGGTCGACGGCATCCTGTACGCGGTGGAGTGGACAGAGTTCTGGCATGACGCTTGGGACTCTCGGCCTGCCAGGATGAAAGATGCTCTGCGCAGCGCGAAGTACCACCTGGCGCGGGCGCCGAAGTTGCTTCCGGTGTTCTCACACCACTATCTGCCTTCACGTGAGTCACATCAGCCGGTGCTGTCGGTGGTCCGGACCGATGTGAGCGTCGTCGGCGTTGATCTGGCGGACTACCTCGAACGCGACGCTTCCAGTCCGGTAGCGGCGACCTGCATGATCGAGTTCTGGTCGTCGCTCATCAGTTAGCGGCGACCGCGTTTGGTCGGCCCAGGTTTGCGGGCAATCTTGCCTGCGGCAGCGCGGGCAGCCTGCTTGGCCAGCGTCTTCTCCCGGGCCGTGCGCTTGGGCGCCGGCTCAGTCTGCGCCCGCGACGAGCCCGGCTTGCGGCCTCGCACGATCCCGACGAATTCCTCGACCAGCGCCGACTGCTCCCCCTCCCGGAAGACCAGCGCCATCGGGCAGGCGGGTGCGTCCGTGATGGGCCGATAGGTGAGGTCTTTGCGGTGATGTAACCGCGCCAACGACTGCGGCACGATCAACACACCGAGCCCCGCAGCAACAAGTTCTATTGCATCGCCGGTGGTTTCGGGACGGTGCTCAATCGCTGTGCCCGGAGCATCCGACCAGGCAACCACGTCGTCGAGTGGGTGCAGAACCGGCTCGTCGTCGAGGTCCGCCGCCGTGATCTCGTCGACGGCGGTCAGTAGGTGGTCGGTCGGCACCACAGCGACCGTCGTCTCTTCGTAGAGCGGGATGACAGCCAACCCGGAGGTGTCTGCCGTTGGCCGGAGCAGAGCCGCGTCCACGGTGCCCGCTCGAACCTCATTCGCTGCGTCTGCCGCAGTCACCACACGCAGGTGCAATGGCAGCTCGGGGTGACGCTCCGTCCAGATCCTGGCCCACTTCGCGGGCGTCCCACCGGGGACGTAGCCGAGGGTGAGCGAGGGCGAAGTCACCGCCTCAGGCTACCGATAGGCTTATCCCATGAGCAGGCCCAACGCACAGTCCATGAAACCCGCTACGGCGGCAAAGAAGCTGGACGTGTACCTGCCGGCGACTCCCGCGGAGTTCCAGGAGAACGCGATCACCCGCGCCGAACTGGCCGCTCTCCAGGCTGACCCGCCGCAGTGGCTCAAGGATCTCCGCAAGAACGGGCCGCATCCGAAGAATCTGGTGGCGGCCAAGCTGGGCGTCTCGATCGCCGGGCTCGGACGCGGCGGAATCGTCGACGCCTTGACCACCGAGCAGATCAATGCGTTGCTCGAGGAGAAACCGGACTGGCTGGTCACTGAACGCGAGAGCTACCAGAGCGTGCTGGCCGAGGAGCGCCGGGTCAAGGCATTGCACGCGGACAAGGCTCGGAAGGACTGATCCGGCAATCTGCTGCAGGCCTGCCCCAGCGCTCCAGGCCGCTCAGCTGCTCGCACAGTTGGGTGTCGTCGGTAGGCCGTTGAAGCGGTCAGCCACCCACTGCATGGAGCGCTCCCCATCGACGAAGTAGGGCAGCAAGGTGTTGATACCCGTCTTGTTGAGGAACGGCGGTTGCTCATTGGTCCACAACTGCACATCGGCTCCCTTGCCGCACCAGTCCCGAGCAAGGTCCGCTGAGGCCTGATACGGATTGAAGCTATCGAATCGATTGGCCGAAATATAGCTAGGTCCAGCAGGTTTCATCGATCCCAGGTTCTGCGCGGCTAGGAGACTCTTCACCGGATCCGTACCGAACAGGGTTGCGGGGTCGACATTGAAGTACCCCGTGTTGTCCGGAAAATACATATGCCGAAATGCGAAGTCCGCCACCGACTGCACCAAGCAGATCTGACTCGACCACTGCACGAAGTGCTTACCGCGTTCGGTGAGAGTACCCATCAATAGATCCGCGGTCTCCGGGTAAGCGAACACCACGCCATTGAGCAGATACCCCAGTGCCCCAACCAGCATGCTGCCGTCCATGTATGACGGCATCAGCGAGAGGTTCGCAACCGGCGTGTTGAGCGCGGTCCCCACGACGTTCAACTCGGGCGCGTAGGCCGGTGCCAACTCAGCCGCCGCGCCGGCCGCTTGCCCGCCGGTCAGCCAGCCCCAGAAAGCCACTGGCCCTGCCACGTCCAACGATGTGTGCGGCAATTGCTTGGCGGCACGCGCCGCATCGAGCAAGGCCGTGCCTGCCGCTTGACGGATACCGAACTGCGGACCAGACGGAGTGTGAGTACCCATCCCGACGCCGTCAGCTACGACGATTGCGAAACCGCGCGCCACCATCGTGGCCAGGAATGTCTCCTCATAGTTGAACGTCAGATCGAAGCCCTGCGAGAAGTGGATGCCCTGATCCATCAGCCGCGACGGCGCACACTGCTCTCCGATTCCGTACGGCCCAGGGGCGTAGGCAATCAATGGCCTCGGACCGTTGCCTGGCCACGGGTTGTCGGGCTCGAGGTAAACACCTGTCGCCGCTGCGGAGTTGCCTTTGGCATCCGTGGTGCGGTACATGATCCGCGTACCTGTGGCCACCCAGCTTCCGAGCTGTCCGGACGGCTCGTATACCAGCTTCATCGGCTCCGAGCGGAGCAGATCACCAGGCTTGCCGGCTGGCAACGGATCCGGCGGTGTGTAGAACGCCAGGTATTTGGTCTCGTCGGCGTGCGCGACTGGGTGGACGATGCCAACGAGAAGTGCGAGCACACTGAGCACCGCACCGGTGAGTGTGCCGAACGTGGCACGAGACATGGTTGTTCCTCGACTTGTTCGGGGTAGTGGGAAGTTCGGCCGCACTCAGCAGGTCTGCGAGAAGTGCAAGATATCGACACCGCCGGAGGCGAAGTGGACCACGTCGGCCTGCGCTCGCTGGCCTTCCGGTGACGCAAGGGCCGACTGCAGCGACGTCAGATCGGCGAAATCGGCTTCGAAGACCGCGAAATAGGACGCCTCCCCGGCCAGCGACGTCACATCCAGGGTGTAGCGCACGCACAGAACACCGGGGATCGCCCTGGCAAGCGGTAGGTGGTGATCGCGGTAATAACGGCGAAACTCGTCCGGGTCGTCGGGTTGTCGATAGAGAACCTGAAGCGTGTGCGCCACGAGTTCAACCTCTGCCGAAGTAGGAGACGTCGGCGTTGCCGATGAGGTCGGGCACGGTCCATCCGTCGAGGTCGTACTCGGCCAGGCACGCCTCGGCCAGCCCGGTCATGCTGCTCACCGCGCCACGGTTCTGGGCGGCGAACAACAGCTCCGCCTTGACGTTCTCATGGTTACCCGAGTAGTTGCGCTCGTACAGTTCATGGCGACCGCCGAACTCCGAACCGATTGAATCCCACAGTGCCTTCATGATTTTCACCCGATCCACCGCAGTCATGCCGTCGGAGCCCCGTACGTACTTGTCGAGATACGGGCGCACCTCGGCGCTCTTGAAATCTGCGGCACTCGACGGTAGGTAAATCAACCCGGAGGCAACGTCTTGTTCGATGATCTCCTTCACTCGGGGATAACCCTGGATCATGAACATGCGGTAGGTGAGGCCGTACTCGAGCTTCGGGATCACCGTGTCCCCCACCCACGGCTCAGGGTCGCGTGCCATGGATTCGGTGAGTGACCAGAACAGGTTCCGCCAACCGATTACCTCACCGACTCGTGTCTGCACACCGCGGAATCCGCCGGACCCGGTTGCTTCCAACGCCTTGAGGAGCAGGCCGGCGATGAAGTCGAGCTTCACAGCCAATCGGGTGCAGCCCTGGAACGTGAACCGCGGCAGGAATCCGGACTGCGGGAAGAACGCATTGATCTTCTCCACGTCGCCGTACATGAAGATGTTCTCCCACGGTACCAGCACCTTGTCGAAGACGAAGATGGTGTCATTCTCGTCCATCCTGCTCGACAACGGATAGTCGAACGGAGTTCCCATCACAGCTGCGTTCTGGGTGTACGACGAGCGGCAGATCAACTTGATACCGGGAGCATCCATCGGCACGGTGCAGATAATCGCGAACTGCTTCTTCTTGATCGGAAGGCCGTAGTGCGCAATGAAATTGTAGTTGGTGATGGCCGAACCGGTGGCCACGACTTTGGCTCCGGAAACGATCACACCGGCGTCGGTCTCCTTCTCGACCTTCATGTACACGTCGCCGACCTCGTCGGGCGGCAGATGTCGGTCCACCGGCGGGTTGATGATCGCGTGATTCCAGTACAGCACCTTCTCCTGCGACTCCCGGTACCACCTTTCAGCGTTGTCCTGAAAAGGTGCGTATAGCTCCTTATTCGCGTGCAGCGTGCCCAAGAAACTGGCCTTGTAGTCGGGACTACGCCCCATCCACCCATAGGTCATGCGCGCCCACGCGGCAATCGCGTCACGCTCCTTGAGAAGATCCGCCGACGACGTCGACGCCTTGAAGAAAGGCATGGTGACGCCACCATTGCCGGTATCGGTCGGGCTGGTCACCGTATCGACCACGTCCCCTTGGTGCATCGAGTCGTACAGTCGCGCCACCATCCGGATCGGGTTACGGAACGCAGGGTGACTGGTGACATCTGACACTCGCTCACCCTGCAGATAGATCTCACGACCGTCTCGGAGAGACTCGATGTACTCGGCACCGGTCATCGGCCTGGTCGCAAACGTCGCGTTCGCCAGTTCCGCCGACTGCGATGCCGGATTGCTGGTCAGGACGGGAGTCGACGTGGGGTCGGACTCTCGTGATGCGATGGTGGTCATTAGGTGACTGCTCCTTGGCGGGTCTTGTTGAGGTAGAGCGGCGTGAACTCGGCATCAGCGCCGAACCATCCGCAGAATGGGTCGTCGAACGAGCCGCTCCACGGCACGTGCGACTCCGGTATTCCAAGTTCGTGAAATGTGCTTCGGAAGTAGAGAAGCGGACGCTTGTCGGTGACCTCGGCGGCGACTATCTCACCGATGAAGATCACGTGGTCACCACCGTCGTACTCGGCCCAAGGACGGCAGGAGATCATCGCGACCGACCCGCAGATCATCGGAGCGGTCGGCCCCTGGCGCCACACCGGCCCCGGATTGCACGGCCGCCCTGCGAAGTTCATCGCAATATCGCCCTGATCGTCGGCCAGGATATTCACTGTGAACGGTGCACCACTTAGTAATGCACAGGCTCTCGACGATCGGTGCAACGTGACCTGGCACAGCCTCGGCTCGACCGAGACCGGAGTGAAGGCCGTAACCGTGGCGCCGTGCGGAGTACCTTCGTCGTTCGCGCAGGTGATCACCGTGACACCACTGGCGAACTGCCCGAAGATGCTCCGGGTCTGTTGGGGTTCCGAGGTCACGGCCTGTCCTGCGCCATTGGGTTCTGCTGCGGATCCCAAGTGACCAGTACATTGTCTGGTCCACGGAACGAGGTGTTGGGCGAATACGTCCACGTCTGCCCGTCCACCAGCTGCATGTGCGGCAGCCGACGGGTCGTCTCCTCCAGCATGACCCGCATCTCCATGCGCGCCAGCGCCTGCCCGAGGCAGTGGTGTACGCCCCACCCGAAAGCCAAGTGTTCATCGGCGTTCTCACGGGTGATGTCGAACGAATCGCCGTCGGCGAACACCGTGTCATCATGGTTTGCCGATCCAGTGAGCACCAGAATCCGCTGCCCCGCAGGAATGTCGAGGCCACCGATGTTGACCGGACGCGTGGTCACCCTGCGCCACGTGGGAACCGAGGAAGCAAAGCGCAGGATCTCCTCGACCGCGTTGGGAATCAAGGTGGGATCGGCACACAGTTGCTCCCACTGGTCGCGGTGCTCGAGAAGCACCTTGAACCCGCTTGCCGCTGCGTTGGTGGTGGTCTCATGTGAGGCGTACAGGTGGCTCTGCATGATGGAGGCCAGATAGGTCTTGTCCCACACCTCGTCGTTGCCTGCGGCCTGCCAGGCTTTGATGGCGTTGCTCATGTAGTCGTCGCCAGGATTCTCGATCAGCCGGTCGACATGCTCACGCGCATACTGCAGGTAGGCCGCAAACTCTTCGGCCAGCGCGACCTGTTGTTCGTCGGACGGGCGTCCCCAGATCCACAGCGCGAATCGGGAAGCGTAGCCGCGAACCCGGGCAACTTCGGCTTCGGGGACGCCCATCAGAACGAACGCCGTCAGCGCGGGCACCTCGAAGGTCATATCGGTGACCATGTCTGCACTGCCGCTCTTGATCATAGTGTCCAGACACTGGTTGACGAATCGTCTTGTCAGCGGCTCGATTTCCGCAACTCGTGCTTCGCTCACGCCTTTGCGGAGTACGCGTCGGCGCTTGGTGTGCAACGGGGCGTCCTCGTCGACCAGCATGGTCGACGGGACGTAATCCACAGCGGCCAATTTGTCCATCGCCGCCGGGCAGGGCGGCTTGATGAGTTCGCCTGCCGCAGTGGCCGAGTAGGACTCGGTGTCGCGGAAGATCGCCAACACATCTTCATGCCGGCTGACCACCCAGTAGTCGATCTCTGGACTGTAGAAGACCGGCTCTTCTCGGCGCGCCCGAGCGAATACCGAGTAGGGGTCCTGGAGGTACTCCTCGTCGAACGGGTTGAACGCGGCTGCGAAGCCCGAGACTGGGCAACCGCTGGGAAGACTCCCCGTGTTGGCCATTGTTTCGGTCATCTTCTCCTCATTTCTCGTTGGGGGCTGGATGTTTGGTGATGTGGCCGTTCAGATATCGAGCACAAGTCGCCGCGAGGTCGCCCGCGAGCAACAGATCATCATGACTTCGTTTGCAGCCTTTTCGTCGTCGTCCAGGATCTGATCGCGGTGGTCGACATCGCCATCGAGAACGGCGGTTTCGCACGACCCGCAGATACCCTCGGCGCAGCTGCTGGTCACCTTGATGCCGGCCGCCGCGAGGGCGTCGAGAATGGTCTGCTCAGCGCCCACTTCGATGACTTTGTTGGATCTCGCGAGCTCCACATCGAAGGATTGATCCTTGGAGGTATCCACATTCAGTGCTGCCGCGGCGAATCGCTCGATATGGAGCTGGTCGGTCAATCCGATCTCTGCGCATCGACTACTCAACGCGTCCAGCAGGCGCGCCGGCCCGCAGGAGTAGATCAGACAGCCGGCTGACAGGTCAGGTGTCAGCACCTCCTCCAGCCGCAGCCGTGGACCCTCATCAGAGGCGTGGATCATGGTGTTCGGTAACGCATCCACCAAGTCGACAAATGCCATGGCAGACCGGCGAGAACCTGCATAGCGAACGGCGAAAGGCACGCCGGACCGCTGTGCCGCGGCGATCATCGGGATCAGCGGGGTGATGCCGATGCCACCCGCCACGAACAGGTACTCCTGCGCCTCGCGGAAGTGAAAGTGGTTCCGCGGAGCGGAAACGGTTAGCGTTGCACCTTTTTTCACCTGTGCGTGGAGGAACTCCGACCCGCCCCTGCTGTTTGGGTCACGAAGGACCGCAATCTCGTAGCGGCTGCGGTCCTGCGGATCCCCGCACAACGAATACTGACGGACGAGGTCATTGGGCAGATGGACGTCGATGTGCGCCCCGGCATTCCAGGGCGGCAGCGTCCTGCCGCGGGCGTCGATCATCACAAGAACGATCACGCCTTGACATTCAGTGCGGACCTCATCGACGGTCAGACTTAGCGTGTTATCCATATCCGTTGTTGTGCAATCCAATTCGTTCCTTCTTCCCAGGCCTTGGTCTGCCGCATGGACGGCGATGGCCGCACATCGCATGGCGCCACCGCCGACTTCCCCTGGTGAGCTTTCCATCACAACGACTCTAGAAAGTGGTGCAGACCATATCTATCCGTCGGACGCCAGAAAACATCCGTAGCGCGCCATTGTCGGCGGGCGTACTACAGGCTGGTGGCGCGTAAGGTTTCCGAGGGCGTTTCGCCGTACTCACGCCGGTAGTCCGCGGCGAATCTACCCAAGTGGGTGAATCCCCACGCCGTCGCCAGCTGGGCCACCGACGCGGCCTCAGGAGACGCCGCAGCAAGCGCGACGCGAACTCTGTTCAGGCGCACTTTGCGCACGAATTCCATTGGCGTGCATTGGTGTTGCTCGCGAAATCCGCGCTGCAGCGAACGAACGCTGACGCCGACCGCAGCGGCGATGTCCGCCGGCGTCAAGGAATCCGCCGTATGCCCGTTGATGTACTCCACAGCTTTGCTGATCACACCTGAGGTGATCGCCGGCTCAGGCGCAACCAGTGTCGCGCTGTAGCGATTCTCCGCGAGCATCAGAAGGCCAACGATCATGCTGTACGAGAGGGGCTTGATCATCAGGTGGTTGGCCAGTATCGAGTTTTCGACCTGCGCGCGGTAGACCTCGCGCACCAGAGACCACCAAGCCTTGCCGTCGGTGCCGGTGAGATCAAGGGGCCCGCCCAGATCGATCGGATCACTGACCGGACCGTCGATGAGGCCGGACAACACCGACCGCAGGGCGGTTCCGTCGATCTTCATTGCGAAGATGTTCAGCTGGCTGCCCTGCGGACAGAAAATCTTCGCATCCGATCCCGACTCGTACACCACGGCCGCATCGGTTCCCACCCGGCTGGTGGTGCTGCCAGATACCGAGACCAGTTCCCCACTTAGCGGAATGTTGATGTGGTAGCCGTCAATCGTCGGGCAGTAGAGGTCACTATTGCTGTTGTAGTGCAGTATCCCTGAAACGATAGGGCCCGATGTGACGGCGACGAGCTCGGCGTGAAATCCCCGCTCGCATCCGACGCGGGTGAGCTCGTGCGGATGAAAGATCTGACCCACCTGTTGGGTGGCCTCATTGACGTCCAGGCTGGACATCCGGATCGACGAGGCCGTCGCAGCGGACCGCAGTGACATGTCGGTCATCCGACTCTCTCGGCGCGATGTACGTCGCGCACGCCCGCACCTGCCGACAGCGATCTGGGCGCTCCCGCGAACCAGTGCTGGAGCGCCGCTGGAAAATTGCCGGGCTTCTTGGCCCCATCCACGGTCGACACGCTGAGTGCACTGTAGATCCGATAGCCGCACATAGAATCTGCTTTCAGCAATCCACTTTCGACTGACGCCACGCCTTCAGGACGTGAACTGGGTATATGTGGCAGGCAAGGCACCAGCTCGCAGTCCTATGGCGGCCGCCTCACCCCGATTCTGGGCGCCGAGCTTGCGCAACACCGCGGCGACATGGAACTTCACTGTGCTCTCACTGATGCCCAGCTGTTCCCCGATGGCCTTGTTGCGCTTTCCGACGGCAACGTGCCGCAGTACCTCCCGTTCGCGCGGGTTCAGCATGGCCAGTAGGTGATCGGCCGGCTCGGCTGCCGGTGCATCCAGAGGAATCGACAAACAGACGCGGCTCCCCCAACCTTTCACCGAGTCAATGTCGACCCGACCCCGCAGGGCGTACAGCCGGTCGCCCAGCTGCCGGCGTAACGCCGTCTGGTCGACATCGCCTGAGCCCTGATCGCGCACTTCCACCAGCAGATGCGCCCCATCGCATCCCCATCCGACAAGCAGTCGTCGCAACTGTGTCTGAGCGGTCAGCGCCTCGATGACTCCACGCACCATCGCGCGTGCACCGAAAGCCACCTCACCAGGCAGCGGACGTCCGTCCCGTGGCGGCTCAACGAGGTCGATCCCGACACCATCTGGAAGAAGAAGGTCACACAGTTCGGTTCGCAGTCTGGCGAAGGCCGTCGTCACCGCCTCCTCCGAGATTGCCCGATCCGCCACTCCCACCGATCGGACCGCAATCAGGGCAGACGACGCGGCTTCCCGCGCAATCACTCGGGCTCTCCGGTCATCGATCCGGTCGGAGCGTAGCGTGGCCAACAGCGTCGAGAGCGTGGCCTCATGCATCTCGGTCAACTCGGCGATGGTGCGTGCACGTTCAGTGGATGCAGCCCGAGATTCGGCCAGATAGTCGGGACTGGCCTGCGCCACCCGATGCCGGATCGAGTCGGCGACAATTCCGAACATGGCCGCGACAGTCGCGGTCACGTCCCAGGCCGGTGGTGGGCGCCGGTCGCACACCACCACCAACAAGGTGTCAGTGCTGTCTCGTAGTACCCAAGCTTGTCGCGCAAGCCCCGCAACGCGGGCAACCCCGAACCGTTGCTCACCGAGATCGAGCTGCTCCCTGATATGTGACAGCTCCGCCGTTGTCACCTTCGAGACGATCCCCGGCTCCCCACTCACCTTCCCGGGACGACCAGTGCACTCGCGGGTGAAGATCACCAAGGCTTCATGCGGCAGCAGTGGCGCCAGCAGCCGTGAAAACCGGTCGGCGATGTCCGGTAGCGGACCCGAAATCACCGATCTCATCGCCCGCCAGGCGTCAGATCCGGCACTGTCACTCTGCAACGCTTCGATACTCATCAAGACCTCCAAGTTAAACATCCTGCACGCGAAGGGAACTGACCGACCGTCGAGCAACAACTCACCGATCGAATGGGTGCTCAGTGCCCGGCGGCACGGCAACGTTGGACGCGATTCGGTAGTTGTCGACCAGCAAAGGAGAATGATGAACAGAACGGTCGAGCGCGGGCAGGTCAGCTTCAGCGATGCGCGCCGAACTGTGCTCGACGAGAACGAACGCCTGCTCGAGTCCCTCGACGACGAGGGTTGGGAACACTTCGGCGAGGTGCTGAGCCAGGGCCGGGCGGTCTTTGTGATCGGCTCTGGCCGTAGCGGTTTAGCGGCCCAGATGGCCGCGATGAGATTGATGCACCTCGGTTTGCGAGTGCACGTGGCAGGCGAGGTCACTGCACCGGCGATCGGCGCCGGTGATGTCTTGCTCGCGGTGTCCGGGTCGGGCACCACAGCAGCTGTCGTCCAGGCAGCCGAAGTCGCCAGAGGTGTCGGCGCCATTGTCGTCGCCGTCACCACAGCCGCGCAATCGCCACTCGCACAGCGCTGCGACCACGCGCTCGTGCTCGCAGCCGCCGACAAGCAGGACCACAGCACATCTGTCACCCGGCAATACGCCGGCAGCCTGTTCGAGCAGAGCCTTCTGCTTGCACTCGACGCACAGTTCCACATGCTCTGGCGCACAACATCACTGACACCCGAGCAGTTGTGGACCAGGCACGCCAACATCGGGTAGCCAACCGGCATGCCCGCAATACCACTCACCTCAGGAGTACATTCATGACCCAACTCCAAGTCGCCATCGACTTGCTCAGCACGGCCGAAGCTCTCGCACTGACCCGGCAGGTATCGCAGTATGTCGACATCATCGAGCTGGGTACACCGCTGATCAAAAGCGAAGGTATCGCCGTCATCAGCGCGATCAAGGCAGCGCACCCGGACAAGATCGTGTTCGCTGACATGAAGACGGCCGACGCGGGCCTGCTGGAAGCGGATCTCGCTTTCAAGGCCGGTGCCGACATCGTGACCGTTCTCGGCAGCGCGGCCGATGCCACGATCGCAGGTGCGGTTGAAGCAGCCAACACGCACGGCAAGCGTGTCGTCGCAGATCTGATCGGTGTCGCCAATCGTGTTGAGCGGGCGCGCGAAGTCTCCAAGCTTGGTGTCGCGTTCGTGGAGATCCATGCCGGTCTGGACGAGCAGGCTCAACCCGGGTACACGATCGAGACGTTGCTCGCCGACGGACAGCTCGCTGGTGTGCCATTTTCGGTTGCCGGCGGCGTCAAGGCCAATACCATTGAGGAAGTGCGCAATGCGGGAGCAACCGTCGCTGTGGCCGGCGCAGCGATCTACGGCGCCGACGACCCCGCGGCGGCAGCCAGGTCGCTGAAAGCGGCCCTGACAGCCTGAACCACGCCGTGATGTGGCCCTGGATCCTTGCGGGTCCAGGGCCACATCGCCGTTGCCGGCGCGATTCACAAGGAACGCCACATTCGTCCGTCTCGTGCCAGCATCCGGGCTGCCGACCGAGGTCCGTCCGAACCCGCCGGATAGTCCTCGGGGCGGCCACCTTTGGACCAGTACTCGATGACCGGATCGACGATCTCCCACGATCTTTCCACTTCGTCTCCGCTCGGGAAAAGCGTCGCATCTCCGGTCAGGGCATCACGGATCAGCCGCTCATAGGCGCTCGGTGCGGCGTCAAAGGACGCACGCAGATCCAGCTCGAGATTCATCGGCTGCACCTGCAACCCGGGTCCGTGCTGCTTGGCCCCAATCTGAAGCTCAATGCTGATCTCGGGTTGCAGACGCAAGACCAACACGTTGGCGACCCCGTCCCGCGCCGCGTACTCGGCCGGCCGAAAAGTCACGACGATCTCGACACCCTGGCGGCTCAGCCGTTTCCCGGTGCGGAGATAGAAGGGCACACCCGACCACCTCGGTGAGTCGACCAACACGGTCAGTGCCGCGTAGGTTTCGGTTGCCGAATCCGCGGCGAACGACGCCTCCTCGGTGAGGGCACCCACCGGAACCCCTTCCGACGTCCCGGCGACATACTGGCCTCGTGCTGTGGTCCGGTCGAACGGCAGCGCGACGGAGCTGGCAGCCAACACAGCACATTTGGCGGCCGCCACCGCGGCGGCGGCGTAGGACGAGGGTTCCTCCATAGCGACCAGCGCGAGCAGTTGGAGCAGGTGGTTCTGGATGACGTCACGGGCAGCTCCGACCCCGTCGTAGTACGACGCACGGCCGGTGACACCGATGGTCTCCGCCATGGTGATCTGCACGTGATCGATATGCAGGTTGTTCCACGATGGTTCGAACAGCCGGTTGGCGAACCGTAATGCCAAGATGTTTTGTACCGCCTCCTTACCCAGGTAGTGGTCAGTACGGAAGATCGACGCCGAGGCGAACGCCGATTCCAGGGCTGTCGCGATGACCCGGGCGCTGGCGAGGTCGTGGCCGAGCGGCTTCTCTACCATCACCCGCCGCCAGCCGGTCCGTGATCTGGAGAGGCCGGCGGCGTCGAGCCGAGTGGACACCTCTGCGAAGGCAGACGGCGGCAACGACAGGTGGTACAGGCAGTTGCTCGGCTTGCGTCGACGATGCTGCAGCGAATCGAGCAACACGGTGAGCCGCCGGTATGCTTCTGGATCCTCATAGGAACCACCCAGAGGATGGATCCTCTCCCGCAGCTCGGCCCAGACATCCGGGTTGTAATCCCGCCCAGCGTAACTAGCGATACTCGCCTGCAATCTCTCGTGCAGTCCGTCGGGACGCCGAGTGAATCCCACCAGGTCGAAATCCGGACCTAACTCGCCCCTGCTGGCCAGCTCGTACACGGCCGGCATCAGCTTCTTGCGCGCCAAGTCCCCGGTGATACCGAAGATCACCATCGTCGCGGATTCTATTTCCGCACCGGGGTTTCGCGCGTCGACCGAGATCGAGGCGGGCGCCTCACCCTGGCGCAGCTGCGTGGTGGTCATCTGATCGCTCCTTTGGCTAGCGGCAGCCGGCATAGCCAGCGTTCGTTGTAATACTGCGGGACAACGAAATCGGATACACCGAGCCAACCGGGTAGCACGTACTCGCCCTACGATCAGGTGGGCATCAACGCAATGTTGGAGGGGTGGACCGCTAGCGGAGTGACGACTATCCTCATGTACGGGAAGAGCGGCAATCCTGAAAGGATCTGGTGCAATTCGTCATTCGATTCGACGTCGAAAATCGAGAAGTTCGCGTACTCCCCCACGATGCGCCAGATATGCGGCCATTTGCCCGCCCGCTGCAGTTCTTGCGAATAGGCCTTTTCCGTGGCCAATACCTCGTCTTTGACAGTCGGATCGAGTCCCTGCGGAATTCGGACGTCCATACGAACATGAAAAAGCATGCGCGCGTCAGATTTCCGGGTCAAGGACAAAGTCGTAGACGACCACCTGCGACCCATCAGGTTTCGTGACAGGCTCCAGCATGAGCTCGGGCTTGACTGCGCTGGCGATGTCGTCGCCGTTGTGCGGGTCGCCCGGAAAGTAGAGCTGGGCAGTGAGTTGCTCATGTCCGGGCGCAGACACCTTGACGTGCAGATGGGCGGGCCGCCAGGCATGCCAACCGGCCGCCGCGATGAGTTTCCCGCACGACCCATCGGTAGGAATCTGGTAGGGCGCGGGGCGGATCGTGGTGATCTCGAAAACGCCGTCAGCGTCGACGGAAAAGGTCCCACGCAGATTCCACTCGGGAATGTTCGGAGCGAACTGCGAATAGAAGCCCTCGGCATCGGCGTGCCACAGTTCGATCTTGCCGGCCAGCGGCGTGCCGTCAGTGGCTTTGATGACGCCGCGCAAGACCAGCGGTGTTCCTGACTCGCCGGCGCGCATCGGTAGGATACCGCTGGCGCCGAGCTCCGGTGCGCCGGGTACATAGTAGGGCCCCTCGATGGTGCCCTTACTTCCCTTACGGTGTTGGGTGGCAACGTCTTCGACGACATGCTCTATCCACACATCGAGAAAGAGCGGCCACTCGCCGTCCTGCCCGACTGAGATAAGCCACGCCTTGAGGGCGTTGTATTCGTCGTAGGTGACGTTGTGACGCCGCACCGTGGCACGCACCGCTTCCAGCACCTCGGTGGCCAGTTCATGCACCCGCGCTGGAGGCGTGTCGGCGACCGCCGCGAAGGGTGATTTGTCGGTGTTGAAGCGTTCGGTCGCGGAGGCACCTGACGCAGCTGCACTCGCGCTCACCGCGGGGTTTTCGATGGTGGTCATGTCGTAGTTTCTCTCTTCCTATCTTGATCAAATCCCCGGACTGTGTCCGGAGGGCTGCGACTTACTGATGGTCGGTGCGGTAATGGGCCAACTTGTCCTCGTCGATCTCGATCCCGAGGCCGCAACCCGCGGGCACATGCAATCTGCCGTCCGCGATGCTGAGCGGTTCGGTCAACAGGTCATCGGACATGTCGAGGAAGTTCGACAGTTCGCCGGCGCGCCGCGAGGTCAACGCGAAAGCCGCGCCGAACGTCACGGTGCATACGGTGCCGAGCTGACCGTCGATCTGGTTGCCCATCACGACTTCCAGACCGAGCCCCTCAGCGAGGTGGTGCACGCGGCAGGAATCCGTGAATCCGGTGCGCGCCGTTTTGATGCTGAGTGCGGTTGCTGAGCCGGCGAGGATCTCGCGCGTCACATCTGCTGCGGTGCTGGCTGATTCGTCGGCAACAAACGGAGTGTCGATATGCTGCACCAACCATCGGCGGCCCAGCACATCGTCGGCCGGGCACAATTCTTCGGCGAACAATAGATCGAGGTCAGCCATCTCGCGCATGGCACGAAGCGATTCCGAGGCCGTCCAACCGCGATTGCCGTCGACGTAGAGTTCGATGGCATCGCCGAAGGCTTCGCGCAGTGCGCGGACCACCGCGGTGTCCAGGGTCACCGGACGCCGGCCGACCTTTACTTTGAACGTGCTGATGCCATAGATCGATCGCAGGCGCTGGGCCTCGTCGACCATCGCAGCGGGCTCGTCGAATCCCAACATGTGGCACACCCGCATTCCGTCGGCGTATCCGCCCAGGAGCCGGGTCACCGGCAGTTGCAGCGATCGCCCTAGCGCATCCCAGATCGCCATGTCCACAGCCGCTTTGGCGGTGGGGTTGCCGACGGTACGGGCAAGACGGGTCCGAACCAGTTCACGCTCGGTGAGTTGGAGTCCGAGAATCTGAGGAGCGAAGATATCACGGACGACCGCGATGATCCCAGCCTGCGTCTCGCCATAGGTGAACGGCCTCGGCGGAGCCTCGGCCACACCCACGATGCCTTCGTCGGTTCGGACACGAACCAGGACATGCTCAGCAGCATGTATTTCACCGGAGGCGAACCTCAGTGGCTTACGATACCGAATCCTGTAGGGAATCGCCTCTATCGCAGAGATTTTCATCGTCGACCGCCGTGAATATCGTCGGAGGAAGCGGCGACGGCGCTAGTTCGCAAGATGGTCTCGACCACGGCGGGAATCACGGGGTTATCTGCCGCGGCGCACCAGGCCAACGCCAGCTCGATCGACCTGCCGTCGAGCAAGTCACAAAAGTGCACACCCGGCAGCGGCAACGCCCGGGCCGAGGCCGGCACCACACCTACTCCCAAACCGGCAGCCACCAACGCAAGGAGCACGGCGGTGCCGTCTGCGGCATGCTCTCGATTCGGTACGAAACCTGCTTCGCGACAACTGCGCAGCACCGCGTCGTTGACGGCGGAATCTCGGCTCGAATAGGCGACGAACGACTCGGACCGCGCGTCAGCAAGCTCGACGACGATCTGACCGGCGAGCCGATGGTCTGCCGGGACAGCGAGCACCAGTGACTCGACCTCGATGGTGCGGAATTCGATACCCTCGCCAACCAGCGGCGGACGCAACACCGCCACATCCAGGTTCCCGGTTCGCAGCGCGTCGCACTGCGCGGGTGTGAGCATGTCCGCACAGATCGTTAACGCAACGTCGGGCAGGTCGCTGCGGAGCGCGCGGGCAATGCGCGGCAACTGGGAGAACACCGCGGTTCCGGTGAGGCCGAGTCGGACCATTCCGGATCGTCCCACGGCGATCCGTCGGACCCCCCGTTGCGCCTCGTTAACACTGCCGAGAATGCGAATCACCTCGGCCCTTAGGTACTCACCGGCGGCCGTCAGCGCGACATGCCTGGTGGTTCGGTTGAACAACGTCACATCCAATTCAGATTCCAACTGGCGGATCGCATACGACAGTGCGGGCTGGGCGATGTGCAGCTGCTCAGCGGCCCGACCGAAGTGACAGGTGTCAGCGACGGTAGCGAAGTAGCGAAGGTGACGTAGTTCCATTTTTCCCGCCTTTGTGACTGAAACTACAATCCACGCTATAAGCGACATACATAAATGACAAAGACTTAGATGCGGGTGATTGATCGATGTATTTGATCAATCGGCTCGAGGCGCAGTGCCTCAGCAGGTGCGGCGGGCACCGCCTGGCGAATTCCTTGATGTCCCGACACAGCGGGCTATGACGCGGCTGACTCCGCGTGCCTCTATTGGGCAGCAGAGCCCGCTGCCGTCGACACCGCGGTTGTTGCTGACGATCGTCAGATCGTCCGGTCCGTGCTCGAGCACCGTCTCGATCAGCAACCCCAGGATGCCGACGTCCTCGTCGAGGGTCAGCACGCCAGGTGTTCGATGAGCGCAGCCGTGATCACCGCGGGTTGTTCGACGTTCGCGAGGTGAGCGGCATGATCGACGACCAGCAGCCGCGAGCCCGGTATGCCTGCGGCGACCTGTTCGAGAACGGCCGGTGGGGTGGCTGGATCTTCGTCACCCGCGATGACCAACGCAGGTGCGGTGATGTCCGCGAGCTGCTCGCGCAGATCGAGTCGCGCGATCACCTCGCAGCAGCTTGCGTAGCCTTCTGCAGGTGTGCCCGCGCACATCGCAAGCCATGGCCCGCGGTCGCCGGTGTATCCGCGAGTGAACCAGCGATCGATGACGGCCGCCGCCACCGCTCCCGAACCGGCCGTACGCACCGCGTCGGCGCGGTCGATCCACCCGCTCGCCGGCGGCAGATGAGCGCCTGTGCACAACAACGCAATCCGGCCTACTCGATCAGGGTTGCGGGCGGCCACTCGCATCGTGGTCATTCCACCGAGCGAGAGCCCGACCAAGTGCGCACGCTGCAGGCCGAGCCGGTCGAGCAGCGCGATCAGATCATCGGCCAGTTCGTCGATGACGTATGGGCCCGGCGGCACCGTAGAGTCCCCGTGCCCGCGCGTGTCGTATCTGACGACGGTGAAATGCTGTTCCAAATCAGCGATCTGGGCGTCCCACATGCGGTGAGTCGACCCCAGCGAGTTTGACAGCACCACGGCGGGTCCAGATCCAGAGACCACGGCATGGACGTCGACAGCGTTCATGCCCCCACGCTAGAACCGGTACTCAGTAAACAGAAGTACTTAAATGTTGGCTATTGAGAGTCCTGGATTCTTAATCATGGAACTGCGCCGTCTGCGGTACGTCCGTGCGGTCGCCCGAGGAACTGCATTTCGGCCCCGCCGGCGAACGCATACCGGTTCGGTCCACGACTTGCCCGCCACGCTTCCACCTTGCGTCACCAGTTGTCCGATCGGGAAATCCACGCTACCGACGGCCATTACCGGTCGAGCATCTCGCCGATCCGGTCGAAGAAGCGATCAACACGCCGCTGCAGTCGCGAGCCCTTTCCCCGCTTCTCCCACGCGTAGATGATCACGAACATCACCACCACGATCCCGAACACCAGCGCGGTGACGAGGATCGCCTCAACAGTTGTCGACACCTGGCCATTCTCGCGCACCGGTGCCGCCTCGGGCCGGGGTCACCACTCATCGAGATCGTCGTCCTCACGCCGTGGACGCGGCTTGCGCATCACTATCACCGCCGATACCACCCCAGCGATCAAGGCTGCGACGATCGCATAGAACACCAGCTGTCCCGCCAAGTAGGCCATTGCTCATCCCCCGTTTAGCCGCCCACGAGCCCGGCGACCGTCGTTCTTCACGGCGGGGACCCCGTTGTCGCCACCGAGGCTAGAGCGCATCGATCCAGCGACTCCCGGGGTGCAGGCGCGACAACCATGTGCGCAGCCTGGATCGCCGAACCGCCGCCAGTTCCGGCAGCACGCGTCGGAAGTCTGCTTGGTCCTTAGTGCGCCGATGTTTGGCCTTGAACGACAGGGCACTCGGGGAGGACGTACGGGATTGCCGTCGTCTGTGCGCAGGATCAGTTCGGCATAGGGCACGCTGATGGCGGGGTCGCGCCGGCACAGCCAGCGCTCGTCCGACGGGTTCGCGGAAGACATCGGGCCGGTAGATCCCGGTGGCCGGTTCGCGCAGCCAGATCTGAAAGTGGGTCTGCAGCCGTTCGGGGCATTGCCAGATCCTGCCATCGCCCACGACATCCCATGCATAGTCAGACAGGTCCGCGACGATCTCGTCGAATTGCGCTGCCAGCACGGCGATCTCGATATCGACATGACCGCGGGTGACCTCGCCGACGAACAGGTCCAGCGACCACACATCATGGCGCGCGCACCGTCGCGAGACGCTGGGCGACGTCGGCCGGGCTCCAGGCCTACCAGCGGTCGTCAATCTGGTCGCCGGAAAGAGCAACTCCCCCGACACCAGTCGTGTCGCTGCCCGCCGAAACCGAAGGTGCGACCCCTTCCGCACCGCATGGCGTGTCGCAGACGAATCCGCACATTCGCATCACGCGAAAAACCCAGCGGACCAACGGTCATAAACACTATGGCTGCCATCGTCAGCCTGAGAACACCACCTCCCAGGGACGCCAACCGTAGTCGGTCGACGTTTCGGCAAATTCAGTTGTTTAGCGTGAAGCTTCGAGCGTCACAGCATGCAGCTGACGCAACCCTCGACTTCGGTACCCTCCAGGGCCATCTGGCGCAGCCGGATGTAGTACAGCGTCTTGATACCCTTGCGCCAGGCGTAGATCTGCGCCTTGTTCACGTCGCGGGTGTTGGCGGTGTCCTTGAAGAACAGCGTCAGCGACAGGCCCTGATCCACATGCTGGGTGGCTGCGGCGTAGGTGTCGATGATCTTCTCGTAGCCGATCTCGTACGCGTCCTGGTAATACTCCAGGTTGTCGTTGGTCAGATACGGTGCCGGGTAGTAGACGCGGCCGATCTTGCCTTCCTTGCGGATCTCGATCTTGCTTGCCACGGGGTGGATCGACGACGTGGAGTGGTTGATGTAGGAGATGGACCCGGTGGGCGGCACCGCCTGCAGGTTCTGGTTGTAGATGCCGTGCTGCTGCACCGACTCCTTCAACCGCTTCCAATCCTCTTGTGTCGGAATGCGAATGCCCGCGTCGGCGAAGATCTGCCGCACCCGCGCGGTGGCCGGCTCCCACACCTGATCGGTGTACTTGTCGAAGAACTCGCCAGAGGCGTACTTCGAGTCGGCGAAGCCGCCGAACGCCCGGCCCCGTTCGATCGCAATACGATTCGAGGCACGCAGGGCGTGGTAGAGCACCGTGTAGAAGTAGATATTGGTGAAGTCGACGCCCTCTTCTGAGCCGTACATCACCCGCTCGCGAGCTAGGTAGCCGTGCAGGTTCATCTGTCCCAGGCCGATGGCGTGGGATTCGTTGTTGCCCTGTTCGATCGACGGCACCGAGGTGATGGACGTCTGGTCGCTGACTGCGGTCAACGCTCTGATGGCCACCTCGATGGTCTGTGCGAAGTCCGGCGAATCCATGGCTTTGGCGATGTTGAGCGAGCCGAGGTTGCACGAGATGTCCTTGCCCACTTTGGAATACGACAGATCGTCGTTGAATTCCGACGGGGTGGACACCTGCAGGATCTCCGAGCACAGATTGCTGTGGGTGATCTTGCCCGCGATCGGGTTGGCCCGGTTGACCGTGTCCTCGTACATGATGTACGGGTAGCCGGACTCGAACTGCAGCTCGGCCAGGGTCTGGAAGAACTCGCGGGCCTTGATCTTGGTCTTGCGGATCCGGCTGTCGTCGACCATCTCGTAGTACTTCTCGGTGACCGAGATGTCGGCGAACGCCACCCCGTAGACGCGCTCCACGTCATAGGGCGAGAACAGGTACATGTCCTCGTTCTTCTTGGCCAGCTCGAAGGTGATGTCCGGGATCACCACGCCCAGCGAGAGCGTCTTGATGCGGATCTTTTCGTCGGCGTTCTCACGCTTGGTGTCCAGGAAGCGGTAGATGTCGGGGTGGTGCGCGTGCAGGTACACCGCACCGGCGCCCTGGCGGGCCCCGAGCTGATTGGCGTAGGAGAACGAGTCTTCGAGCAGCTTCATGATGGGGATGACGCCCGAGCTCTGGTTCTCGATGTTCTTGATCGGAGCGCCGTGCTCACGGATGTTGGTGAGCAGCAAGGCAACTCCGCCACCGCGCTTGGACAACTGCAGCGCCGAGTTGATGGAGCGCCCGATGGACTCCATGTTGTCCTCGATGCGCAGCAGGAAGCAGGACACCGGCTCGCCGCGCTGTTTCTTGCCCGAATTCAGAAAGGTCGGAGTGGCTGGCTGAAAGCGGCCGTCGATGATCTCGTCCACCAGCTTCTCGGCCAGGACGGTGTCGCCGGACGCCAGCGTCAGCGCCACCATCACCACACGGTCCTCGAAGCGTTCGAGGTAGCGCTTGCCGTCAAACGTCTTCAGCGTGTAGCTGGTGTAGTACTTGAACGCGCCGAGGAAGGTCGGGAACCGGAACTTCTTGGCGTAGGCCCGATCCAGCAGCGTCTTGACGAAGTTGCGGGAGTACTGGTCGAGCACCTCGCGCTCGTAGTAGTTCTTCTCCACCAGGTAGTCGAGCTTCTCGTCCTGGCTGTGGAAGAACACCGTGTTCTGGTTGACGTGCTGCAGGAAGTACTGGTTGGCGGCTTCCCGGTCCTTGTCGAATTGGATCTTGCCGTTCTTGTCGTACAGGTTGAGCATCGCGTTGAGCGCGTGGTAGTCCGTCTCACCGGGAAGGGCATGCACTGCGGTTTCGGGTTCGGCGGCGGTCACGGTTGGAGGCACTGCTGTTCCTTCCAGAAGTCGGCGAGACCGGCGCGGACGGCGAAGACGTCGTCGGTCGTTCCCATGAGTTCGAAGCGGTAGAGATAGGGGACGCCGCACTTACGCGAGACCACATTGCCCGCGTAGCCGAATTCAGCCCCGAAGTTGGTGTTGCCGGCGGCGATGACGCCCCGCAGCAGCGATCGGTTGTGTTCGTTGTTCAAGAAAGCGATCACCTGCTTGGGGACGTATCCCCCGGCATCGGGATCGGGGCCGTTGGCGTGCCCACCTCCATAGGTGGGCACGATCAGCACGTAAGGATGGTCGACCTGGATCCGGTCCCGCAGCGGGATCCGGATGGCCGGCAGCTCGAGCTTCAGGACAAAACGGTGGGTGTTCTCGGACACGCTGGAGAAGTAGACGAGGTTGGGCTCTGGCAGCTCGGCCATCTCGTTCTCCTCTCCAGTGGTTCGATAACTCCGTCAGGCGGTGGCGGTGACCGCGGCGCCGCTGAGCGCCTTGATCCGGTCCGGCCGGAAACCCGACCAGTGGTCGTTCCCGGCCACCACGACCGGGGCCTGCAGGTAGCCCAGGGCCATCACGTAGTCACGCGCGTCAGAGTCGACGGTGATGTCGACGATGTTGTACTCAACGCCCTGCTTGTCCAACGCCTTGTAGGTGGCATTGCACTGAACACAGGCAGGCTTGGTGTACACGGTGACGCTCATATTCGGACGACTCCCTCTATCTGCTCAGCGAAACTGGTGTGGACAAGTTCTCGGGCAAAGCTCACTACTGTTCAGCGACTCACGACGGCCCGAAATTCCAGGTCCGGACCGGAAGTTCGGGCCCGGTCAGTCCTGCTGGACTGCTCGGATCTCGCCCTCCGGGTGACCTCCACGGCTTGGGGTCCGTCGGCTCGTCAGACACTACACCTAGTGGCTCACATTCAGAAGCGACACCAGATGTTCTGAACAACATTCATGAAATTCCCTGGTCGTAAGTGCCTCCGTTGCCGTGCCGACGGCGTGTCGCGACACGTGTGTCGGCTTCTGCTGAAACCTCGCCCCTATATGTAGCAGCCGGCACCGACAACAGAGCGGCACCCAGGAAGCAGGCCCTACCACAGCAAAGCCGCCGGAGGGTCACATCCGACCCGCCGGCGGCTTCGTGTCGTGCGCGAGGTTCAGCCGACCTCGGCAACCAGCTTTTCCACCACATCACGCAGCTGTTCCACCACGTCGGCATTGTCCTGTGGATGCTTGCCGTCGAGGTTCTTGGTGGGAATCGACAGCGAGGACGACTCCACCACCTTCAGCCCGGCAACTCCGATGGATTTGCGGGTCTCGTCATGCGCCCACACTCCGCCGTACTGCCCCAGCGCGGCGCCGACCACCGCGGCAGGCTTGTCCTTCAGGGCACCCTGGCCGTACGGGCGCGACACCCAGTCGATCGCGTTCTTCAGCACGCCGGGCATGGTGCCGTTGTATTCGGGAGTGATGATCAGGGTTGCGTCGGCGGCCGCGGCCGCATCACGCAAAGCCTGCACCGACTCGGGGGCGGGGTCGATGTCGATGTCCTCGTTGTAGAACGGCAGCTCGCCGAGCCTGTCGAACAGGTTCAACCGGACCCCTGCGGGCGCGTTGGCGATCGCCACTTCGGCCAGCTGACGATTCACCGATGCCGCCCGCAGGCTTCCCACCAGCACCAGCACGTTCACGGTTTTTGATTCGGTTTCAGGCACAGCCCGTCCTTTCTTCTCGTCGGATGATCTCCTGCCATTAAACCGGACTACGGTCCGAATTGTTCCGCCTGAGCTACAGTTTCTGGCATGAGCACTGTGGAGTTCCCCGGCGCCCTGCCGGTCACGAACACACCGCAGGAGCGCGGCGATGCGGCCAGAAACCGCCTGCTACTGCTCGATGCCGCCCGACGACTGATCGCCGAACGGGGTGCCGACGCGGTCACGATGGACGACATCGCCTCGGCCGCCGGAGTGGGCAAGGGCACAGTGTTCCGCCGCTTCGGCAGCCGCGCCGGGCTGATGATGGTGCTGCTCGACGAAGACGAGAAGGCGGCACAGCAGGCGTTCCTGTTCGGGCCTCCCCCGCTGGGGCCGGGCGCGCCGCCGCTGGCCCGGTTGCTGGCCTACGGCCGAGCCAGGCTGGAGTTCGTCCACGCACACCACGGGCTGTTGTCCGACGCCGCGCGCGACCCGCAGACCCGGTTCAACGCGCCGGCCACCCTGCAGCGCACCCATATCCGGATGCTGCTCGCTGCGGCCGGCACCACCGGGGACCTCGACGCGCAAGCCGATGCGCTGACCGCGCTGATGGACGCCGATTACGTCGAACATCAACTCACCGATCACGGCAAGACGCTGCAGACCCTCGGCGACGCGTGGGAGGACGTGGCCCGCAAGTTCTGCGGGCACTGACCCGATGACTCCGCGCTGGGTGCTGCATGTCGACCTCGACCAGTTCCTCGCGTCGGTGGAACTTCGTCGTCGGCCCGATCTGGCGGGACTTCCGGTGATCGTCGGAGGCAACGGTGACCCGACCGAACCCCGCAAGGTCGTCACCTGCGCCTCCTACGAAGCCCGCCGGTTCGGCGTGCATGCGGGTATGCCGCTGCGCACTGCGGCCCGGCGCTGCCCGGAGGCCACCTTCCTGCCGTCGGATCCCGATGCCTACGACGAAGCCTCCGAACAGGTGATGGCCCTGCTGCGCGATCTGGGGCATCCGCTGGAGGTGTGGGGCTGGGACGAGGCATATCTTGGAGCCGACGTCGACGACCCCGTGGCGCTGGCGGAGCAGGTGCGCGCAGTAATCGCCGCTGAAACCGGCCTGTCCTGTTCCGTCGGCATCAGCGACAACAAGCAACGCGCCAAGGTGGCCACCGGGTTCGGCAAGCCGGCGGGTGTCTTCACCCTCACCGATGTCAACTGGATGTCGGTGATGGGCGACCGCCCGGTGGACGCCCTGTGGGGCGTCGGTCCCAAAACGGCAAAAAAGCTCGCCAGCTTGGACATCAGCACTGTGGCAGATCTGGCTTCTACCGATTCGACCGTGCTCACAAAGACTTTCGGCCCCACCACCGGACTGTGGATCCTGTTGTTGGCCAAGGGTGGAGGCGACGACGACGTCCGTGCCGAACCCTGGGTGCCCCGCTCGCGCAGCCATGTGGTGACCTTCCCCGCAGACCTCACCGACCCCGACGAAATAGCCTCGGTTGTAACCATGTTGGCCGACACCACCACCGATGAGGTCGTGAGCGCGGGCCGGGTGGTCAACCGGGTGGCGGTCACCGTCCGTACCGCCACCTTCCACACCCGCACGAAGATCCGCAAACTTGCCCACCCGAGCGTGGACAAGGCGCTGATCAGCGACACCGCACGGTCGATTCTGGAGCAGTTTCCCCTCGACCGGCCGATCAGACTGGTCGGGGTACGCCTGGAACTCGTCATGCCGAAATGACGTGCGGACTTGTCGCAACCGACGATTACGGTGGCGGTCATGCTGCAAATCGTCGCTGTGCGCGGGTACCGGTCGCTACGGGATATCGTGTTGCCGCTGCGTCAACTGACCGTCGTCACCGGCGCCAACGGCACCGGCAAATCGTCGCTGTACCGGGCCCTGAAACTGTTGGCCGACTGCGGCCGCGGAGAAGTCATCGGATCGCTGGCACGCGAGGGCGGCCTGCAGTCGGTACTGTGGGCGGGCCCGGAGAACACAGCGGGCGCCCGCCGCACCGGGCGGGTGGAGGGCACCGTCCGAACGCGCTCGGTGTCACTCGAAATGGGCTATGCTGCAGATGATTTCGGCTATCTCGTTGATCTCGGACTGCCTCAGATGGCCGGCATCCAATCCGCGTTCACGCTGGACCCGGAAATCAAACGCGAGGCGGTGTTCGTCGGGTCCACACCGCGCACCAACTCGATGCTGGTGCGGCGCGGCGGCCCGTTGGCCGAAGCTCGTGCCGAATCGGGCCGCGGCTTTGATCAATTGACGTCGGGCTTGCCCACCTACCACAGCGTCCTCACCGAATTCGCTCACCCCGGCGAGTTGCCCGAACTGTCGGCAGTGCGAGAGCGATTGCGGTCATGGCGTTTCTACGACGGATTTCGTGTCGACGCCTCAGCACCCGCGCGGCGCCCTCACATCGGCACTCGCACGCCCGTGCTCGCCGATGACGGAGGCGATCTGGCTGCCGCGGTGCAGACCATCATCGAAGCGGGGTTCGACGATTTCGCCACGGCAGTCGCCGATGCGTTCAACGGCGCCACCGTATCGGTCAGCGTGACCGACGGCCTGTTCGACCTGGCAGTGCAGCAGCCCGGAATGCTGCGAGCACTGCGAACAGCCGAGCTGTCGGACGGCACTTTGCGTTTCCTGCTGTGGGCGGCGGCACTGCTGAGCCCGCGACCCCCCTCGATGATGGTGCTCAACGAGCCCGAAACGTCACTGCATCCTGATCTTGTCCGCCCGCTGGCCACGCTGATTCGGTCGGCGTCCCGACAGACGCAGGTTCTGGTGGTCACGCATTCCCAGACGCTGCTGAAGCACCTCGACGCCGAACCGATCGAGCTCTACAAGGACTGCGGCGAGACCATGGTGGCCGGTCAGACGCAGCTCACTGCTCCGGCCTGGGATTGGGGAAAGCGCTGACCGCCGGAGCGGTTGCAGGCTTGAGCACTCGCGTGAACAGTGAATTCACCTGACGCATAACCACGCTGTAAGGCCACCACGCCACCCGTTTGAAGAGGTACAACGCGCGGATGTCCGGCGAGGTGTAGACCAAAAAGCGGTTCTTCTTGACCCCCAGCAGTATTCGGTCGGCCACGTGTTCGGCGGATACCGCATGCCCGGAGAAGCGGTCCACCCAGGGCGCCACCTTGGGGTGCTCACGGTCCACTCCGGCGATCTCGACGGACTTCACCAGCGGTGTGCGGACGGCCCCGGGCACCACCACCGACACTCCGATGCGGTACTTGGCCAGATCGAATCGCAGTACCTCGGACAGCCCCCGCAGGCCGTACTTGCTGGCGCTGTAGGCCGCGTGCCACGGCAAGGCGACCAGCCCGGCCGCCGACGAGACGTTGACCAGGTGGCCGCCGCGCTTGGCCGCAACCATCGGCGGCACGAATGTCTCGATGACGTGCACCGGGCCCATCAGGTTGATGTCGATCATCGACCGCCACTGCTGGTGGGTGAGACGGTCCACGGTCCCCCACGCCGACACTCCGGCGATGTTGAAGACCGCATCCATGGCTGGGTGTGCGGCGTGGATATCGGCAGCGAAGGCGGCTACGGCGTCGTAGTCGGAGATGTCGAGCACACGGTGAGCGCGGACCTGCCCGCCGAGCGCGCGGGCATCGGCCACCGTCTGCGTCAGACCCTCGGCGTCACGATCGGTCAGATAAAGCTCGGCACCCTCGCGGGCCAGCCGCAGCGCGGTGGCCCTGCCGATGCCACTGGCCGCTCCGGTCAGGAGACAGCGTTTGCCCGAGAAACCAGAGAAGTCAGCCATGGTGGCGACACTACCGAGGTGTGGCGCCCCAGAAGCCGTGCAGCCAGAGCTGCTCGAGCACGTGGACGCCGCGTTGCAGGTCCCCGTCGGGCCCCAGGAACGTGGAGTCGCCTGACAGCATCCAGGCCGTCGTCGCACCAAGGGTGCGGACCAGCATCGGCAGGTCGTCGCTGATCGGGTGGGCGGTACCGGCGGCCACCTCGGCGGAGATGTTGGTGACGATCTGGTTGATCACGGTGTCGATCTGGGCGTCGAGGATCTTGCGGATCTCGGCGTCGGCGTTGCGGGCGAGGTTGCACGCCGCCATCACCGGGTCGTTGTGGGCGAACACCGCCACCGCGCTGCCCACCATCCGCTTGGCGTACGCCGCGGGCGTCTCACCCTCGCTGCGGGCGGCGAAGAAGTGGGTCAGTTCCTCGAGCTCCTGCGTGGCTTCGGCGAGAATCTGGGCCAATACGGCGTACTTGGTGTCGAAGTAGAAGTAAAAGCCCGAGCGAGCGACCCCCGCGCGATCACTGATCGTGCTCACCGACAGGTCCGCGAACGGAGTCTCCTCCAGCAGCTCCCGCACTGCGTTGACGATCGCCTGGCGCTGCCGATCGCCGCGCCTGCGTGGTACTGACTCGCCGGGATCGGACTGCTGGGGAACACTCACGGTCTAACCATGCACCACGCCGGTGCGCTAACGAAACTTGACAGGCGTCAAGAATGCCGTTGAAGATGGGATGAGTGGCTCACGCCACATCGGATCGACGCTTCTCGAGGAGTGCCCATGCCAGCCACCATCAACACCTCCGACTACCTGATCGACCAGGCCAAGCGCCGGCTGACCCCGACGCTGAACAACATGCCCGGGTTGGGCGCGGTGGAGAAGCGGCTGCGCGATCACGACTTCAAGCAGTTCGTGCTCGCCGAGCCCCCACCCGGCAGCGGCCTGAAGCCCGTGATGGGTGACTCGGGCGTACCGATCCTCGGCCACATGATCGAGACGTTCCGCGGCGGCCCGGAGTATCTGCTGGAGGTCTACAAGAAGTTCGGCCCGCTGCACTACTCCTACTCGCCGGCGCTACCCGCCGTTGTCGCGCTGGGACCTGACGCCACGCAGGCGGTGTTCTCCAATCGCAACAAGGACTTCTCTCAGAAGGGCTGGGATCCGGTCATCGGCCCGTTCTTCAACCGCGGCCTGATGATGCTCGACTTCGAGGAACACATGTTCCACCGCCGGATCATGCAGGAGGCGTTCACCCGCTCCCGGCTGTCCGGGTACATCGAGCACATCGACCGGGTGGCTTCGCACGTCATCGCCAACGACTGGGTGGAAAACGATCCGCGATTCCTGTTCTACCCGGCAGTCAAGGAGCTGACGCTCGACATCGCCTCGGTGGTGTTCATGGGCCACGAACCAGGCAGCGACAAGGAACTGGTGACCAAGGTCAACGACGCCTTCACCATGACCACCCGGGCCGGCGGCGCCATCATCCGCACCGCACTACCGCCGTTCAAGTGGTGGCGTGGGCTACAGGCGCGCAAGGTGCTCGACAGCTACTTCGAGGAGCGGGTCAAGGAACGGCGCAGGGCCGAGGGCACGGACATGCTCACGGTGCTGTGCCACACCGAGGACGAGGACGGCAACAGCTTCAGCGATCAGGACATCGTGAACCACATGATCTTCCTGATGATGGCCGCCCACGACACGTCCACGTCGACGCTGACCACCATGGCCTATCACCTGGCCGCCAACCAGGACTGGCAGGACCGGTGCCGTGACGAATGCGATCGCCTGGGCGACGGACCGCTCGATATCGAGGCGCTGGACAAGCTGGAGACCTTGGACCTGGTGATCAACGAGTCGCTACGCCTGGTGACCCCGCTGCCTTTCAACGTGCGTTCGACGGTGCGCGATACCGAATTGCTGGGCCATTTCCTGCCGGCCGATACCACCGTGATCACCTGGCCATCGGTCAATCACCACCTTCCCGAGCTGTGGACGGACCCGGAGAGGTTCGACCCGGACCGCTTCGCCGAGCCGCGCAACGAACACAAGCAGCACCGCTATGCCTTCGCCCCCTTCGGCGGCGGCGCCCACAAGTGCATCGGCATGGTGTTCGGCCAACTCGAGATCAAAACAGTGATGCACCGGCTGCTGCGTCGCTACCGGCTCGAGCCCCCGCGCCCCGGCTATCGTGCCCGGCTGGACTACGGCGGCATGCCGGTACCCATGGACGGGATGCCGGTGACGCTGCGTCCGATTTTCTGAGAAAGACCGATTTACCGGGCCAGCCGGTTGGCACAGGCGATCACGGCACGCAACGCCGACTGGGTACCGTCCTCGGCCCAGGCCATCGCCCACTCGTCGCGAGTGCCGTCGGTGCCGCGGATGAACGTGACGATGTCGCGGCCCATCTGCAGCTGGTGAAAGTTCAGCATCTCCAGGCCGAACCCGCGCTGGTAGAGCATGTCGGTGAGCGCGGCGATCGATCCGGTGGCCGTTGCCGACCACACCGCCAGGCCGTCGGCGTGGCGAACGGTGGCAGCGAAACTGCGCACCTGCGGCCCGAAACGCCGCGAGGTGTCGGTGCACTCCCAGCCGATCAGCTCGAGCGGGCCCGCGGTGTGGCCGTAGGCAGCCAAGAAGTCGTCCCAGGACATCTCCCGGGCCTGTTCGCGCAAGCCGCGCGGCAGCGGCGTCAAGGTGTTGGCGGTGAAGGAAAGAGTGTGGATGCTCATGAACCGGTCTTCTCGATCTCGTTGGAGACGACCGACAGGCAGTAGCTTGCGACCCACAGCGGGGGGTCGGTCTGGATCAGACCCCGCTGCGGGGAGCTACTACGAGAATCAAACGACTGGAGAGAGTCCGCACATCGGCGACACTAGCGGCCCACACCAGCACCGCGCAACCACCTTTCCAGTCAGATGAACAGATGTCCCGTCGGGGGGCCTGGGCCGATGTACGCCATGAACCACCCGAGCATGCCCAGCCGCCGACGTCCGCCCGGACATCAGATATGGGCGGGAGCTTCCAGGTACCCCCGAGGTGTCGCCGAAGCTGCCGGCGATGACGTCATCGCCGGTGGCGATCTCCTGATCCCGGTCGACCTGTTGCAAATGATTGAATGTGCCCGTCCACCAACCACTTCCATGGCCATCCGAGTGGGCGCCGGCGTGGAAGTGTTCACAGGCCTGAAGAGCTCAGGTCAGCGCAAAACCCCGCGTCAGGTGGACTGTTCGACGCAGGACGGTCCCCTTCAGGCTAAACCCGTTCACGCTGCGGGAGATGGCAATTGGACACCAAATGTGGCAATCCGGGTGCACGATGAGCAGATGCACGAGCTGGCTCTGTGCCAGGCCATCGCCGGGGTGGTGCGGCCACACGCGGCAGGTCGGCATGTCACCGTGGTCCGGGTGCGGGTGGGAGCGCTGCGCCAGGTGGTGCCACAGTCACTGGAGTTCTGCTGGACTCTGGTCCGCGAGCACGAAAGCATGCCCGATGCCGAACTGGACCTGGAGGTGGTGGCAGCCGAGGTGAACTGCCGGTCGTGTGCGCAGCGCGGCGTCATCGAGTCGCGATGGGCGGTGCTGTGCCCGGTATGCGGTAGCGCCGACGTCGAGGTGGTGCACGGCAACGAATTCCTGGTGACCTCCCTGGACGTCACCTGATCGGAAGCTGAGATGCATTTGAAATCAACGGCGTTCGGCTCTCCACACACGATTGACATCACCGCGCGCCAGGAGTAGAGACGAGAGCAACGCCGCGCAAGTGGGCCGACGGTCGACTCCGGCGGCGCCAGGGGCCCACCCCGCCCCGGAAAGCTGCAGCATGCCCACGGAAGCAGCAGTCAAAGCGGAAGAAACGTTGATTCACGTGCTCTGGATCAACGCGGGTCTCAGTTGTGACGGCGATTCGGTGGCGCTGACTGCCGCCACCCAGCCCACGATCGAGGAGATCGCGCTCGGCGCCCTCCCCGGACTCCCCCGCATCGCCGTCCACTGGCCGTTGATCGACTTCGAATGTGGTCCCGCCGGTGGCGCGGACGATTTCCTCAGTTGGTTCTTCAAAGCCGACCGCGGTGAGCTCGAACCGTTCGTCTTGGTGGTGGAAGGCTCCATACCCAACGAAGACCTCCACACCGAGGGCTACTGGTGCGGGTTCGGCAACGATCCCGCCACCGGGCAGCCCATCACCACCAGCGAATGGCTGGATCGGCTGACACCCAAGGCCACCGCGGTGGTTGCGGTGGGCACGTGCGCCACCTACGGCGGCATCCACGCGATGGCCGGTAACCCGACCGGGGCCATGGGAGTACCGGACTACCTCGGCTGGGACTGGAAGAGCAAGGCAGACATACCCATCGTGTGCGTGCCGGGTTGCCCCACCCATCCCGACAATCTGTCCGAGACGTTGACCTACCTGCTGTACATGGCGACCGGGCAGGCACCCATGATCCCCCTGGACGACGCACTGCGGCCGACGTGGTTGTTCGGCAACACCGTGCACGAGGGTTGCGATCGGGCCGGCTACTACGAACAGGGTGATTTCGCGACCGAGTACGGATCGCCGAAATGCATAGTCAAGCTCGGCTGTTGGGGTCCGGTGGTGAAATGCAATGTGCCCAAACGTGGTTGGATCAACGGTATCGGCGGCTGTCCGAATGTCGGCGGTATCTGCATCGGATGCACCATGCCTGGTTTCCCCGACATGTTCATGCCGTTCATGGACGAACCACCAGGCGGCAAACTCTCTTCGGCGGCATCGGGCCTGTACGGCTCGGTGATCCGCAGCCTTCGCCATATCACCGGTCGCACAGTCGATCACGAGCCCAAATGGCGCCACACCGGTTCCGAACTACTCACCGGCGCCCGTCGCACCTGGTGATCGACCACCCCGCACTACAGAGAGCCCACCTACGATGACAACGATCATCCCCGAGCCGTCACACATGGAGCACGAACCCGGCCAGCTCGTCGAGATGTCCTGGGATCCGATCACCCGGATTGTCGGCAGCCTCGGCATCTACACCAAGATCGACTTCGACAACCAGCAGGTGGCCGAGTGCAAGAGCACGTCGTCCATCTTCCGCGGCTACTCGATCTTCATGAAGGGCAAGGATCCGCGCGACGCCCACTTCATCACCAGCCGGATCTGCGGAATCTGCGGTGACAATCACGCCACCTGCTCCTGCTACACCCAGAACATGGCGTACGGAGTCAAGCCGCCCCACCTCGGCGAGTGGCTGGTCAATCTCGGCGAAGCCGCCGAATACATGTTCGACCACAACATCTTTCAAGAGAATCTGGTAGGAGTGGACTACTGCGAGAAGATGGTCTCCGAGACCAATCCCGGTGTCCTCGCCGAGGCAGAGCACACCTCAGCTCCCCATTCCGATGCCCACGGCTACCGGACCATCGCCGACATCATGCGCGCCCTCAACCCGTTCACCGGGGAGTTCTACCGCGAGGCCCTTCAGGTCAGCCGCTACACGCGGGAGATGTTCTGTCTCATGGAGGGGCGTCACGTCCATCCGTCGACGCTCTACCCCGGCGGTATCGGCACCACCGCGACCATCCAGTTGATGACCGACTACATGACCCGGCTGATGCGCTACATCGAATTCATGAAGAAGGTCGTCCCGATGCACGACGACCTGTTCGACTTCTTCTACGACGCCATCCCCGGCTACGAGAAAGTCGGCCTGCGCCGCACACTGCTGGGCTGTTGGGGTTCGTTCCAGGATCCCGAAGTGTGCAACTTCGCCTACAAGGACATGGAGCGGTGGGGCGACGCGATGTTCGTCACCCCTGGTGTGGTGGTGGACGGCAAACTGGTCACCCACTCCCTGGTGGACATCAACCTGGGTATCCGGATCCTGTTGGGGAGTTCCTATTACGATGACTGGTCCGACCAGGAGATGTTCGTCAAGACCGATCCACTCGGTCACCCGGTGGACCGACGGCATCCGTGGAATCAGCACACCTTCCCCCATCCCCAGAAACGGGATCTCGAGGACAAGTACAGCTGGGTGATGTCGCCACGCTGGTTCGACGGCAAGGATCACCTGGCACTGGACACCGGTGGCGGTGCCCTGGCCCGCATGTGGTCTACGGCATTGGCCGGCCTGGTCGACATCGGGTACGTCACATCGACGGGCCACAGCGTCCAGATCAACCTGCCCAAGACCGCGCTCAAAGGCCCTGTCGAATTCGAATGGCACATACCGCAACACGGCAGCAACACCATCGAACGCAACCGGGCTCGCAGCTACTTCCAGGCCTACGCGGCGGCGGCTGCGTTGCATTTCGCCGAGAAGGCACTGGTGGAGATCCGGGCCGGCCGCACCAAGACCTGGGAGAAGTTCGAGGTGCCCGACGAGGGCATCGGCTGCGGGTTCACCGAGGCGGTACGCGGCGTTCTGAGCCATCACATGGTGATCCGCGACGGCAAGATCGCCAACTACCACCCCTATCCGCCGACGCCGTGGAACGCCAACCCCCGAGACAGCTTCGGAACGCCAGGACCGTACGAGGATGCCGTCCAGGGCACCCCCATCTTCGAGGAGAACAACCGGGACAACTTCAAGGGCATCGACATCATGCGCACGGTGCGTAGCTTCGACCCGTGTCTGCCCTGCGGTGTCCATATGTACCTCGGTGAGGGAAAGTCATTGCAGCGGATGCACTCCCCCACTCAGGCGGCCACCGGAGAATGACAGCCGACGGCCAGTGGCGCCAGGTCGGTGACCGGATCCAGACACTGCTGGATGCGGTGGGTTCGCCGGGTGTCAGTGGCCCCGCAGCACGGGAGCGTGCTGAGCTACTGGTGCGTGAAGTGGTGGGACTCTACGGTGCGGCACTCACGCGCATCCTGGAGCTCAGTGATCCCGACACCGTAGACCGGTACGCCGACGACGAACTGGTGGCCAGCCTGTTGGTGGTGCACGGACTGCATCCGCACGATCTCCGCCGGCGGGTCGACGACGCGCTGCAGCGGGTACGTCCCTACCTGGGCTCACATGGTGGTGACATCGAATTGGTCACCGTCACCGACGATCTCGTGGTGCAGTTGCGCTTCGGGGGAAGTTGCACCGGCTGCCCGTCCTCGGCGGCGACGCTCGAGTTGGCCGTCGAAGACGCAGTGCGATCGGCGGCCCCGGAGATCTCCGGGATCGAGGTAGTCGGTCCGGATGCCGCAACCGGGAACCTGTTCCCAGCGGAATCGTTGTTACGGCAGGTGCATTCCGCCGCGCCCACCCGGTGGCACCCGGTCCCGGAACTCGAGGATCTGGCCGACGGAGAGGTCGGCGGATTCGGCGTGGACGGTGTCGCGGTGGTCGCGTGCCGTGTCGGCGGACAGCTGTATGCCTATCTGGACCACTGTCCGCGTTGTGCCAACGGTTTGGCCGGCGCGGTTCTGCTTCGCCGGGATGACCGCGTACTTCTGCGATGTCCGCTCTGCGACGCCCACTTCGACGTCGTGCGTGCCGGTGCCCAGATCGAGGAAATCGGAATGCATCTGCAACCACTGCCGTTGGTCCAACGCGACGGGCAGCTGTGCGTGGCGTCGGCCGGCCAACCGAGCGGGGTGCCGGCATGAGCACGCCGTATGAAGTACTGTCCCGGATCACCAGCCGGCCGGCCGCGGAACCCGCAGGCCAACGGTGTGAGATGTGTGCCGAACCGGTAGCCGACGAACACCGACACGTGGTGGACACCACCGGCCGGGAGCTGATGTGCGTGTGCCGGGGTTGCCATCTGCTGTTCACCGAACCCGGCGCTGCGTTGCGATACCGGTCCGTCCCCGACCGCCACCTGGCGCTGCCGGGACTGGTCGACGGGCCTGCGCTGTGGGATGCGCTGCAGATCCCCGTCGGACTGGCGGCGTTGTTCCGCAACTCGGCGCTCGACCGGCTCGTCGCCGTCTACCCCGGCCCGGCGGGCGCCACGGAATCCGACCTCGATCTCGCCGCATGGCAGGAGATCGCCGCGGCGGACGCCCGGCTGAGCCTGATGGCCGACGACGTCGAGGTCCTGCTCCTGCGCGCCACACCCGATGGCACCCAGGCTTTCGTGATCCCCGTCGACCGCTGCTACCAGTTCATCGGTGGTCTTCGGCTGCGGTGGCGAGGTTTTGACGGTGGGCAGGAGGTCTCGGCGTACATCGACGGGTTCTTCGCCGACTTGGACCGGCGGGCCGAGGTGGTGCCACGATGACCGCGCTCGGACACGCAGCGTCCTTCGGAGTGCTGGACATCGCACCCGAGCCCTACACGGTGACACCGATGCTCGCGGCCAGGATCGGTGTGGCATTCAGCGCGGACGAACCGGTCACGGCCATCGCCCTGCGGGCCCAGGTTCGCATCGAGCCGTCACGGCGCACCTATTCCGACGCCGAGGCCGCCGGGATGCTGGATCTGTTCGGGCCGCGCCCTCGATGGTCGGACACCCAGCGGTCGTTCCTCTGGATGCACGCGGCCACGATGATTCCCGGATTCACCAGACTCACCCAGGTGACGCTGCCGCTGGCTTGTACCTACGACTTCGAAGTCGCCGCCGACAAATACATGCACGCGCTGCGCGACGGGCTCGTACCGCTGCAGTTCCTGTTCAGTGGAACCATTTTCACCGCGGGTGCCAACGGTTTCACCGTGCACCAGATTTCGTGGGACCGCGAGCATCGTTACAACATGCCGGTGCAGGTGTGGCGTGACCTGATGGCACAGCACTTTCCCGACAGCGGCTGGGTGCGGTTGCACCACGACACGGTCTCGGCGTTGGCGCAGTTCAAGTCAGCGCGCGGGCTGCTCGATTTCGACACCGCTGTCACCACACTCCTGGAGTCAAGCCCGTGAACAGCGATCTCGAAGCCACGCGGGCCGTCGCCGACGCGCTGCTCTACGAGGGCTATCTGCTGTATCCCTACCGAGCCAGCTCGGGAAAGAACCAATGCCGCTGGCAGTTCGGTGTGCTCGGACCACCGGGGGCCGCCACTGCCGGGGTGGGCGAACCGAATTCGCTGTCGGCCCAGTTCCCCGTCTGCGGTGCCGCCGATATGGACGTGACCGTCCGATTTCTGCAGTTGCAGCACCGCCGGGTCGAGCAGCGCACGCAGTCCGGCTACACCGTCGTGGATCGGCTCGAGACGCCGGCGGGCCCGCTGCTCACCTGGGATGAGGCCGTCGAGGTGGAGTGCCGTCTCGACGGGGTCAGCTTGGCTCAGCCGGTTCGTCTGCCGGTGACCGCGCGCGCCCACACCGAGGTGGAAGACGTCGAGGGCGGCCGTATCATCAGGCAGCGCCGCGCCGTGGCGGGCCGGGTGGAAGTCAGCGCGTGCAACCAGGGTCCGGCACAGCTTGTGACCGTGACCGTCCGCAACACGGGGGCGGCTGCCACCAGCAAGAGCGACGCGCTGTCACGGTCGATGATCAGCGCCCACGTGATCGTCCGCCTGCATGCCGGCCGCTTCATCTCCCTGCTGGAGCCGCCTGCGGGGTTGCAACCGCTGGTGGATCTTTGTCGCCAGGACCGCTGCTTTCCGGTACTGGCGGGCAGTCCTGCCTGCGACGACGTTCTGTTGATCTCACCGATCATCCTCTACGACCACCCCGAGATCGCCCCGGAGAGCAGGGGTGCGCTCTATGACGCGACCGAGATCGACGAGATCCTGACGCTACGGGTGATGGCGCTGACCGACGGCGAGAAGGCCGAGGCCCGCGCCACCGACCCCCGGGCCGCCAGAGTTGTCGAGCAGTGCGACGGCATGACTGCGGAGGCCATGCTGGGCCTGCATGGGGCACGGCGAGACATCGACCCTGCGCAGAACTGCGTGATCGTCGACGGAGTGCCTGTGCAAGCCGGCTGCCGGGTCCGGTTGCGACCGACGCGTAGGGCCGACGCCCAGGACATGTTCATCTCGGGTCGAACCGCCAGGGTCACCGCAGTGCACGAAGACCTCGACGGCGCAGTCCACATTGCCGTCGTGGTCGAGGACGACCCCGCAGCCGACCTGCACGACTGGTACGGGCGCTACTTGTACTTCTCGCCCGAGGAGATCGACCCCTTTCCGGAAAGGAGCCCGACATGGAGGTGATCGGTTGGATCGCCACGGTGATCGTCGTCGGCGTGGTGCTGGCGGGCGTGGTGATCGGAGTGCGGTCCATTCCCGACGTCCAGCGTTATCTGAAGATGCGGCGCATGTAGCCGGTGGCACCACGAATCCTGGTGGCCGGCATCGGCAACATCTTTCTCGGAGACGACGGTTTCGGATGCGAGGTGATACGTCACCTCGGTCACCGGATCGACGTTGCCGTGGTGGACTACGGCATCCGCGGGACGCATCTCGCCTACGATCTGCTCGACGGCTGGGACGCACTGGTGCTGGTGGACGCCCTGCCCAACCGGGGTGTCCCAGGACAGTTGCGGGTGTTCGAGGCGGACCACGAGACATTGCCAACCGCAGGCGGTTTCGACACCCACAGCATGGACCCGGGGGCGGTGGTGGCCACGGTGCGAGCACTGGGCGGCTTTTTGCCGCGCACCGTCGTGGTGGGCTGTCAGGTCGGCAGTCTCGGTGAGGGGATCGGACTGACAGCTCCGGTGCGCGATGCCGTTGCGCAGGCGGCAGTCACCGTGACGTCGGTGGTGGAGATGCTCTGTGAGGAGCTGGCATCGGCGGAGAATCCCTGATGTGTCTCGGTATTCCGGGTCGGGTTGTCAGCATGGTCGCAGGCCACGGCGGCCAGCTGGCCGTTGTCGACGTCGCGGGCCGGCAGCGCACGGTCAATGTCGGGATGCTGCCCGAGGAGACGTTCTCGCCCGGCGACTGGGTGATCATCCACATGGGCTTCGTGGTGGAACGCACCGATGAGACCGGTGCACAAGAAGCGTTGGCCGGCCTGGAGTTGCTGCGGTCGGGCACCGAATGGCCACAGCCACCATGAGCATCGAGGCGTTCGCCCGATATGCCTATCCGCCCAACGAGCTGGGATACTGCGGGCCGCCGGACGCGCAGGCCCTCCTGCGCGCCCACCCCGATGCGGTTGGGCATGCCGAGGCATTCACCGGAGCGTGGCCGTACCTGGAGCTGATCGCGGCGGCTGCCGGGCTGCCGCCTCTGCACCCGGAGGTGTCACGAACCTATTGGGTCGGTGGGCCGCTGCTTGGCGCCGTGGATGGTGCGGTGCTGCTCGGCCATCTCCGTACCGCGATGGCGGGACAACCGACCGGACTGCTCGACGCACTCGACGACGAGGTGGATCTGCTGGCACATCACAGCTTTCACGTCATGGTTGTCTACCCGTGGATTCGCTTGCTGCGGTCGGGTCCGGCCACGCCGCTGGGAATCCTGCAAGCCTGCCGGATCCGCTGGGGCACGGTGGACGAGGTGGACGGCGACACGGTGGTGATCGATTCCGCGCCTCTGGAGTTCGACGGCGAACGCCTGCTGCTGGGTGCTGTGCGCCCCGAAACCGTGCGCTGGCGCCGCGGCCAGACGTCACTGACACCGCAACCTCGGCGCGGGCAAGTGGTCAGCGCGCATTGGAACTGGATCTGCGACACACTCGACCAACCACAGCATGACGAACTGGCTACGGCAACCAAGACCACTCTGGGGCTGGTCAACCGGCTACTGGCCAGTGGGGCCGCCGGCCCGCGGGAGAGGCGGCTCAGCGAACAATTGCAGGATGCGGCACCCGCGGCGACCCCAACAACTCGCGGTGCGAAGCCGGTCGTCGTCCCCCCTCGTCGGTGATGCCATAGCGCTGCGCCAACTCGGCGCCGATCACCGTCTGTCCACTGAGCCCGGCCAGCTCCGGATCCTGGTACATCGCATTGATCAGATGCCCTGTGAACTCGGGAGTTTCGGCGTGCTGGGCGAAATCCGCGAGGCCATCGGGGTTGCCGTCGAAGGCCCGGTGCATCTTCTCGGTGAGCAGGATGCCCATCCAGATGGACACCGTCGATACTCCGGTGCCGCGAAGGTCGACCGCCATGTCCGCTACGAGTTTGTCCACTCCCGCCTTCTGAGCGCCATATGCGGGGCCATGCATATAGCAGACCGATCCGGGTGACGAGGTGAACACGATGAGTCCGCTGCCCTGGGCCGACATCAGCCTGGCGGCATGCCACGACGCGACATATCCCGATCGCAACCCCACGTCCAGGACGTCGGCCATCTCGAGGGGCTTCTCCCAGAACGGCGCCGGATCGGTCAGCCGGGCATGGACGGCGGCGGCGTTGTTGACCAACAGGTCCAACCGCCCCGACTCCTCGGCCACCATGGTGAACAGCCGGGCCACCGCAGCGTCGTCGCCGTGATCGACACGCACCGGCACCCCTTCGCCGCCGGCATCGGAAACCTGTTGCGCGGCAGCCTCTATGGTGGTGCGCCTGCCCGACGCAGCATCGGTGCGTCCGGTGACATAGACGCGCCACCCCGCTGCGCCGAGGGCCGCGGCGATACCGCGGCCCGCTCCTCTGCTGGCACCCGTTACCAATGCGGTCTTCGTTGGCATATCTTCGCCTAATCGAGCAGTCTCCGCGCCACATTGGTGCTCACCAGGTCCAGCAGTTCGTCGGCACGGCCGGCCATGATGGTCCGAATGGCGTACAGCGAGAAGCCCTTTGCCTGCTCCACCGTGATCGCCGGCGGGATGGACAGTTCCTGGCGGGCGGTCACCACGTCGATCACCGCGGGCCCGGGATGAGCGAAGGCGTCACGCAATGCCGTCTCCAGGTCGCCGGGCTGTTCCACCCGGCGACCGAACATACCCATGGCCTGCGCCACCGCCGCGAAGTTCGGGTTCTCCAGGTCGGTTCCGAAGTTCACGATCCCGGCCGCCTTCATCTCGAGTTCGACGAAGTTGAGCGATGAGTTGTTGAAGACCACGACCTTGACCGGCAGCTTGTTCTGCATCAATGTGATGAGCTCACCGAACAGCATCGTCAGTCCACCGTCACCGGCGAAGGCCACCACCTGCCTGCCGCGGTCGGGCGTCTGCGCACCGATGGCCAGCGGCAGCGCACAGGCCATGGTGCCGTGGTTGAAGGATCCGAGCAGTCGTCTGCGGCCGTTCATCTGCAGGTAGCGCGCCGCCCACACCACCGGCGACCCGACGTCGACAGTGAACACCGCGTCATCGGAAGCCAGCTGGCTGGCAAGCGCTGCAAGGTATTCCGGCCGGATGGGCGCCTTGTCACGGTCGTTGACCGCCAGTGCGTCCAGCGACTTGCGGGTCTTGGCGTAGTGGTGCAGGCACCGCTGCAGATGGGTGCTGTCGGACTTGGGCGCCAGCAGAGGCTGCAGCGCGGCCAGGGTGTCGCCGACATCACCGACCAGCGCGACATCCACCGGGGTACGACGTCCGATCTGGCGCCCACGGATGTCCACCTGGATGACGGTGGCGCCTTCGGGATAGAACTGCTGATACGGAAAGTCGGTGCCCAGCATCAACAGCACGTCGGCTTCCTTGATGGCCTTGTACCCCGAGGCGAACCCGAGCAGGCCCGTCATGCCGACGTCGTAGGGATTGTCGTACTCGACGTACTCCTTGCCGCGCAGGGCGTGCACGATGGGTGCCTGCAGAGTGTCGGCCAGTCGGATCAGGGCGTCGTGTGCGCCGGCCGCTCCCGCTCCGGCCAGGATGGTGACATTGGGTGCGCTGTCGAGGATCGCGGCCGCCTGAGTCAGTGCGGTGTCATCGGGACGCACCATCGATTGTGTGGGCAGTACGGCCGCGCCCCAGGGCGACTCGTCTGCCTTGGCGGAGAACACTTCACCCGGCACCACCACCACGGCCACGCCGTTCTCCTCCACGGCGGCCCGCATGGCCATGGCGAGGATGCGCGGCAGCATCTCCGGTGTGCTCACCAGTTCGCAGTACACGCTGCACTCTTTGAACAGGTCTTGCGGGTGCGTCTCCTGGAAGTAGTCCGAGCCGATCTCGGTGCGCGGGATGTGCGCTGCGATCGCCAGCACCGGAACCCGACTGCGCTGGGCGTCGAACAGGCCGTTGATCAGGTGCAGGTTTCCCGGCCCACAGCTGCCCGCACAGACGGCCAGCTGTCCGCTCAGTGCGGCGTCGCCGGCCGCGGCGAACGCTGCGGCCTCCTCGTGGCGGACATGTTCCCAGGTGAAATCGGGTGCACGCCGGATCGCGTCGGTCAGACCGTTCAGACTGTCGCCGGGCAGGCCGTACATGCGGCGCACACCGCTGCGCTGCAATGTCGAGATCACATGATCGGCAACCGTCGCCATTCGCCAGACTCCTCACTTGGTAGCCCTACCCGTCCCGGCTGCCAGCGTAGCCACCCTCACCGGCAGGACAGCGCTTCCAGGCGCCGATGCGCAGCGATTGCGTGTCCGGGTTCTGCTGCTGTCATAGATTCTTCACCGCCGCCGCCGGGCTGGCGCCGCCCGACGCGGGTAGCTTGACTCCCATGGCTGCTCCCGCGCCCGGATCGCGGATGTTGGGCGGTATCGCGGCCGCCGCGGTCGCCCTCGGCGTCACGCAACTGGCCGCCGTACCGCTGGGTTCGTCTGCCGACGCCCGCAACGCCGTCGGATCCGTCGTCATCGACCTCACGCCAGGCCCGGTCAAGGAATGGGCCATCCAGACCTTCGGCACCTCGGACAAACTGTTCCTGGCGGCCGCGGTGCTGGCCGTCATCGCGGTGATCGCGGCGCTGACCGCCGTCGCCGAGACCCCTCGGCGCCCGGTCGGCAGCATCGCGATCGGGTTGGCCGGGGTCGCCGGCTGCGTGGCGGTGTTCTCCCGGGCCGACGCAGGCCCGTTCGACATCCTGCCGACGGTACTGGGCACCGCCTGCGGTATCGCGGTGCTACGCCTGCTGACCTCGGGCCGGGTCGCCGACGGGGTGCGCAGACCCGGGGATGCGGTGGATGTCGACCCGGGACGACGACTGTCGCTGGTCACCATCGCTTTCCTGGGCGCCGGTGTGCTGTCGGGGGTACTGGGCGCCGTCTTGACCCGCCGTGTCCATTCGGTGGACCAGGATCGCGCGACCTTCACCGCACCACGGCCGCGGACGCCGGCGCCACCCATCCCGCCCGAGGTGCAACCCGCGGGTGTGCAGCTGCCCAGCTTCGTCACCGGCAACAACGACTTCTACCGCATCGACACCGCGCTGAGCGTGCCCCAGCTGGCCCGCGAGGACTGGCAGTTACGCATCCACGGCATGGTCGACCGGGAGATCACCTTCTCTTTCGACGATCTGGCCCGGTTCGAGGTGGTCGAGAAGGTGGTGACACTGGCGTGTGTGTCGAATCCTGTTGGCGGCGACCTGATCTCCAACGCGGTGTGGACCGGTTACCGGGTCCGCGACCTGCTGGCGGAAGCGGGGATTGACGCGGAGGCCGACATGGTGCTGTCCACCTCGTCGGACGGTTTCACCGCAGGCACTCCCGTCGAGGCTCTGACCGACGCCCGCGATGCGCTGCTGGCCGTCACCATGAACGGCGAGCCATTGCCTGCGCGCCACGGTTACCCGGCCAGGCTCGTGGTGCCCGGGCTGTACGGATATGTTTCGGCGACAAAATGGGTGGTGGATCTGGAACTCACCCGCTTCGACCGGGCCGAGGCCTACTGGACCCGGCTCGGCTGGGCGCCACGCGGCCCGATCAAGACCGAGTCCCGCATCGACGTCCCACGCAGCGGCCAGGAGGTCCCACCGGGGGCGGTGACCTTCGGTGGGGTGGCGTGGGCACAGAACCGGGGTGTGCGTGGGGTCGAGGTGCGGATCGACGGCCCGGCCGGACAAGGCATCTGGCAACCGGCGGAACTGGGTGCCAGCTATTCGGGTGAGACGTGGCGGTTGTGGAGTTTCCCCTGGCAGGCCACCACCGAGGGGCTGTACACCATCACGGTTCGGGCCACCGACAACACCGGCGAGACCCAGACCGAGGAGCAGGCTTCGGTACTGCCCGACGGGGCGACGGGCTGGCACGAGGTGTCGTTCTCGGTGCGGTGAGTGTGTGTCGGACCCCCGTGCCAGTGTGGACACCATGCTGATCGCCGATGTCGCCGCCGCCTCCGCTGCCGTGGGCGCCATCTCGGCGCGGCTGGCCAAGACCTCCCGCATTGCCGAGTTGCTACGCCTGTGCGACGTCAGTGATGTGCCGGTGGTGGTCTCATGGTTGTCCGGCGAGCTGCCGCAGCGCCAGATCGGGGTGGGGTGGGCTGCGCTGCGGTTGTTGCCGTCGCCGGCCGAGAACCCGAGCCTGACGGTGGCCGAGGTCGACGCCGCGTTCACCGAGATCGGTGCCATGTCGGGCAAAGGCTCTGCGGCCCGCAGGTCCGCCGCCCTGGCCGAGCTGTTCGCCCGGGCCACCGACACCGAGCAGACGTTCCTGCGCAGGCTGCTCGGTGGTGAGCTGCGCCAGGGTGCGCTGGTGGGCGTGATGGCCGACGCCGTCGCCAAAGCCGCGGACGTGCCCGCCGCCCAGGTGCGCCGCGCCGCAATGCTGGGTGGCGCGTTGCCGGCCGTGGCAGCGGCCGCGCTCTCCGGCGAGGCCGACGCGTTGGCCGGATTCACGCTGCAGGTGGGCCGCCCGGTGGGCCCCATGCTGGCGCAAACCGCCAACGGCGTGGTTGAGGCACTCGAGAAGCTGAGCGGTACAGCGATTTTCGAGGCGAAGCTGGACGGGGCCCGGGTTCAGATCCACCGCGACGGCTCCGAGGTCACGGTGTACACCCGCAGCCTCGATGACGTCACCGCCCGGCTGCCCGAGGTGGTCGAAGCCACGCTGGCCCTGCCGGCCACGTCGCTGATCGCCGACGGCGAGGCCATCGCACTGCGCCCAGACGGTCGTCCGCACCGATTCCAGGTCACCGCATCCAGATTCGGTAGGGCTGAGCGGGCCGACCAGCCGCTGTCGGTGTTCTTCTTCGACCTGCTGCACCTCGACGGTCAGGACCTGCTGGACCAACCGGCCTGCGAGCGGGCCGCTGCGCTGGCCGCACTGGTTCCGCAGGAATTCCGGGTCGACCGGCTTGAGACCACCGATCCACAAGCGGCACAACAGTTCCTGGACCGCACCTTGGCTGCCGGACACGAAGGCGTGATGGCCAAGTCCCCCACCGCCGCCTATGAAGCCGGCCGCCGTGGTGCGGGCTGGCTGAAGGTCAAGCCGGTGCACACCTTGGACCTGGTGGTGCTGGCCGTCGAATGGGGTTCGGGTCGGCGCACCGGCAAGCTGAGCAACATCCACCTGGGCGCCAAAGACTCTGCCGGCGAAGGATTTGTCATGCTCGGCAAGACCTTCAAGGGCATGACGGACGCCCTGTTGGACTGGCAGACCGAGCGTTTCCTGGATCTGGCCGTTGGCGCGGTCGACGGTCATGTGGTCACGGTGCGGCCCGAACAGGTCGTCGAGATCGCCTTCGACGGCGTGCAGGGTTCCACGCGCTACCCCGGAGGGATGGCCCTTCGCTTTGCCCGCGTCGTCCGGTACCGCGATGACAAGCCGGCAGCGGAAGCCGACACCATCAACACGGTGCGCGCGCTCTACGAACGAGGACAGTGAGCCCTATTCCGTTCACCGGCCCGGCGTGTCGCACAGTGCAGTCTTGATCACACTTGGGCACGGTTGTCAGGGACACCTGTGGCGGTGGGGTAGGCTGGTGTCAACGCCGGTCGGGTTCGTGGGCCGGTACGTCGTGGAATGCAGGTCAGCCCTAGGATGCTCGTCATCCACCCGGCGACACGTGCAAATGCACCAGCTCTTCTCGCGGCGATCGATTTTGCCCACCGGCAATCTCGCCACTGTCTGTTGTGCAACGGCTGCAACTTGTCTGCCACCACGACATACCTGATGCCTGAAAGGCACCAACCCCAATGAGTACGTTTTCCGACTTCGGAGTCAACGCTGCGCTGGTCAAAGCACTGGCCGACCGCGGAATCACCGAGGCCTTCCCCATCCAGGCCAAGACCCTGCCCGACACCCTGGCCGGGCGTGACGTGCTGGGCCGCGGCAAGACCGGCAGTGGCAAGACGCTGGCGTTCGCGCTGCCGCTGGCCAGCCGGCTGGCCGGTGGCCGCACCCGCGCCGGTCGCCCCTCCGGCTTGGTCCTGGCCCCCACCCGTGAACTGGCCACCCAGATCACCGGCACCCTGCAGCCCCTGGCCGCCGCCAACGGCCTGACCGTCACCACCATCTTCGGTGGCGTCTCGCAGAGCCGTCAGGTGAGCGCGCTGCGCGGCGGCGTCGACATCGTGGTGGCCTGCCCGGGCCGCCTCGAAGACCTGATGCGCCAGCGCGAGATCAACCTCGACTCGGTCGAGGTCACCGTCATCGATGAGGCCGACCACATGGCTGACCTCGGCTTCCTGCCCGGCGTCACCCGCATCCTCGCCGCCACCCCCGCGGGTGGGCAGCGGTTGCTGTTCTCGGCCACCCTGGACAACGGCGTGGACAAGCTTGTCAACCGGTTCCTCAATGAACCGGTGCTGCATTCCATCGATGAGGCCAACTCTCCGGTGGCTGCCATGACCCACCACGTCTTCCACGTGTCGGGCGTGGACGCCAAGAAACGTCTGGTGCATCAGCTGGCGTCGGGCACCGGCCGCCGGATCCTCTTCATGCGCACCAAGCACCAGGCGCGCAAGCTGGCCAAGCAGCTCACCGACTCCGGTGTGCCTTCAGTTGACCTGCACGGCAACCTCTCTCAACCGGCTCGTGACCGCAACCTCGCCGCGTTCAGCTCGGGCGCCGCCCGAGTGCTGGTGGCCACCGACATCGCCGCCCGCGGCGTGCACGTCGACGACGTGGAGCTGGTGGTGCATGTCGACCCGCCGATGGAGCACAAGGCTTATCTGCATCGTTCCGGCCGCACGGCGCGTGCGGGTAGCGCAGGCGATGTCGTCACGCTGGTGCTGCCCGAGCAACGCCGCGACACCCAGGCGCTGCTGCGCAAGGCCGGTATCAGTGTCAAACCCGAAGAGGTGGTACCGGATTCGGCATCGGTGCAGGCGCTGGTGGGCGAGGTCGCGCCGTATCAGGCTCCGGCACCCCAGGTGGAGCAGACTCAGAGCCAGTCCCGGCCCGCCCGAAACCGTGGTACCGGCAACGGAGTACGTCGTGGCGGTCAGCCCGGCCGCGGTCGCACCCAGTCCACTGGTCGCAACCAGTCCGCCGGGCGTGGCCAGTCCAGTGGTGGTGGCCGTAGCCAGCACGGTGGCCGCAGCAACGCGGCGCGCAGCCGCTAAGACGCCTCGGCCAGAGCGCGCGGTTCCAGGCGAACCGCGCGCTGATGGTTTTCGGCGATGCACGTGGCGGCGAAAGCCTCGATGGGACATGCACGCAACCCTGAGGCGACGTGAGCCACCGGCAGCCCGTCAGGTCCCGCTGCCCGCGGGCCGTGGATTGCGGTCCAGCCCAGGCCGGCGCGGTCGTCGGGAAAGGTGACCACCACCGCGTCGTCGGGAGCCATCTGATCCAGCACCGTGGCCACCGGGTCCTCCGGTTCGGCCAGCACCACCACCGCTTCGACACCGGAAACGTAGGTGCGGATCTCGTCCTGCACGTCTCCTGACTCCAGCAGGCGCTGCAGGAACATCCGGTCGGTGAGCCGGTCCCGGTGCACGGCACCCACCTTGCTGCGCACCCACATCCCCGCCACCTTGGCTTCGACGTGTTCCACCACCGGAGGCAGCTCGTGCCGGTCGAGATTCAGCAGTTCGGTCAGCTCCGCACGGTAGGACACCCGAGCCTCGGCCAGCGTGCTGGCCACTCCGACGCACCGGCCCGGTATCGACCGGTAGCTGATGGACGGCTCGAGCAGAGGTCGCGGGGAACGAGCGGCCGAAGAGATCGAGCCAACGTCCTTGGATTCCTCAGAAAGCGTCCGGAAGACGACGTTCTCGGTGACAGACATGGGACCTACCTTGCAGAGGCGACCTTCAGGAGTTCGAATCCCTTGCCCCGCAGGGTCAAGGTGAATTTTCTGCCCCCGGGCAGGAACAGTTCCACCCGGGTGCTTTCGGCAGGTTTCCGGTTCTGATTCATGCCGGAGCCTCCTTCTTGCGTTCTGTCTTGCGTTGCAACAGCACGGCGAGCGTGAGCACCACCAGAGCGCCCGCGGCCAGCACTGCACCTGCGGCCGCGGGTGCGGTGTAGCCGAATCCAGCCGCGATCACCACGCCGCCGATCCACGCTCCCGCGGCGTTGGCGACATTGAGCGCGGAGTGGTTGAGTGCGGCAGCCAAGGTCTGGGCGTCGGCTGCCACATCCATCAGTCGGGTCTGCAGGGCGGGCGCCATGGCGGATCCGCTGGCAGCGATACCGAACAGCAACAGCAGCGCCGTCCACGGGTTGTGGGCGGCCAGCACGAACAGTGCGAGCATGACTCCCAGCGAAGTGATGGTCAGATACAGACTGCGGATCACCGAGGCGTCGGCCAGACGTCCGCCGACGATGTTGCCAACCACCATGCCCGCGCCGAACACCATGAGCGCCAACGGAACCAGGCCGCGTGACATTCCGGCCACGTCGGTCATCGTGGTGGCCACGTAGGTGTAGACGGCGAACATGCCGCCGAACCCGACCATGCCGATGGCCAGCGCCATCAGGACCTGGGGCCGCTTCAGTGCGCCCAGCTCGGTCAGCGGGCTGCTGATGTGACTGTTGCCGAGCTCGGGCAGCCAGGCCCAGATAGCGGCCAGCGTGAGCAGTCCGATCGCCACCACCAGAGCGAAAGCGCTGCGCCAGCCCAGTCCTTGACCCAGCCAGGAAGCGACGGGCACGCCGACGACGGTGGCGATGGTCAGTCCGGTCATCACCTGCGCCACGGCCTTTGCGCGACGCGTCGGGCCCATCATCCGGGCGGCGACCAGCGCCGCCACCCCGAAGTAGGCCCCGTGCGGAAGGCCGGCGACGAAGCGGGCCGCAATCAGCGAGTAGTAGTCCGGCGCCAGCACGGTCGCCAGGTTGCCCAGGGTGAACACCGCCATCAGGCTCAACAGCAGAACCCGGCGGGACAAATGGGTGGTCAGCGCGGCGATCACTGGGGCGCCGATCACCACCCCCAGCGCGTAGGCGGAGATGACGTGGCCCGCGACGGGCTCGGAGATGTGCATGCCTGCGGCGATGTCAGGCAGTAGTCCCATCGCGACGAACTCGGTGGTGCCGATACCGAAGCCGCCGAGTGCTAGCGCGAACACCGCGAGCCGCAGCACGGGTGGCGGCGGTGCGACGACGGCTTTGGACGCCGGCGGACGGGGAGCAGTCAGAGTCACGGTCAACTTTCGTGTGCGGCGGGCGTGGAGCGGGAGACCCGAGGCCTCAGGTGGCACTCGCCGCGTTGCAGAGCGCCCTGTCGACACGAGGATATCGAGACTTCAGGCATAACCCCAACCGACTTTTGTCTTTTTAAGGCAGAAGTGACGATCATTACAGCCCTTGCTGATCATTTGTTCAGCTTGTTTAGATGGTTGTCACCACACTTTTACGCAGTACTGCCCGGTAGGAGTCGAACTATCCGTAGATCGCGCACCGCGCCACGATCCTCAGGAACGCCGGCGAGCTCCGGCGAGATCTTTGCGCTGATCCGCGACGGAGTGGCTACCACCCGCTCCGACATCCGCCGGATCACCGGTCTGTCCCGTACGGCGGTCGCCGCGCGGGTCGCCGACCTGACCGACCGCGGCCTGGTCATCGAGCGTCAGGACGGCCTGTCCACCGGCGGCCGGCCGCCGACCCTGCTCGCATTCAACGAAAACGCAGGCGTGGTCCTGGCCGCTGCCATCGGGCGCAGCCGGACCCACCTGGCAGTGTGCAATCTCGCCGGGCGCATGCTGGCCGTCACCGATATCGACGAGCACGTGGGCGTCGGCCCCGACCAGTTGATGCCACAACTGGTCAAGCGCCTCGAGGCGTTGGTCACCGACGCAAGCCTGCACCCGTCATCGGTACTCGGTGTCGGCGTCAGCCTCCCCGGCACCGTTGACCAGGAGCGCGGGTGCAGCCTCGATTCACCGGTGATGAACGGTTGGGACGGTGTGCCGCTGGCACCGTACTTCCGGGATCTCACCGCCGCTCCGGTACTGGTGGACAACGACGCCAACGTGATGGCACTGGCTGAACGCCACGGCGACTACCGCGGCGTCGACGACCTGGTGCTGCTCAAGATCTCCACCGGCCTGGGTGCCGGCATCATCTCCGGCGGGGTGTTGCAGCGCGGCGCGGTGGGTGCCGCCGGCGAGTACGGGCACAACAAAACTGCTGCGGCCCAAGATCTCCCGTGCCGTTGCGGTAGCACGGGCTGCCTGGAAGCGGTGGCCAGCGGCTGGGCCTTGGTGCGAACATTGCGCGATCAGGGGCATGACGTCGGTCACCTGCGTGATGTGGTCGACCTGGCCAACCGTGGCGACGCGGAGGCACGTCGACTGATCCGTGAAAGCGGACGCCTTGTGGGCGAGACGGTTTCGCCGCTGGTGAACGTTCTCAACCCTGCGGTACTGGTGATCGGCGGCGACATGATGGGCGCCTACGACCTACTGGTCGCCGGACTTCGTGAGGCGTTGTACGGCAATGCCACCGCCCTGGCCACCCGCACGTTGCAGGTGGTACCCGCGGCGCACGGTGAGCGGTCGTCGGTGATCGGCAGCGCCGCTTTGATTCTCGATACCATTCTGGACTCGGACGCCATCGACAGCGCCCTGCAGTCCAGCCGCTGAGACTCCGGACAATCAGCACCACCCGTGCAGCAGAGCGCGCACGCAACAACGCCCCTTTCAGGGCCGGTCCACCACATTCTGCAGCTGTTCGCCGCGATCCAGGCGCACGATGTTGGCGGCGATGTCGTCGACCCGTCCTTCGAAGGTGTCGCTGGTGATGCCGCAGGAGTGTGGGGTCATCAGGATGTTCGGCAACGCATCGAACGGGAACGCACTGGGAGCGCCGACACCATCGGAGCCTGGATAGCTGTACCAGACATCGATTGCCGCCGCTGCGATCACACGATCTCGCAAGGCCTCGTAGAGATCTCGCTCCACCACCAGCGGGCCACGGCCCACGTTGATCAGCACGCCACGCGAGCCGAGAGCCCGCAACTGCGCCGCCCCGATCATGCCCGTGGTGACGTCGGACAGAGGCGCCGACACCACCACGATGTCGCAGTCATCCATCAGCGCGTCGAGGGCAGAGGTGTCAGCGGCCCAATCCAGCCCGAACTCCCCTGCGTCCACACGTCCAGATCCCGTCACCGCCACGCCGGTGGAACCGAACGCCTGAAACAGCTTCCACGCGCGTTGACCGATATGCCCGAAGCCGACGAACCCCACCCGAGCACCACCCACGGTCGGCAACTGCGGCAAGCCGCTGTCATATACCGACGTGGCCCAACGCCCGTCACGCAGGGCCCGGTCCTGGGTCAGGAAGTCGCGGCGCAGCATCACCGCCGCGGCCACGATGTACTCGGCGATGGATGCCTCATGATGAAATGTGTTGGCCACCAGCACACCCGGGGCCAACGCGGCAAAATCCACCTTGTCGGTACCGGCGCCGGCCGCGTGCACCAGTCGGATCTTCTCCGCGATACCCGCCAACTCCGCGCCGAACCTCCCACCGACGTAGACGTCGGCGTCCGACAGATCATCGGCGAGTTCGGCAGGACCACAACCCACCCGCCACACCACTTCACAGGACGATGGCAACGCGGCCTCGAACCGCTGCCGGTGTGGCACCAGATTCACGTCGGCAACAAGGATCTTCATCGGTCTAGCGCCGGACGCTTGCTGTCGAACGTCCACCCGGGCACCAGATACTGCATCGCGATGGCATCGTCGCGGGCGCCAAGGCCTTCCTTCTGATACAGCTCGTGGGCCGCAGCCACCGCCTCAAGATCCAGATCGACACCGAGGCCGGGACGGTCCGGCACCGTCAGGTAGCCGTCGACGATCTCGTAAGGCTCGGCGGTGATGCGCTGGCCGTCCTGCCAGATCCAGTGGGTGTCGATGGCGGTGATGTCACCGGGTGCCGCGGCGGCCACATGGGTGAACATCGCCAGCGACACATCGAAGTGGTTGTTGGAGTGCGACCCCCACGTCAGACCCCAGGCATCACAGAGTTGCGCCACCCGCACCGACCCGTTCATGGTCCAGAAGTGCGGATCCGCCAGCGGGATGTCCACCGCACCCGCACGAACGGCATGTCCCATCTCGCGCCAATCGGTGGCGATCATGTTCGTCGCCGTCGGCAGACCGGTGGCCCGCTTGAACTCCGACATCACCTCACGCCCGGAGAACCCGCCTTCGGGACCCACCGGGTCCTCGGCGTAGGCCAACACGTCGCGAAGGCCCCGGCAGGTGCGGATGGCATCGTCCAACAGCCAGCCGCCGTTGGGGTCCAAGGTGATGCGGGCCTCCGGGAAGCGCTCGGCCAAAGCCCTGACAGCCGCAGCCTCCTCCGCAGCCGGGAGCACACCGCCCTTGAGTTTGAAATCAGCAAAACCGTAACGCTGCCTAGCTGCTTCAGCCAAGCGGACCACAGCCTCGGGAGTGAGTGCCTCTTCGTGGCGCATTCGCAGCCACGGGTCGTCCGAGGAGTCGTCGCACAGGTACGCCAAATCGGTCTTGGTGCGATCGCCGACGAAGAACAGATACCCCAGCGCTTGCACTTTGGTACGTTGCTGGCCGTCGCCCAGGAGTGCCGCGACCGGCACCTCCAGGAACTGGCCCAGCAGATCCAGCATCGCCGACTCCACGGCGGTCACCGCGTGCACCGTCACCCGCAGGTCGAACGTCTGCGCTCCGCGCCCAGCAGAGTCGCGCGAGGAGAACGCCGACCGGATCGAGGCCAGCACTGCGTGGTAGTCGCCGACACCGCGGCCGACCACCAGCGGGCGGGCGTCCTCCAGGGTGCGACGGATCGGTTCACCGCCGGGTACCTCGCCGACGCCGCTGCGTCCGTCTGAGTCGGTGAGGATCACCAGGTTGCGGGTGAAGTAGGGCGCGTGTGCACCACTGAGGTTGAGCAGCATGCTGTCGTGCCCGGCGATCGGAACCACCGTCATTTCCGTGACAACCGGGGTGCGTGTGCCGACGTTCATCTCCAGACCTTCATCTTTCCTTGTCATGAGGCGAACCACTTGTCGCCGTTGGCCAGCGGTCGCACCACTCGAGACACTTTGTCGCACACGGTGTGCAGGGCCTGGACTATCTCGGCCTCTCGTTGCGGTGTCAACCGCGACAACGGAACCGACGCGCTGATGGCGTCCTGCGAAGGTTGGCAGTAGCGCAGTGTCACCGCAAAACAGCGCAGTCCCACGGTGTTCTCCTCGTTGTCGACCGCATGCCCCCGCACCCTGATCTCCTCGAGGGCTTCCTGCAGCAGCGCGTGATCGGTGATGGTGTGAGGTGTCAGCGGCGCCAAGGCCAAGGGAACATGGGTAGCACGTCCGACGCCGAACCGGTCGGCCAACAGCGCTTTGCCCAACGCGGTGGCGTAGGCGGGCAGTCGACGGCCCACCCGGCTGGCGTTGCGCTGGTACTGCTTGGACTCCCGGGTGGCCAGATACACCACGTCGGTGCCGTCGAGTCGGCCCAGGTGGAATGTCTCGTCGAGATCGGCACGCAGCTCGTCGAGGAACGGAGTGATCAGCGGCAGGTATGGGTCGCTGTCGAGGTAACTGGTACCGACCAGCAGGGCGCGCATCCCGATGCCATACAACGTCCCGGAATCATCACAGCGCACCCAGCCCTGCAACATCAGTGTGCGCAGCAGGGCGTGCGCGCTGCTGCGCGGCATGTCCAGTGCCGAGCAGATCTCCCGGATCCGTGCGGGCCTGTCTTGACGGCCCGCGAGGTATTCCAGCAGCTCGACGGTGCGCACAGCGGACTTGACCTTGCGAATACTGACATCACCCGCGTCGACGGTCACGGTGTCTTCCTCTCTAGATCAGCTGTTGGGTGATCAGCACCGTGGCGCCCAGGGCAGACACCCCGATGGCCAACCAGCGCAGCCGCGTGGGGTCCAGCAGACGGTTGACGAAGCGCGACAGCACGTAACCGAGCACCGTCGCGGGCACGAACAGCGCGAAGGTCGTCACGGTGTGTCCGCCCACGGCGCCGCTCACCCACAACACCCCCAGCGACATCACCGAACCCACCAGGAAGAATCCGCTCATGGTCCCGCGCAGGCGAGCGCCGCTGTTGCGTTGCCACACCAGCGCCATCGGCGGGCCACCGATCGACGTCGCGGTGCCCAGCAGACCTGACGTCGCCCCTGCCAGCACTACATTGCGCCTGCGCGGAGCAGGCACCCAACCTGCGCTGGTCAGCACGACTCCCAGCAGCACCACCGCGGCCAGCAGCACCGCCAGCCCCTTCTCCGGCAGCGCCGTCAGCAGCAGCGCCCCGGCGATGGTGCCAGGAACTCGGCCCAGCAGAGCCCATTTGGTCCCGTTGAGGTCTATGTCCTCGCGCTCGCGCACCGAGACGAGCAGCGTGACGAACGTCGCCAGCATGATCAGCGTCCCCGGAATCAGCGACGGGTCCACTATCGCGACGACGGGTGCGGCCAGCATCCCCATCCCGAACCCGATCGAGGCCTGCAGGCAGGACGCCAGCAGCACCGCCGCCGTCACCACCGCGAATCCGGCCACGGTCATCGTTCACGCCGGGATCGCCGCGCTCTGTTCCTGCCCAAGTGGATGGAAGCACTCCGCGCGGTGCCCCTTACCTGCGGTGTCGAGCACCAACGGCGGTCGCGCGGTGGCACATTCATCGGCGGCCTTCCAACAGCGGGTGCGGAACCGGCAGCCCGACGGTGGGTTCAGTGGTGACGGGATCTCGCCCTTGAGCAGGATCTTCTCGGTGCGGTGTTCCGCGTTGAGCTTGGGCGCGGCCGACATCAGCGCCGCGGTGTACGGGTGGTTGGCACGGTCGAACACCGAGTCGGTGACACCGGATTCCATGATGCGGCCCAGGTACATGACGGCCACCCGGTCAGCGACGTGGCGCACCACCGACAGATCATGGCTGATGAAGATGTAGGAGATCTTCAGTTCCCGTTGGAGTTCGTTGAGCAGATTGAGCACCTGGGCCTGGACCGACAGATCCAGCGCGGACACCGGCTCGTCGCAGATGATCACGTCGGGGCGCAGCGCCAACGCCCTGGCGATACCGATGCGCTGCCGCTGACCGCCGGAGAACTCCTGTGGGTACTTGTCCGCCGCCTTGGCTCCGAGGCCCACCATGTCCAGCAGGCCGCGCACCCGCATCTCGCGGTCTTTGCGCCCCGGATACAGCGTCTTGTGGGTCCGCCACGGCTCCGCGATGATCTCGCCCGCTGTCATCCGAGAGTTCAGCGAGGCGTAGGGGTCCTGGAACACCATCTGCACCCGCCGCCGAAACGACAGCAGTTCTTTGCCTTTGAGTGTGAACGGGTCGATACCGTCGAAGGTCACCGAGCCCGAGTCCGGCCGCTCCAGCATCATCAGGGTGCGAGCCAGCGTCGACTTGCCGCAGCCGGATTCCCCCACCAGCCCCAGAGTTTCGCCGCGAGCCAGATCCAGGTTGATGCCGTCGAGCGCGGTCAGGGCGTTCTTGGCGCCGGGGATCTTGAAGGTCTTGGTGAGTTCCTTGACCTGCAGCACCTTGTCGGACTTGCGCTCCTGATCAGACATTGGAAACCTCCTCCGGGAAGTGGCAGGCTGCCTTGCGTCCGACGCCGCTGACGCTCAGGGTGGGCCTCGAGCTGGCGCACACCTCGCTGGCCAGGGGGCAACGAGCTTGGTAGACACAGCCTTTGGGAATCGAATGCAAGTCCGGCGGCGCACCGCCAATGGACTTGAGTTCCTCCCCGCGCACCGCGTCGACGGGCACCGAGTTCAGCAAGCCCTTGGTGTAGGGGTGTTTGGGGTTGGCGAAGACCTCGGCCACCGGCCCGGTCTCCACCACGTTGCCGGCGTACATGATGGCCACCCGGTCGGCCTCCTCGGCCACCAGTGCCAGGTCATGGGTGATCAGTACCACGGCCATGTCGTACTCTGCGCGCAGATCCCGCAACAGCGCCATGATCTGCGCCTGCACTGTCACGTCGAGCGCGGTGGTGGGTTCGTCGGCGATCAGCACGCTGGGGTTCAGTGCCACGGCCATCGCGATGAGCAGGCGCTGCCGCATCCCGCCGGAGAACTGGTGCGGGTAAGAGTCCACGCGGGTCTCGGGCTGCGGAATCCCCACTCGCGCCATCAGTTCGATGGCCTTGCGCTTGGCCTCCTTGGCCTTCATCCCCTGATGGATCTGGAACGGCTCGGCCAACTGCGCCCCGACGGGGTACAGCGGGTTGAGCGCGGTCAGCGCGTCCTGGAACACGATGGCCAGTTCGGTGCCTGCCAGCTTGCGCCGCGTCTTGCGATCGACGGCGAACAGGTCCTGGTGCGCCAGCACCGCGGTGCCGCGGGTGACTTCGGCCACCGGCTCGAGCAGACCGACCAGGGCGGTGGCCGTCATCGACTTGCCGCAGCCGGATTCACCCAGCAACGCCAGGGTTTCGCCGCGATAGGCCTCGAATGTCACTCCGTTGACCGCGCGCACGGTGCCGGCGATGGTGCGGATGTCGACGCAGAGATCGTCGACCTTGAGCGCCGGGTCGGATTCGACCTTCGGTGCGCTGGTGGTGTGATCTTCCAACACAGTCATGTAATTCAGCCTTTCCAGGGCCTAGCGGTTAGTTGGCCGAGTGAACCGGGACAGACGCTTCTGCGGGACGGTGAGCCGCCAGCGCTGCGCGGGATCGGTGGCGATCCGAGCCCAGGCTGCGAGGATGGTGGCCGAGACGGTGGTGATGACGATGGCCAGACCGGGGAAGAACGACAACCACCACGCGGAGTGCAGGTAGGTGCGACCCTGAGCGACCATCAGGCCCCAGCTGACGTCGGGCGGCTGGATGCCGATACCCAAGAAGCTCAGTGAACTCTCTGCCAGCATGACGTAGCAGAAGTCCAGGGTGGCGACGGTGAGCAGGGTGGGCAGCACCACCGGCAGCACGTGCCGGGTGATGATGGCGCTGCCGCTGGCTCCGAAGGTGCGCGCGGCGTCGACGAACACCCGGGTGGACAGCTCCGCCGATTCGGCGCGGGCGGTGCGCAGATACACGGGGATGCGGGTGATGGCCAGCACCGCAACGATATTGGCGGCACTCGGGGAGAACACGTAGAGCACCACCACGGCCAGCAGCAGCGACGGGAAGCTCATGATCACATCGGCGACGCGCATCGCCAGGGTTTCGCGCCAGCCCCGGTAGAAGCCGGCCCACATGCCGATCAGGGAGCCGACGACCGCGCTGATCACCACCGCGGGAATGGCCACCGACAGGGTGGTCTGGCTGGCCACGATCAGCCGGGCCAGCATGCTGCGCCCCAGCGGGTCGGTGCCCAGGATGTTGGCCCAGCCGTGGCTGAGGGTAAACGGCGCCTGGTTGGAGTTGTCGAGGTCGATGCGGGTGGCCAGGTCGCCCATCAGCCACGGTCCCAGCAGGGCGGTGAGGAACACCAATCCCAGCACCACCGCTGCGGCGGCGGCCACCCGATCGTTGACCAGCAGTCGGTACCAGGTGGAGCCCGACCGCTTCTTGGTGGTGTCGGCCTCGCCGACGATCGCGGTGGTCGGTTTGACCGGGACCATATCGATTTGAGTGCTCATGACGTGGCTCCCTCAGACTTTCGCGGGCTCGCGGACGCGGGCATCGAGCAATGCGTAACAGGCGTCGATGAAGATGTTGAGCAGGAAGATCGACACCGCGGTGAGCAACACGGCGGCCTGCAGTACCGCGAAGTCGCGTTGCAGGATCGCGTCGATCATCAGCTTGCCGATTCCGGGCCACCCGAAGATGGCCTCGACCACCACCGCACCGTTGATGAGGCCGACGGCGAGATCACCTGCGACGGTCAGTGCCGGGGCGGCGGCGTTGCGCAGCGCGTGGTGAGTGACAACGCGGAAGTCACCGGCGCCCTTGCTGCGGGCCAGCCGGACGTACGGCGCCGACAGCGCGGAGACCATGGCGCCGCGGACCACCTGGGTGAGCACACCGAGGGGACGGATCATCAGTGTGGCGATCGGCAGGATCCACGACAGCATGCCCGCGTCGGTGCCGGAGGTGGGCAGCCAGCCCATGAGTACCGCGAACAACCAGACACCGGTGATGGCGAACCAGAAGTCGGGAATGGAGGCAGCGGTCATGGAGAGCAGCGACGAGAAGCGGTCGGCCAGCGAGTTGGGCCGGTATGCCGCCCAGCAACCGATCACCACGGCCGCCACGATGGCCAGCAGCATTGTGGTGATGGCCAGTTGGAGTGTGGCGGGAAAGGCCCGCAGCGCCATGGTGGAGGCAGACTCCCCGGTCCGCAGCGAGGTGCCGAAGTCCAGGTGCAGCACACCGGAGAAGTAGTCGACCAGCTGGTTCCACACCGGCTGGTCGAGGCCGTTGGCCTCGGCGAACTCGGCCCGCTGGGCTTCGGTGGCCGATTCGGGCAGGTAGAGGCTGGTGGGGTCACCGGTGAGGCGGGCCAGGAGAAACACCCCCAGCAGCACGATGATCAAAGGTATTGCGCTGGTGTACATCCGGCGCCGGACGAACGAGAACATGGGCAGGGCCTTCCTGGGCGGGTCAGGTGTTGGCGGGTTCGGAGGTCGCGAAGGTCATCTCGGCCAGTCGCATCTCGTCACCGGTCGCGGAGTTCGGGGTGTAGGCCACCCGGGCGGACTTGCCGAGGATGCCCTTCATGTGGGCCAGGTAGGCCATCTGCATGATCTCCTGGGGCTCTTCGGCGAACAGTTGCGCGAACGCGTTCTGTCGTTCGTCACCGGTCAGTGCTTCGGCGGCACGGATCTTGGCGTCGAATTCTGGTGTGCCGTAGGCAGCTTGCGGACCATCCGAGAGCATGTACTGGTCCAGGGTGAAGGCGGCGTCACCGGCCTGGTTGCCGTGCTGGATCATCAGCAGGTAGGGGCCCGTATTGGCCGGGAACGGCCGCAGCTGGTATTCGAGTTGTGCTGCGGTGTCCATCATCTCGATCTTGACGTTGAGGCCGATGTCGCTGAATTCGCTCTGCAGCACCTCGATGGTCTCGGCGATCTTGGGGAACTGTGCGGTGCGCCCGATCAGTCGGATCTCGTTGTCCACCGGCACCCCGTCGGCCCTGGCCTCGTCGATGAGCTGCTTGCCCTTCTCCGGGTCGTACGGCCATATCGGCAGGTCCTGGTTGTAACCCACCACACCCGAGGGGATCAGCTGCGAGGCCGGGTCGCCGAGGCCGCGGAACAGGGCCTTCACAATGCCGGGGCGGTTGACGGCGTAGTTGATCGCCTGCCGCACCCGGATGTCGTTCAACGGCGGTTCTGCTGCCTGGATCCGCAGTGCGGTGGTCTCGTTGTTCTGGAACGGCACACCGAGCTCGCCCGCCCCGTCCTCGGGACCGAGAGAGGTGGCGATGTCGGCCTCGTCGTTGGTGATCATCGCGGCACGGACGCTGCCCTCGCTGCGCCACTGGTACTCGGCACGGGCGAAGGCCGGCGCGGCACCCCAGTAGGTCTCGTTGCGGGCCAACGTGAGTTTCTGCCCGTAGTCCCAGTTCGCGATGGCGTACGGTCCGGTACCGATCGGCTCACGCACCTTCTCGGCGGTGCCGGTGCTTCGCGGGACGATCTCGACGAACGAAAGCCGCAGCGGCAGAATCGGATCGGGGCTGGCGGTGGTGACCGTCAAGGTGGTGTCGTCCATCACGTCCAAGCCCAGTTCCTCGTCGCCGAAGACGTAGCCGTCGACGTTGCACTGCAGGTCGGAGTTGACGGCCCGGTCGATGGAGAATGCTGCGTCCGCGGCGGTGAAGGGGGCCCCGTCCGAGAACGTCACGCCCTCCCGGGTCCGGAAGGTCCACTGGGTGGGGGCGGTCTGCTCCCATTCGGTGGCCAGCAGCGGCAGCAGATCGCCGGTGTCGGGATCCCGCTCCACCAGCGGCTCGGTGATGTTGGAACGCACCACGATGCCGGTGGAGGTCAGCGAGCTCTCACACGGTTCCAGGGTGGGCGGTTCCTGGGAGAGCACCACCCGCAGGGTGTTCGGGTCGTAGCCGCCGTGGCCCGAGTTGGCGACTGTGCAGCCGCTGGCGGTCACGCATACCCCGGCCAGGGTCACGGCCATCACGCGGCGGGAAATCGGGCCAGCGTGGCTCATGGGGTCCTCCAGGTGTCGAGAGTGTGGAGTTGGGAAAGCTATGCGCGGGGCTGGTGCGCTAGTGACGTCCACGTATGTAGATGCGGCTTGTGATCGCAGACACACGGTATGAATGCGCCGACAACCCCGTCAACCCCGGCATAACGGCCCGACAGTGCCTGTTTTTGACCGCTCGACACCCGCTCCGCACGCCCGCGGCACCGAGGAAATGATGCTTGACCAGGACTTTTCAACGAGCATGACGGCGATCCATGCTGCGAGTTGCACCCCGCGGGCCTAGTTATTCACTTTCGGCAACAAACGATGCTATTTCCGTGTTGGACAGGTATTCGCGGGCAGACTTACCGTCGCTACATACCGTAGGAGGACAACTGCTGTGACCAGTCTTGGCCAGACTCCCGCCACCGTGCTGCAGGTGGGCCCGCTCAAACCGTCGTTGCAGGACACCCTGCGCACGTCGTTCGGGGCTGCATTGCTGCCCGCCGATGCTGACCAGCGTGCGGCGTTCCTGGCCGTACACGCAGATGAGGTCACCGTGACCGTCACCTCGGGGCGCACCGGGGTGGACGCGCGCCTCATCGACGCGTTGCCGCGGCTGGCCGCCATCGTGCACTTCGGCGTGGGGTACGACACCACCGACCTCGTTGCCGCCGCCGCCCGCGGCATCGTTGCCAGCAACACCCCCGACGTGCTGACAGACTGTGTGGCCGACACCGCCGTGGGGTTGATGATCGACACGCTGCGCGGGTTCTCCGCCTCCGACCGCTATGTCCGGGCCGGCTTGTGGCCGTCAGGCAACTATCCGCTGACCCGGCAGGTCAGCAACACCCGAGTGGGCATCATCGGACTGGGCCGCATCGGCAGCGCCATCGCGGCGCGCTTGACGGCCTTCGGCTGCCAGATCTCGTATCACAACCGCCGGCAGGTCCCCGACTCACCGTTCACCTATGTCGACTCCACAGAACAACTTGCCGCGCAGGTGGACGTCTTGGTGGTGGCAGCTGCGGGCGGCGCCGATACCCGCCATCTGGTCGACGCGAAAACCCTTGCCGCCCTTGGCCCTCAGGGGTACCTGATCAATGTCGCGCGCGGCAGCGTCATCGACGAGGACGCCCTGGTGGCCGCCCTGGTCGAGGGCAGGATCGCGGGTGCGGGGTTGGATGTCTTCACCCATGAGCCCGCGGTTCCCGAAGTTCTGTTCGGCCTCGACAACGTGGTGCTGCTCCCCCATGTCGGCAGTGCGACGGTGCAGACCCGCGCCGCCATGGAGGAGCTGACGCTGCGCAACCTCGACAGCTTCCTCAAGACCGGTGAGCTGGTGACACCCGTCCCGATGCCGTCGACCGTCTGAGGCTCAGGCGAAAGCGTCTTCGACCAGATCGTCGGTGGTCCACTCCCGCGGCGGCAGCACGTCTCTGAGCAGCCTCAGCAACGCCGGGTTGGTGGAGTCACCGCGCCACACCGCGTCCAGCTCCACGGGCCGCTCCCGGAACGCACCGATGGTCCGGAACACCACCCCCTCCGGGCGCAGTGTCGACGCCGAAGCCGGCACCAGGGCGATCCCGATGCCGGAACGTACGAGCACCAGCATGGTGTGCACCTGTGTGACGTACTGGACATAGTGCGGAGTGGCCCCGGCGATGGTGAACGTGCTGATCAGCAACTCGTTGAAGTAGCGCGCCTGCACCGGCGAGTACATGATGACGTCCTGGCCGTCGAGATCGGTCAACGTCAGTTGCCGGGGTAGCTGCACCAGTGGATGCTCCGCCGGCAGCGCGGCGACCAACTGTTCGTGCAGCAGCGGCCGTGACACCAGGCCGGGACGTTTCAGGGGTGGCCGGGCCATGCCCAGATCCAGCTCGCCTGTCATCAGACCCTCGATCTGTGCGGCCGTCACCATCTCCCGGAGTTCGAGCTTCACATCGGGAAGGGACGCGCGAGCACTGTCGAGAAGCCGCGGCAGCACGGCATGCGCCGAGGCTGCGGTGAAGCCGATGACGACAGTGCCGAGGTCACCGGCCGGTACGCGCTTGACGGTCAACGCGGCGCCTTCGGCCAGCTGGAGAATGCGGCGGGCATCCGGCAGGAATGCCACCCCGGCCGGCGTCAGCGTCACCGAGCGGGTGGTGCGGTCGATCAATTGGACACCGAGTTCGGTCTCCAGCTGCTGGATCTGACGTGACAGCGGGGGCTGCGTCATATGTAGACGCTCGGCAGCCCGACCGAAGTGGAGCTCCTCGGCGACCGCGATGAAACAAGACAGCCTCGCCAGGGAAAACATGGCAAACTCCGATGCACTCTCCGCATAACTGGGTGGTTGTTATGCCCCTAGGCGCATCAGTGTACGGAGCAGAACTACCAGCGGGGGCTGATCGCTTCGAATGCCGGGTCAACGCTCTGCATATAGCCCGTGTCATCCCTGTCACGGATTCCACTCCGTAGGTATTGCTGGTGCAGGGCGTCCAGTGCGTCGGCGTCGATCTCGATCCCCAGACCCGGGGTGGTGGGCAACGCCACCGCGCCGTCCCGGATCTCCAGCACACCTGGTTTCACCACGTCGTTTACCTCCGCCTCGGCCTTCCATGGCCAGTGCGTGTCGCACGCGTAGGTGAGGTTGGGGGTGGCCCCGGCCAGGTGCACCATGGCGGCCAGCGAGATGCCCAGGTGGGAGTTGGAGTGCATCGACAGGCCCAACCCGAAGGTCTCACAGATGCTCGCCAGTTGTCGGGAGCGCTGCAGGCCGCCCCAGTAATGATGGTCGGAGAGCACCACTTTCACGGCGTCGGCGGCAACCGCGGGTTTCAGCTGATCAAAGGCCACCACACACATGTTGGTGGCCAACGGCATCGGTGCCTGCTGGGCGACGTCGGCCATACCCTCGATGCCCGGGGTTGGGTCTTCGAGGTACTCCAGGATGCCGGCAAGGCCGGAGGCCACCTTGACCGAGGTCTGCGGTGTCCACGCGGCGTTGGGATCCAACCGCAACGGATGGTTGGGGAAGGCCTTGTGCAACGCCTCGATGGCGGCCATCTCCTCCTCGGGCGGGAACACCCCGCCTTTGAGTTTGATTGCAGTGAAACCATATTCACCGACCATGCGCTGCGCCTGGGCGACGATGCCCGCCGGGTCCAGTGCCTCTCCCCAGGAGTCCGGTTCCCCGCCGGGATGCGCCGCCCATTTGTAGAACAGGTAGGCGCTGAACGGCACCGTCTCGCGCACCGCGCCACCCAGCAGATCGGACACCGGGCGCCCGCTGGCGTGGCCCTGCACGTCCAGGCAGGCCACCTCGAACGGGGACAGCACTTGATCCACGGCGCTGGCCGAGGTGATCATTCCCGCGGTGCCGACGGCAGCGTCGTCGCCACGCAACCGTTCGGCAATGGCGGCGCGGATGGCGTTGAGTGCGAACACATCCAGACCCGTGATGGCCTCAGCGGCCGCCTCCAGCCGCGCCAGATGCCTGCTGTCGGCGTAGGTCTCCCCCAGCCCGACCAGACCCGAGTCCGTGTCGAGCTGGATGATGGCCCGCAGCGCGTAGGGTTGATGCACGCCGACGGTGTTGAGCAGCGGCGGGTCCTCGAACGCGACGGGGGTGATGCGAGCGCCGGTGATCCGGATGGCACCCGACATCAGCGCACCGCGGCGAGTTCGTTGGCGAGCACCGCCCGACCGGCCTTGATCATCTCGGCCAGTTCAGCGACGTCCTTGGGTGCGGCATCGACCAGCGGTGCACGCACCGGACCGGCTTCGATGCCCTCCAACGTGACTCCCGCCTTGATCAGCGAGACGGCGTAACCGGGCACGCTGTCGCGCAGCCGCACCAGCGGGTGGAAGAAGTCGCGCAGCAGGGCGGCGACCAGCGCTTCGTTGCCGCTTTCCAGCGCCTCGTAGAAGGCCAGTGCCAGTTCGGGCGCAAAAGCGAAAGTGGCCGAGGAGTACAGCGTCAGACCAATGGCGCGGTAGGCCTGCTGGGACACCTCGGCGGTGGGCAGTCCGTTGAAGAACTGGAACGGCTTGCCGGTGGCGGCGAGCGAGTCGGTGACGGCACGCACGATGCGGGCCACCCGGTCGATGTCGCCGGTGCCGTCCTTGAAACCCACGACATTGGAGATATGAGCCACCTCGACTGCTGAGGCCTCGGTGTATCGGGCGTTGGCGCGGTTGTAGACGATCACCGGCAGCGACGTGGCCCCGGCAACCTCTTTGGTGTAGGCCACCAGACCGGCCTGCGGCACCGACACCAGATACGGCGGCAGCAGCAGGATTCCGTCGGCACCGGCGGTTTCGGCGGCTGTGGCGAAGACCTTGGCCTGGGCCACGGAGCCACCGGCTCCGGCGTACACCGGGACGCGACCTGCCACCGCCTCAACCGCGGTGCGCACCACGGCGGCGTACTCGCCGACCTCCAGTGCGTGGAATTCGCCGGTACCGCATGCGATGAAGACACCGCCGGGGCCGGCGTCGACACCCTTGGCGACGTGCGCGGCGAGCTTGTCGAGATCAACGTCACCGGCTGCGGTGAAGGGGGTGACGGGGAAGAACAGAACGCCGTCGAGTTGGGTGGCCGAGCGCATGGTCAGGTCTCCTATGTGGTGTCGGGATGTCAGTCTTGGGTGAAGCGGCCGTCGATGAGCCGCCAGAGGTTATCGGGGTTGCCGTCGGCAATGGCGCTGGGCAGCAACGCCTTCGGCACGTCCTGGTAGGCCACCGGCCGTAGGAATCGTTCGATTGCCTTGGCGCCCACAGAGGTGGTGCGTGCGTCCGAGGTAGCCGGGAAGGGGCCGCCGTGCACCATCGCGTAGCCGACCTCGACTCCGGTCGGCCACCCGTTGAACAGGATCCGCCCGGCCTTGAGCTCGAGTACCGGCAGCAGCCGGGCTGCTTCAGCGACATCGGAGTCGTCGGTGTGCACTGTCGCGGTCAGTTGACCTTCGAGTTTGCTTGCCACCGATGCCATTTCGTCGGAGTCGGCGCAGCGGATCACCAGGCTGGAGGCACCGAAGACTTCCGCCTGCAGCACCTCCGAAGCCAGGAAGCTGGCAGCGTCGGCGGAGAACAGCGCGGCTCGGCAGGCGGTCGGGCTGTCGCCGTCCCTTCCACGCGCCACCAGGTCGGCGGCGCCCTCGAGGTCGCGAACTCCCTCGGCGTAGCTCTTGGCGATGTTGGGAGTGAGCATCGGGGTGGGAGCCGCCTGCGCCAGAGCGTCGGTGGCCGAGGCGACGAAGGTGTCGAGGTCGGGACCGTCGACGGCAATGACCAGTCCGGGGTTGGTGCAGAACTGTCCTGACCCCATGGTCAACGAGCCGACGAACGCGGCACCGAGTTCGTCGGCTCGGGCGCTGAGGGCACCGGCAAGCAGGAACACCGGGTTGATGGAACTCATCTCGGCGTACACCGGGATGGGCTCGGGGCGAGCCGCGGCCGCGGCCACCAGAGCGGTTCCGCCGGAACGGGATCCGGTGAATCCGACGGCTTTGATGCGGGCGTCGGTCACCAGGGCGGTGCCGAGTTCTCGTCCCGAGCCGAACAGCAGGGAGAACGTGCCTGCGGGCAGGCCCGCGTCGGCGACGGCTTTGGTGACGGCGCGGCCGACCAATTCGGAGGTTCCGGGGTGGGCGTCGTGCGCCTTGACGACAACCGGGCAGCCGGCGGCCAGCGCGGAGGCGGTGTCGCCGCCCGCCACCGAGAACGCCAAGGGGAAGTTGCTGGCGCCGAAGACCGCCACCGGACCCAACGGCACGGTGCGCTGGCGGATGTCGGCGCGTGGTGCCGGCGTGCGGTCTGGCTGTGCGGGATCGATGCGCGCGCCGTTCCAGCTGCCCTCGCGCAGCACGGCGGCGAACAGTCGCAACTGCCCGCAGGTGCGGCCCACCTCGCCGGTGATCCTGGCCTGGGGCAGCCCGGTCTCGGCCGAGGCGCGGGGGATCAGCACCGCGGAGATGGCCTCGATGTTGGACGCGACGGACTCCAGGAACCGCGCGCGGGTCTCGGAGTCGGTGGCCCGGTACGGCCCGAAGGCCTCGGCGGCGGCGGCGCAGGCGGCCTCGACCTGGGTGTGGTCACCGTGGCGGTAGACCGGCTCGAGAGGCGTACCGGCCGCGGGGTCGAATCCCCGGACCTCGATACCGATACCCGTGACCATCGTCCCTGCGACGATCATCTGGCCGGTCAGGGTGTCGTTGTCCGTCTCAGAAACAAAGGTAGTCACGTCGCCAACGCTAGGCTCGCCATCCATTCCTGTCCAAGACTCTTTTTGCCTCCAAAAATGCAGAAATCGCATCAATCCAGTATTTGATCAAATATCTGAAATCGCCGTATATTCGAGCGGGCGGTGCATCCACCAAGCGGTTGACCGGTACGCCCGTCAATGTCACGAAGGACAGCTATGGATCTGGACTGGTCGGACTCGGAACTCGCCTTCCGCGACGAAGTGCGCACGTTCCTCGATGAGAAACTGACCCCGGAGCTTCGTCGGGCAGGACGCCTGATGACCAGTGTGTATGCCGATCACGAGGCCGCCATGGCGTGGCAGGCGATCCTGCACGAGCGCGGGTGGGCGGCTCCGGCATGGCCCGTCGAGTACGGCGGCTGCGACTGGTCGCTGAGCCAGCACTACCTCTTCAGCCGAGAATCCACCCTGGCCGGTGCTCCCACTCTGTCGCCGATGGGCATCCGGATGGTGGCCCACGCCATCATCCGATTCGGCACTCCGGAGCAAAAGGACTTCTTCCTGCCCCGCATCCTCACCGGTGAGGTGTTCTTCTGCCAGGGCTACTCCGAACCCGAGTCCGGGTCCGATCTGGCGTCGCTGCAGATGGTCGCCGTCTCCGACGGTGACGATCTCGTGTGCACCGGCTCCAAGATCTGGACCACCCACGCGAGCGAGGCCAACTGGATGTTCGCCCTGGTGCGCACCTCTCGCTTGGAGCGCAAGCAGCAGGGCATCACCTTCGTTCTGATCGACATGAGCACCCCGGGCATCGAGATCCATCCGCTGGTGATGACATCAGGCGAAGAAGTGCAGAACCAGGTGTTCTTCTCTGGTGTGCGGGTGCCGAAATCCAATGTGCTCGGGCACATCGACGACGGCTGGACCGTGGCCAAGTACCTGCTGGAGTTCGAGCGGGGCGGGGGCGCCACCGCGCCGTGGCTGCAGGTGATGGGCGAGCAGATCGCCACCGCCGCCGAGCAACCCGGGCCGACGGGTGGACGGCTGATCGACGACGCCGCGTTCTCCCTCAAACTCGCCGACGCCCGGATCCGCACCGAAGTACTCGAGATCCTGGAGTTCCGCACCCTGACCACCGTCGCCGAAGGCAAGAATCCGGGTCCGGCATCATCGATGCTCAAGGTGTTGTCCACCGAACTCAGCCAGACGCTCACCGAACTCGCGCTGGAGGCCGCCGGTCCCCGTGGCCGCGTGTATCAACCGCACGCCACCGCTCCGGGTGGGCCGGTGGCGGGTTACCAGGCCCCCACCGACGGCTACGTCTCGGGCGAACCGTGGCAGGCCGTTGCCGCACTGAAGTACTTCAACGATCGCGCCGGCTCGATCTACGCCGGCAGCAACGAAATTCAACGCAATATCCTGGCGAAAGCGGCATTGGGGCTGTAGATGGACTTCAAGCTCACCAACGAACAAGTGCTGCTGCGCAACGGGCTGACCAAGTTCCTGGCCACCCGCTACGACCTGGAGAAGAGCCGCGCCGCGGCCAAGAGCGGACCCGGCTGGCAACCGGAGATCTGGCGCGGGTTCGCCGAGGAGCTGGGCGTCCTGGCCGCCACGTTGCCCGAGGACGCGGGCGGTCTGGGTGGTGGACCGGTGGAGACGATGGTGATCGCTGAAGCACTGGGCCATGCACTGGTGGTGGAGCCGTACGTGGACACGGTGGTGGTGGCGGGCGGGCTGCTGCAGCGTGCCGGCGGCGCACGCGCCAAGGCCGTCCTGGCGGCCATTGCCAAGGGCACTGCCGTGGTGGCGCTGGCGGTCACCGAAGCAGACACCGGCGACGATCTCGCCACCACAGCCACCACCGCCGACCGCAACGGCGACAACTGGGTGGTCAACGGCGCCAAGGTGGTGGTGCTCAACGCTCCCCTGGCCACCCACCTGCTGATCGCCGCACGGACCGACGTCGGAGTGTCCTTGCTGTTGACCGACTTCGACGCGGCCGATCCTCCGGCCGGGGTGACGGTGCACCCGTACCGAACCATCGACGACCGACGCGCGGCCGACCTCACGTTCGACGGCCTGAGACTATCTGCGGACGCCATGCTCGGGGAAGCAGAGGCGTCGCTACTGCGCGCCCGTGACGAAGGCGCGGCCGCCGTGGTGTCCGAAGCCGTGGGCGGAATGCGCAAAGTGCTGGCCGACACGGTCGAATACAGCAAGCAGCGTCAGCAGTTCGGCCAGCCGATCGGAAGTTTCCAGGTGCTGCAGCACCGCATGGTGGACATGTACATGGAACTCGAACAGGCGGTGGCCGCCGCGTATCTGGCGGTGCTCAATCTCGGCGCCGAACCCGCCGCCCGCGCCCGCGCGGTATCGGCCGCCAAGGTCACCGCAGGCCGGGCGGCCAGATTCATCGGGCAAAACGCCGTGCAGTTGCACGGTGGCATGGGTATGACAGAGGAGCTCGCCGTCGGCCACTACTTCAAGCGACTGACCGCCATACAGTACGAATTCGGGACTACTTCAGCTCATCTGAGTAGGTATGCCGAGTTGACGAAGCCCTGACTGCGGCCAGCCGAACAGGTGAAGATCCCGGGCCCCATTTGTTCACCTGCCACTGATCCCATAGATTGCTGGCGCACTCGTCGAACGCATCACCGGCTCGAAGGGAAATGCCCATGGGCGCAACGAAGTCGAGCACTCCGAAGTTGGAGCAGGTCCTCGTAGCGGAGAGCATCAAGGATCTGACGCACTGGTTGGAGACGGTAGAGGATCCCACCGAACGTGCCCACCAGCTCGCAGAGCTGTCCAAGTCACAGATGCGGGTGCTCGGTGACCTACTGGACGCCGACACCGGAATAGAACTCTACGAGAGCGTCGATGACCACCTGGCCGCCCAGGTGCTGCGGCAGCTGCCCGCCACCCGAGTGGCGGCCTTCCTGGACCTGCTGGACTCCGACCATGCGGGAAACGTGATGCGCGAGGTGGACGAATCCACCCGCGAAAAGTGGCTCACTGCGCTGCCCGCGCCGCGCGCCGCGGTGCTGCGCGAACTGCTGTCCTGGCCCAAGGACAGTGTTGCAGCGCACATGGTCCCCGAGGCCCTCACCGTCCGGCCGGACATGACAGCACCCGAGGCAGTGGACGCCATCCGAGGCCACGCGGCGCAGATGCGCAGCGATTCGCGCAGCGGCGCCTACATCTACGTCACCGACGACGACAACCACCTGTTGGGTGTTGTCCCGTTCCGGAATCTGGTGCTGGCTGCCCCCGATCAAACCGTCGATGACCTGATGGAGACCGACGTCATCACACTGTCGCCGCTGACCGACCAGGAGGACGCGGCGCAACTGTTGATCGACCACCGACTGGTGGCACTACCCGTCGTTGATGCCGACAACCGCCTGCTCGGTCTGCTCACCGAGGACGACGCCGCCGACATCGCCGAGGAGGAGGCCACCGAAGACGCCGAAAAGCAGGGTGGCTCAGCCCCCTTGGAGGTGCCCTACCTGCGAGCCTCGCCGTGGCACCTGTGGAAGAAACGCATCGTGTGGTTGCTGGTGCTGTTCGCCGCGGAGGCCTACACAGGCACGGTGTTACGCGCTTTCGAGGACGAGCTCGAAGCGGTGGTGGCCCTGGCGTTCTTCATCCCGCTGCTGATCGGCACCGGCGGCAACACCGGCACCCAGATCACCACCACGCTGGTGCGCGCCATGGCCACCGGGCAGGTGCGTTTTCGGGACGTCCCGGCCATCCTCGTCAAGGAACTGTCCACCGGCATGCTGATTGCGCTGGCCATGGCAGCCGCCGCGATGATCCGCGCCTGGACACTGGGCGTGGGGCCGGAAGTCACTCTGACCGTGTCGCTGTCGGTGGCGGCCATTGTGCTGTGGGCGTCGTTCGCCGCCTCGATTCTGCCGCCACTGCTGAAGAAGTGCCGCGTGGACCCTGCCGTGGTGTCAGCACCGATGATCGCCACCATCGTCGACGGCACCGGGCTACTGATCTACTTCATGATCGCGAAGTTGACGCTCTCCGAGCTGGCCGGGTTGTGAGTCGGCGGAGAACCCGTTGCTGGACAGGCCGTGACCACCAGATAACCAAGTGACACAAGAGTTTCCAGCCTGTCAGCAATAAGCGACCTGTAGGTCCTTGATGCCGTTGATCCAGCCGGAGCGCAACCGCTGCGGTTCGCCGAGAACCTCGATATCAGGCAACAGATCAGCGATCGCCTCGAACATCAACCTGATCTCGGTGCGTGCCAGGTTGGCGCCGATACAGTAGTGAATCCCGTTACCGCCGAATCCCAGGTGCGGATTCGGGCTGCGGGTGATGTCGAACTCGAACGGTCGATCGAAGACATCTTCGTCGAAGTTGGCGGAGCTGTAGAACAATCCGACCCGCTGCCCGGCGCGGACGGCGACCTCACCCACCTGAGTATCGGCCAGTGCGGTGCGCTGGAAGCAGTGCACCGGCGTCGCCCAACGCACGATCTCGTCCACCGCGGTCAGCGGTCGTTCACGCTTGAAAAGCTCCCACTGCTGCGGGTGGTGGGCGAATGCCAGCATGCCGTGGGTCATCGCATTGCGGGTGGTCTCGTTGCCTGCCACCGCGAGCAAGATCACGAAGAACGCGAACTCGACATCGCCGAGGGAGTCGCCGTCGACGTCGGCTTCGATGAGCCGGGTGACGATATCGTCGGCCGGGTTGCGCCGGCGCTCCTCGGCCATGGCGTACGCGTAGCCCATCAGCTCGGCATTGGCCACCGCGGGATCGACGTCGTTGAAGTCGGGGTCATCGGTGTTCATGATCGAGTTGGTCCAGTCGAAGAGCTTGCGCCGGTCGGCATCGGGGACACCGATCAGATCGGCGATCGCCGCCAGCGGCAGCCCCATCGCGATGTCGTCGACGAAGTTGCCCGCCTTTTTCTCTGCCGCCGCGGTGACGATGTCCCGGGCGGTGCGCTCGAGTCCCTGTTCCAGTGCGGCCACGGCACGCGGGGTGAACAGCCTGGACACCAGCTTCCGCAGCCGGGTGTGCGCGGGTGGGTCGTGATTGATCAGCAGCGCCTTGGTGAGGTCGAGTTGATCAGCGGTCACACCGTCGGGCAGGCGCATGACGGCACCCTTGACGTTGGTGGACCACACCTCGCCGTCTCGGGAGATCTGTTTGATGTCTTCGTGTTTGGTGATCACCCAGTAGCCGCCGTCATCGAAGACGGAGGCCCCCGGAGGTTGGTGGTTCCACCACACCGGCGACGTGCGGCGCAACTCGGCGAACTGGTCTACCGGCATGCCGCTCTCCAACACCGCCGGGGAGGTGAAATCGAAGTTCGCGCCGAAACGGGAGAAGTCATCGGTGACCGTCATCGCGTTCCTTTCCATAGGACCGCTCAGATTTTCTGGACAGGTGTATGAAATATTCCTAGCAGTTACTCTATGAGCGTGTCCAGCGAAGCCGTCGCAACGCGGAAACGGGACCGCCGCCCCGAGCAGACCATCCGCAAGGTGCTCGACGCCGGACTCGAAGAACTGCATCAGACATCGTTCAGTGCGCTGACCATGCGCATGGTGGCCGCCAGGGCCGGGGTGTCGCCGGCGAGCGCGTACACCTATTTCCCCTCCAAGAGCGCGCTGGTCGCCGAGATCTATCTGCGGCTGCTGCGCGACACCGCAGTGCACACCGACGTCAACAAGACCACTCGGGACCGGGTCAGCACGACGCTGCGGGAGATGGCGCTGGTGGTCGCCGACGAACCCGAGCTGACCAACGCGTGCAGCGCCGCGTTGATGGCAGACGACCCGGCGGTGACGCCCATCCGGGCACAGATCGGCACCGAGGTGATCACCCGGATCCAGGCCTCACTGGGGCCAGGCTGGCCCGAGCCGGTGGCCACCACGCTGCTGATGACATTTGCCGGCGCCCTCATGACAGCCCGGTTCCTGTCGTTCGACCAGATCGCCGATCAGTTGGACGCCGCCGTGGGCCTGATCCTGGGAGAGTCCTAGAAGACCACCGTCTGGTTGCCGTACCGGATGATCCGATCTTCGCAGTGCCAGAGCACCGCACGAGACAGCACGGCGCGTTCGACATCCGCTCCGAGGCGCACCAGATCCGACACCCCGTGCCGATGATCAACCCGCACCACGTCCTGCTCGATGATCGGCCCCTCGTCCAGGTCCTCGGTCACGTAGTGCGCCGTCGCACCCACCAGCTTGACGCCGCGCTCCCGTGCCCGGCGGTACGGCGCCGCCCCGATGAACGCGGGCAAGAACGAGTGGTGGATGTTGATCACCGGACAACCCACCTCGGCGAGGAACTCCGGCGTCAGAATCTGCATGTACCGGGCCAGCACCACCAGATCGACGTTGCCCTTGAGGATGCCCAACATCCGCGCCTCGGCATCGGCGCGGATCTCTTTGTGCGCGGGCACGTGGATGAACGGCACCCCGAACGGTCGGACCTGATCGGCGAGGTCGGCGTGGTTGGCGATGACGAACGCCACCGCCATGTCCAGTTCCCCGCGCCGGTTGCGCCACAGCAGATCCAGCAGGCAGTGATCCTCTCGGGAGGCCAGGATGGCGACCCGCTTGGGGCGTGAGGCGTCGGTGAGGGTGAAGTCGATCTCGAACGGACCGGCCACCTCCCGAGCGAAGTTCTCCCGCAGTTCGTCGCGGGCCGCGCTGAGCCCGGGAAGGTGGAAGATGGTGCGCTGCATGAAAATTCCACCCGACTGCTCGGTGGCATGCTGGTCCAGCGAAATGATGTTGGCGCCGACACCGGCCAGGAAGGAACTCACCGCGGCCACCAACCCGGAGCGGTCTGCACAGCGCAGCAGCAGACGCCCGATGTCCTCGTTCGGATAGGCATCGCGGGTGGGCGGGAATTGCTGTCGGAGTTTGGTGTCGTCGCCGGCCATGGGGAAAGCCTGCCATGGAGTCACAGTGCCAGCGCATCGGCCGTCCACTCGGCGATGTCCGGACCCAACGCCATCCCGCGTCCGCTTGGTTGCGGCGCCGGTCGGTCTGCCGGTGAGGATGTCGTCGGCGGTGTCGCCGAACCGACGCTAGCCGGGAAACGGTGCCGGAAAGGGCTGTCCGTAATCAGCCGAGCGGCTGACGGCCTCCCACGCAGTCGCTTCGTCGATCTGGCGTTGCGAATAGTCCAGTGCCATCTCCACGGCGTTGACACCAAGCAGCAGGTGCGTCGGCGGATGCTCACGCGCGGCTGCCTCCAGGATGATCCGCGCGGCCCGCTCGGGGTCGCCCGCGGCGGTGCTGGTGCCACGCACCCGCCGGTTGAATTCCCCGACCGTCTGGTCGTACTCCGCCGGGACGGCGTTCACGGTCATCGATGAACCGGCCCAATCGGTGGCAAATCCGCTGGGCTCCACCACCATCACCCGGATTCCGAACGGCGCTGTCTCGACCGCCAACACCCGGCTGAATCCGTCTACGGCGAACTTGGCCGACTGGTAGGAGCCGATGCCCGGCGAGCCGCCGACCCGTCCGCCAACCGACGAGACCTGCACCAGGGTGCCGCCACCCTGCTCGCGCAGCGGGGCGATTGCGGCGCGGGAGACGTTGTAGACGCCCCAGAAGTTGGTCTCGAACTGGGCGCGGAAGTCACCGTCGTCGGCGATCTCGATCGGTGCCACATTGGCGTAGCCCGCGTTGTTGACCACCACGTCGATGCGGCCGAAGCGTCGCACACCGGCGGCGATGGCGGCTCGGGCCGCGTCGGGATCGGTTACATCCAGCGGAATGGCCACGATGCGGTGGTCGCCCACCTCCACCAGGTCAGCAAGGTCGGAAGGGTTTCGCGCGGTGGCGACCACCTGGTCGCCCGCATCGAGGGCCGCAGTGACCAGGGCGCGGCCCAGGCCGCGGGATGAGCCGGTGATGAACCAAGTAGTCATCCCTTAAGTAAACACCGTTTCGTTATTAACGCAACATCGTTTCGCAATAGCCTGCTCGGGAACTATCATCGAGCGATGACGTCGACCGGGTTCCAGCGCGCCCGCTCCCCCGAAGCCAAACAGCAACGGGAGGACGCCATCCTGGCGGCCGCGACCCGTTTGGGCGCCGAACACGGCATCCGGCAGATCACCTTGACCGGACTGGCCGCCGCCGTGGACATGCACAAATCGGCACTGCTGCGCTACTTCGAGACCCGTGAACAGATTTTTCTGAGGTTGACCGCCACGAGCTGGCAGCAGTGGTCCGCGGACCTGCTGTCATGCACCGGCGCGATGACTGCAGATACCCCCACTTCCGATGTTGCCCAGGCCTTTTCGCAGACACTGACCTCGCGCCCGCTGTTCTGCGATCTCCTGGCACACGCCCCGATGAACCTCGAACGCAACGTTTCCCTGGACCAGGTGCGCACGTTCAAGTACGCCACGCATGCCGAGGTTGAGACGATCGTCGGCGAACTCCGCCGACTCCGGCCGCACCTGACCGACATCCAGGCCGTGGACGTGATCGCCACGGCGACCTCGATGGCCGGGGCAATGTGGCAAATGGCTACGCCCGCACCGGAAGTCGCCGAACTCTATCGCAGCGACCCGCGGCTACAGCTCGCCGTGTTCGACGTCACCGAGCGGCTCACCCGCATCCTGCGGGCGCTCATCGACGGCTATCTACACTGACCGTTGCAGCGCCGCAGTGAGATTGCGCGATGAACTCCTCGGGAAAACTGCGGCATCCCACCGGGTTCACGGCTGCCGGAGGGCGCCGCCGTACATCTTCGCGATCTCCGGGCTGTCCAGCCAACCGGAGTAGGTAGGACGGCTGGGCCAGCCGTCAGGTGAATCCAGCCATTCCTCCTGCCTGCCCCAGGGCAGCACATCGATGAGCGCAAAGCTGTGGCTCAGCTGTTCGGTGCCACGGCCGTTGGTGTGCCAGGTGCGGTAAACGGTGTCCCCGTCGCGCAGGAAGACGTTCACCGCGAAGCCGGCACCTGGTGCGGCGTCGACATCCGCGCCGAACGAACTCTGCGCCGACGAATACCACGGCATTTTGTTGCCCACTTTGTCCCGGTAGGCCAGTGCCTCGTTGATCGGACCATTGGTGACGATGACAAAACGTGCGTCGTAGCTGTCCAGGAAGTCCAGCCGCGTGAACTGGGAGGTGAACCCGGTGCAGCCGCCGCACTGCCACTCGGCGCCGTCGGTCCACATGTGGTTGTAGACGATCAACTGATGGTGGCCGCCGAAGACGTCAGCCAAGGTCACCGGGCCCTCTTCGCCGATGAGCGTGTATTCGGGTAACTGCACCATCGGGAGCCTGCGCCGCTGGGCGGCGATGGCGTCGAGTTCGCGGGTGGCGGCCTTCTCACGGCGCCGCAGGTCCTCGAGGGCACTGCGCCAGGTGTCCAGGTCGACGACGGGTGGCTTGGCTTGCATGGGTGATGGCCTCCTTGAACTGGTGGTGAATCAACCGATACCCATACCGACCGCGCCAGCACCAGAAAGTCATCGCCGTTCAACGGCCTGACTCGACTGGTTGATCCAGGCCCTGGCTCGTTTGGCGGCCCTGGCCAGCGCGCCGAGTTCGCCCAGGTAAGCCGCCACCGCACCGACGGCGGGCACCATCCCCAGGTAGCGGAACACCGCACGAGGATGGGGCCGACGCCCGAGTTCCTCGCTGATCGCACCGAACAGGCCCCACAGTTGCCACAGCGCCTTGGCCAGGCCCGCCGGGGTACGCGGCAGCGCCGGCGGCGGTTCCGGATCGGCTCCGTCTGCGACGTCGAGTTCGCGGCCACACAGCACGGCGCCGAGCATCCGGACCTGGCGATCCGGGTCCGTCACACCCAGCTCCCGGGCCACCGCACACATCACCATCGCCTGATTGGTGAACCCCAGCAGATCCTGGACCGGCAGCCTGCCGGCCAGCACGCCGAAAACCCCTGGCCATGCCACCAGCACAGTGTTGAGCGCCCCCACCCGGTGCACCCACCAGTCGATGCGGGCGTCGGCATCCATCTCGTCCCAGGACAAGGTGCCGGGGACGTCCGCGGCGTTGAGGACCCAGCTCACTGCGTCGGCGATCTTGTCCAGTGCTCCGGCACCATCCTCGTCGTCGCAGGTCCGACGCTTCAGATTCAACGGATCGGTGTCCCACAACAGGTCCAACACGGGCCCGATCACGCGAACCGCGCGGTTCAACACGGCGGTGACATCGGCGTCGGTAATCGTCACGTCGGGCGACGGCAGCAGGTTCACGCTGCCATGATGACCCGTGGGGCGGCTCCCCAAACGCCCGATCCTCCGACACTGCATATCCTGTCGTGCGATGAGCGACGTCCAGATCACCCTCTTCGGGCCGCTGACGGTCCGGGTTGCCGGTGAGATCATCGAGCTCAGAGGTCCCCAACCCCGGGCGGTGCTGGCCCGGCTCGCAGTCGCCGCCGGCGAGGTGGTGTCCACCGACCGCATCATCGACGACATCTGGACCGGCGAACCACCCCCGAAGGCCCTCGGGGCCCTGCAGGTCCACATCTCCAACCTGCGCCGTGTACTCGAGCCGGCCCGCACCCGCCGGGCACCCGCGCAGGTCTTGGTCAGTTCACCGCCGGGCTACGCGTTGCGACTCCCGTTCGACGCCGTCGATTCGTGGCGGTTCGAGGCACTGCTGCGCGATGCCGCCACGGTGAGCAACCCACGTGAACGCGCACAACTGCTTCGGACAGCGCTGAACTCCTGCACCGGAGCGGTGCTGCCGGAGTTCACCGACACCGACTGGGCCGCAACCGAGGCGACGCGGCTGGCCGGTTTACGGGCCGCCGCCGTGGAGCAGCACGCCGCCGTCAGCCTCGAACTCGGACAGGAGTCGGCGATCATCCCCGAGTTGGAGCGTCACCTCCTCGACGATCCGCTGCGTGAAGAAACAGTGCGCCTACTCGCCCTCGCCCTATACCGGGCGGGCCGCCAGAGCGACGCCCTGGCACAGCTGCGCGCAGCCAGGGAGCGCCTCGCCGACGAACTGGGCATCGATCCCGGCCCAGCGTTGCGGACGCTGGAAGCCAAGATCCTCGACCAGTCCGAGGATCTGCTCGAAGTTCTTCCTCACCACGCTGTTTCGATATCGAAAGCACCAGTGCCCGCAACTCGGCATCACGCCACCCTGGTGGGCCGCGCCGAGGAGTTGCAGCGCCTCGATGACGTAGCACAGACAGTCACCCAGCACGGGTTGCACGTGGTGTGGGTGAGCGCGGAATCGGGCGCGGGCAAGACCGCACTGGCCGACGTGGTGGCCGACCGCCTGGCAGCCCGCGAATGGACGGTGGCACGGGGTCGCTGCCCGGAGGTGGACGGCGCTCCCCCGGCGTGGGCGTGGGCCGAAGTGGCTCAGGCGCTGGGGGATCCGGCACCTGCGTCGGGTTCGGCGTTCGAGCTGGCCGCCGCAGTCACCGCCGCCGTCCGCGCTGTGCACAGTCCACTACTGGTGATCCTGGACGATCTGCATCGCGCCGACGGCGCCACTCTGCAGCTGTTACGCAGCCTGGCACACGATCTCGCGGACCTGCCGGTGTTGATGCTGGCGGCCTACCGGCCCTCGGAAGCAGGACCCGACCTGGCCGCCACCTGGGCGGCACTGGCAGCGGTGACCGCACATCGACTCGAACTCGGGGGCCTGAGCCGCGACGGCATCACCACCTTGGTCCGTGACCACGCTCCCGGCTTCCACCGCGACAACCAGGTGATCGACCGGCTGATCGAACGCACCGGCGGTAACCCGTTGTTCGTCACCGAGTTCGCCCGGCTGCTCGCCGCCGAGGGCCGGTCCGGGGCCACCGCCGCGGTGCCGGCGGGCGTCCGGGATGTGCTGCGTCGTCGGCTGTCCCGGCTGCCGGGATCGGCTCGGACGGTGCTCCAGCAGGCTGCCGTACTGGGTCGCGAACTCGAGGTGGACCTCCTGCTGATCATCGCCCGCCGAGACGAGGAAGAGGTGCTCGACGGCCTGGAAGCGGCCGTGCTGGCCGGGCTGCTCGATGAACCCGCCCCCGGCCGGGTGCGCTTCACCCACGCTCTGGTGCGCGACACCCTCTACGAAGACACCCCCGCGCTGCGCCGAGCCCGTTGGCACGCCGCCGCATTGGCCGAGCTGCGCCGCGGGTCGTCACCGGACATCGCGGCTTTGGCCCACCACGGGCTGGCCGCGGCCACACCCGCCACCGCGGCCGATGCCGCGCAGCTGGCCTACGCCGCAGCACAACAGGCGATGGCACTGAACTCCCCCACCGAGGCCGCCACGCTGGCCGAGTCTGCGTTGCGGATGGCGGAGTTGTCCGGCGACGGCGTGGCGGTGAGCGACCAGGTGCGGATGCTCATCCTGCTCACCGCCGCGGCCGCGCAAGGCGGTGCAGCCAAGAAGGCCCGTCCCGCCCGGGCACGCGCCGTGCGACTGGCCGCTGACAACCAAGCGCTGCTCCTTGCTGCCCTGACCTCGTACCGGGCTCCGATCTCGTGGACGGTCAACGGTTTTGAAGGTGATGACACCGATATCGAGGTGCCGCTGCGGCGCGTTCTGCAGGATTGTTCCGATACCGATCCGGTGACCCGAGTGTGGCTGTATGTGGCCCTGATCTTCGAGACGGAAAACGACGCCGCCGCATACGGAATGGCAGAGGTGGCGCAGTGGTCGGAGCAGGCGCTGGCACTGGCGCGCGGGTGCGACGATCCGTTGGCGCTGTGCGCGGCACTGAATGCTCGTGCCTATCTGGCGCTGGGCCCGGATCTGGCGACCGAGCGGGAACCGCTTGCCGCCGAACTGCTTTCCGTTGCGCAACACCACGAACTGCTGGGGTACGAGGCCTTGGCGCACTGGTTCCTGTTCTTGTGCGCCAGCGCCCGCACCGATCTGCCGGAGGCCATTCGCCAGGCCGACCTGGCCGTCGAACGCTCCACCACCGGCCAGCTCGCCGCGCTGGTGCAGGTGGTCGAGGTCTATCACGCGGTGCTTTGTGTCCTGGCGGGCCGCCTTGACGAGGCTGAGCACGAATATCACCGGATCGCCAAACAGATGGCCGACACCGGGATGTCCAACGCCGGTGAGGTCGCGGTCGTGTTCGAACTCGTCCTGGCCTTCGCCCGTGGCGACCTGTCAGGTCTGGCGGACGTGATGACCGCCGTGCATCAGGTGTATCCCGACGCGATGAACGAGGCGCTGGTGTTGTGCCTTCTCGACGCTGGCCGCACCGAGGAAGCCCGGACCTGGTGGGCGAAGCGGACTCCGGTGCGCCGCAACTACTACTGGCTGGCGCGGATGGCCCTGTTGGCGCGGGCCGCGGCGCGGATGGGTGACGTCGAGGCATGCGGCCAGGCGTATGCCGAGTTGGCTCCGTGGGCGGGTCGGATCGCTGGAGTCGATTCCGGTTCCGTGGCCTTCGGAACCGTCGACGAAGCGCTGGCGGTACTGGCCGAGGCGCTGGGCCGGGCGGCCGATGCGGCGCGGCATCGTGCCGACGCCGCCACCCTGCGCGCGCAGGTGGCCGCCGACCTTGCTGTCAGCACCAGATGGCCTTCTCCAGCCGGCGGTACCGGGGACCGACCAAGGCCAGCATGATGTTGATCATCGGCCCGGCGTCTTTCTTCAGGGTGGCCATCTCGTCGGGAGTCACGGCGGCGGCGATGCGGGGAAGCTCGAACGACATCCGGGCGTGCTTGCGAATCCGCGCCTCGACGTCACGCCAGTCGTCCACCGACAGGTAGCGCCGGATCACCGGGAACGTATCGCGTTCTTCCTCGGCGATGTGCTCGGTCAGCAGGTTGCGCATCTCGACCAGGCGGGCCGCCACCACCGCGGCGGTCCGCCGGGTGGGCTCGGCCTCGAACAGCCCCACGGCGACGCGCAGGCCGTCGAGCTTGGGTCCCAGCGCTTCGTGGTCCTCGGTCAGCGGCGCCAGATCGATGTGCGACCCCGCGCGGGCTTCGATGACAGGCCACAGGATGTCGTCCTCGGCGTGGTGGTGATGGTGGATGGATTCGCCCATCAACTCCAGGTATTTCGCCAGTGCCCGCACCCGGCGTCCGGTGATCGGCGCTCCGCCATCGGCGATCGCCATGGTGATGCCGGTGGTGCGGTCCAGGTCGCGCAGCATCACGCGGTGTGCGATCCGCATGCCGAGAACGTCGGGGGCGGCGGTGGTGAATTCGGTGGTCATCATGGGCTCCTGATCGACAGCGGGGTGCGACTCACCCCATTTCGCGACCCACTGTCGATCAGCCCACTTGCCGCCGACTTGTCGGCGACTTGGTCAGCGACTTGTCAGCGCCGTCGCCGCCTGCGAACGCGGCACCAGACGCACCAGCTGGGTGACGTGTTCAGGGCCCAACTCTTCCAGCGAGCACACCCCCAGCAGGCGCATGGTCCGCGCGATCTGGCCGCTGACGATCTCGATCATCTTGTCCACGCCCGCCTCGCCGCCAGCCATCAGGCCGTACAGGTAGGCGCGGCCCAGCAGGGTGAACCGGGCACCGAGGGCCACCGCAGCCACCACGTCGGCGCCCGACATGATGCCGGTGTCGACGATGATCTCGTATTCCGAACCCACCTCCTTGGCCACCTCGGGCAGCAGGTGGAACGGGATGGGGGCGCGATCCAGTTGGCGGCCACCGTGGTTGGACAGCACAATGCCGTCGACACCCACTTCGGCGACCTTCTTGGCGTCGTCGAGGCTCTGGATGCCCTTGACCACGACCTTGCCCGGCCACTGGTCGCGGATCCAGCGCAGGTCGTTGAAGTCGACCGTGGGGTCGAACATGGAGTCCAGCAGTTCACCGACGGTGCCCGACCAACGATCCAGCGACGCGAAGGACAGCGGTTCGGTGGTCAGGAAGTCGAACCACCACCACGGCCGCGGAATGGCGTTGACCACGGTGCTCATGGTCAGCTGCGGCGGCAGTGAAAAACCGTTGCGCTTGTCGCGCAGCCGGGCGCCGGCGACGGGTACGTCGACGGTGACCAGCAGGGTGTCGAATCCGGATTTGGCGGCGCGATCCACCAACGCCATGGACCGCTCGCGGTCCTTCCACATGTACAGCTGGAACCAATTGCGGCCATTCGGGTTTGCCGCCTTGACGTCCTCGATGGCCGTGGTGCCCATGGTGGACAACGAAAACGGGATGCCGGCACGAGCCGCAGCATGCGCGCCCGCGATCTCGCCTTCGGTGTGCATCATCCGAGTGAAGCCGGTGGGGGCGATGCCGAACGGCTGGGACACGGGGGCGCCCAGGACCTCCCAGCCGGTGGAGACGTCGGCGACGTTGCGCAGGATCGACGGCGTGAACTCGATGTCCTCGAACGCCTGCCGAGCCCGGGCCAGCGAGATCTCGGCCTCGGCGGCACCCTCGGTGTAGTCGAAGGCTGCCCGCGGGGTCCTACGCTTGGCGATCTTGCGCAGGTCGTAGACGGTCTGCGCCTTGTTCAGCCGGTTCTGCTTGAAGTCCAGGCTGGGCTTCTTGAACTGCAGCAGCGGGGCCAGGTCGTGAACCTTGGGAAGCTGGCGCTTGATCATCACTTCATCCTTGCTGGGGCGGGGCCGGAAAGCACGCCATTACGATGTGGTCGGACCACACACTATCGTGTGGCCCGACCACACTCAAGGCCGCGGTTTCCACAATCACGAAGACGGACATACCCCAAGCGCACTCGACCCCACCTCCCAACCAACCGTCACCCTCGGATTGCGGAGTCCGCTGAAGAACAGCACGAAGGCGACGCCGACCCAGTGGCGTGAGCGATCAGCCGTTCCTGCCGACCACGTACAACGCTTGTCCAGGGATTCGCAGAATCCGGATCCGCTGTGGTTCACCGAATCCGGCATCTCGAAGCCAGCCGGACAACCGCTGCGGCGGATGCACCTGCGCCCCGGAGCTGAGGTAGACGAACAGGCCGAGGACGTTGGCCTGCGCCGACGAGCGTCGGCCCGGTTCGGCGAACGCGTCCATGACGGCGAACACCCCGCCGGGAGCCAGGGCATCGCGAACGCGTCTGAACAAATCCACCGTTTGCTCAGATGTCAAGTGGTGCAACAGGTTGAAGCACAGCACGGCGTCGTAACCACTGCCCAGATCGGCCGTCGTCGCGTCCCCGTCGCAGTGCACCACCCGGTCACTCAACCCAGCGTCAGCGATGATCTCGCGACCGATTGCGGCACTGCCCGGCAGGTCTAGCACCGTCGCGGTCAGGCGCGGATAACGGCGACACAGCTGTGCCGAGTACCAGCCGTGGCCGCCACCGATGTCCAGTAGCCTCCGCGAATCTGCGGGAAGCCTGAACTTTTTGGCCACTTCGTCAGCACTCAGACGAGCCAGTTCCACCTGGCCGCCGAGATACCGCCGCCAGTACGGATCGTCGGGCGGCGCGTCATGATGCCCCGTGGGCCGACCGTGGCGAGTCACCTCGTCGAGTTGTGCCCACCACTGCCAGTAGTCGGCGGTGCCGGCCACGTACTGCGCAACGGACAACCGGGATTCCGGGTCCAGCCAACGGCGCGACGCACGGGTCAGCCGGTAGCGGCCACGCCGGACAGTGACGTGACGACCTGAACGCAGACAGTCGAGCAGCAAACGGGTGGGCACCGGGTGCAGGTGCAGGTCGGCCGCCAGTTCGGCAACCGTCGACGGTTGCTGCGCCAGTCGAGCGGTGATGCCGGTTTGCACCGCGGTCACCATCACCGCCGACAATGCCATACCACCCCACGCTTCCGCGGCGGCAGTGGGAACGATGCCGGCCCGCAAAGCAAGCCATTCAGCGGGATTGGCACCGCGCAGGACCAGCCTCACCGAACAAGTCCGTTCACCATCGATTTTTACTACCATGTCAGCATTCGGTCTCGCGTTGACTTGCTGTTTCTCCCACCGCGCGCAGACATGAGGGGAGGCCGACGATGACGGTTCACGCCCGAACACCGTCCCGCACCCTCACACGTGTCCGAGCCTTGATCATCGCCGGCCACGCCGGACCCTCGCTGGCGATCACCGCACTGGCCACGCTCTTGGCGCCGTCCGGCCCGGACCTTGTCCTGGCGGCGGTGGCGATGCTGGCTGGTCAACTGTCGATCGGCTGGTCCAACGACGCCGCGGATGCCGGTCGAGACGCAGCAGTGGGCCGCACCGACAAGCCGGTCGCTGCCGGCACCGTCAGCGTGCGGACAGCCTGGATCGCGGCATTCGCAGCACTGGCGGTCGCCCTGGTGTCGGCGCTTGCCATCAGCCCCCTCACTGCATCACTGCTCGCGGTGATTGTCGGCGCGGGCTGGATCTACAACCTCCGGCTGAAATCGACTCCGGCGTCCGCTCTGATGTATCTACTGGGGTTTGGTCCCATCCCCGCCTATGCGGCCAGCACGCTGCCGGGCCAGCCGATGCCGGCCTGGTACGCCACCGCAGCAGCGGCTCTGGTGGGTCTGGGTGGGCATTTTGCCAACGTGCTGCCCGACCTCGCCGCCGACCGGGCCACCGGTGTCAACGGGCTGCCCCAAATGGTGGGTGCCCGCTGGGGAGCTCGATCGGTGCGGGTTCTGGCGTTGGTGTTCCTGCTGTCGGCGTCGGTGCTGCTGGTGCCGGCCTCCGGTTTCCACCGGATCGCTGTTGTCGGACTGGGCGTGGCCGCCCTGCTGGCCCTGGTCGGCGCCCTGGGCAAGGGCCGGGTACCGTTCGCTGCCGCGTTCGGGATCGCGGCTGTCGACGTCGTGCTGTTGGTGGTGGTCGGCTATGCGCAGACCTGAGCACAGTCGGATCCTCGGCGTCCGGTCCGCCTTTCCCCGGAATCGTTATCCGCAAGCGGAGTTGACGGCAAAAGTAGCCGAACTCAGCGGGGTTGGTCCGGACGAGCGTGCGCTGCTGGAACGTCTGCACGGCAACGCCGGCGTCCAGTACCGCAACATCGTGTTGCCCATCGCCGAGTACGACCAGCTGCGCGGCATCGAGCTGACCAATAGCCGCTACGTCGAGGAAGCCGCCGATCTCGGGGAGCAGGCGCTGCGCAGCGCGCTGGAGTCAGCGCAGGTGCCTGCCGCCGACCTGGACCTGCTGATCGTCACCTCGGTGACCGGTGTGACCGTCCCGTCCCTCGACGCGCGGCTGATCACCCGGCTTGGACTGCGGCCAGATATCAAGCGAGTACCCATCTTCGGGCTCGGTTGCGTCGCCGGCGCGGCCGCCCTGTCCCGGCTGCACGACTATCTGCTGGCCTGGCCCGACCACCACGCCGCAGTGCTGGCTGTCGAACTCTGTTCGCTGAGTTGGCCGATGGGCAATGTCACGACCGCGGATCTGGTGAGCAGCGGACTCTTCGGTGACGGCGCGGCGGCGCTGGTGGCCACGGGAGGACAGCAGGGCCTGCGGGTGGTCGCCACCCGCAGCGAGGTGTACCCCGACAGCATCGACACCCTGGGTTGGCGACTGGGCGGCGACGGTTTCCGCATCGTACTGCGATCCGACCTGGCCGATGCGGTGGAGCAACGGCTGGCGGGCAGCGTCACCGGATTCCTCGCCGAACACGACCTCACCGTCGACGACATCACTTCCTGGGTGTGTCACCCCGGCGGCCCCAAAGTCATTGATGCCGTGCAGAACAGCCTCAAGTTGCCCGACAGTGCCGTGGCGTCGAGCCGTCGTTCACTCGCCGACGTCGGCAACCTGTCCTCGGCGTCGGTGCTGCACATCCTCGAGCAGATCGTTGCCGCTGCACCGCCGCCGGGATCGACCGGCCTGATGATCGGGCTGGGACCGGGAGTCAGCGTCGAACTGGTGTTGCTGCAGTGGTGATCTACTTCGTGATGCTCGGCCTCATCATGGTCGAGCGGGTGGCTGAGCTGGTGGTCTCCCAGCGCCACGCCACTGAGCTGTTGCGCCGCGGGGGTGTCGAGTTCGGACAGCGGCACTTCCCCGTGATGGTCGCGTTGCACGTCGGATTCGTGGTCAGCTGCTGGGTCGAGCCCCTGGTACTGCATCGCGAATTCATCCCGGCGCTGGGCTACCCGATGATCGCTCTGGTGGTGGCAGCAAATGTGTTGCGCTGGTGGTGCATCAGCACACTGGGCGTCCGGTGGACGGCACGGGTGATCGTGTTGCCACAGGTACCGCTGGTGAACATCGGCCCCTACCGGTGGTTCTCGCACCCGAACTATGTGGCAGTGGTGATCGAAGGAGCTGCGTTGCCACTGGCCGGGTCCGCATGGATCACCGCAACTGTCTTCACCGTGCTGAACGCCGCGCTGCTGACGGTGCGGTTGCGGTGTGAGACGCAGGCCTTGACCACGGCGGCGTGACGGTCGGATCCGACTGACCTCGCCGTCGTGCAACCGCCAGCCCTACGGCGCGAGACGAATCACCGGACAGCGTGCAACAAGCGATGTCACCATCGTTGTGTGGGTGCCGACGGGGATGGCGGTGAAATCACCGCGACGGAACTGATCTGCGCATCGTGTGGTGCGTCTTGCCGCCCTGCGGGCAACTTCTGCAGCCAGTGCGGCGCCCGGCTCACGCCGCCACCTAGGCCCGCTGAATACAAGCAGGTGACGGTGCTCTTCGCCGACGTGGTGAGATCGATGGATCTTGCGGCGGAACTCGATATCGAGCGCTTGCGCGAGGTCATGACGGACCTGCTGGAACGCGCGGTTGCAGTGGCGCACCGCTACGGCGGCGACACTGTCGAATACACCGGCGATGGACTCATGGTGCTGTTCGGCGCTCCGATTGCCTTGGAGGATCACGCTTTCCGCGCCTGCCTTGCCGCACTGTCCATGCAGGACGAAGCACATCGACAGGCCGCCGAGATCTTGGACCGTGACGGCGTGACGCTTCAGCTACGCATCGGTATGAATTCAGGGCGGGTGATCGCCGGTGAGTTAGGCGCGGGCACACCTCGCTATGCCGCCACCGGCGAGACGGTCGGGTTTGCTCAGCGAATGGAATCGGTGGCACCTCCCGGCGGAGTCATGCTGTCGGAGAACACCGCGCGACTGGTCGAGCACACTGCGCAGTTGGCAGAGCCGCAATGGCTGCACATCAAAGGCCGCGAACGCCCGGTTCGCGGGCGGCGCCTGGTCTCGATCGGCCCGCGCGTTGCGGCGAGTCGAGGTACCGAGGCGACTCTGGTGGGACGGCGGGGCGAACTCGCGGCCATCAGTTCGGCACTGGAGCGCACCACCGCAGAATGCGGTGGCGCGCTCACCGTGGTGGGACCACCGGGCATCGGCAAGAGCCGCTTGGCGAGGGAAGCGGCTACCTCGGCGGCCGGACGCGGAGTCGAGGTTTTCTGGGCGTTCTGCGAATCGCACACCGGTGATGCCCCCTTCCATGTCATCTCCAGGCTGCTGCGGGCCGCTCACGGAATTGCCGACCTCGACGGCCCCACCGCCCGCGTCTCAGTGCGTCAACAGGTTCCGGCCGCCGACCCCGACGATCTGCTCCTACTCGACGACCTCCTGGGTATCGCCGAGCCGAACATCAGTGTGCCGCAGATGGACCCGGAGGTCCGGCGGCGCAGGCTGACCGCGATGATCAGCACCTGGGCGATGGCCCGACGCCGGCCGACGCTGTTCGTCGTCGAGGACGTGCACTGGATCGACCCGGTCAGTGAATCCATGCTGGCCGACCTCCTCACCGTGCTCCCGCGCACCTCGACGATGGTGCTGATGACGTCGCGGCCCACGCACGAGGGTGTACTTCTGCGGGGCGACAAGGCTCAGATGATGGCGCTCGACCCACTGATGGATGCCGAGGTCGTCACCCTTCTGGACGAGTGGCTCGGATCAGATCCCTCGGTTCACCGGTTGGCAGCAGCCATCACCGAGCGGGCGGCGGGCAACCCGTTCTTCGTCGAGGAGATGGTGCTCGAGATGGTCCAGCGTGGAGTACTGGACGGCGAACGCGGCGGCTACACCACCCGAACGGATGCCACGAACCTGAGCGTGCCCGCCACGGTCGCAGCGGCCATCGGCGCGCGCATCGACCTGTTGGGCAGCGCGGCCAGGCTGACGTTGAATGCGGCGTCGGTGATAGGCGAGCGCTTCGGTGCGGAGCTGTTGTCGGCCTTGGGTTTTGATGCCGCCTTCGACGAGCCGCTGAATGCCGAGCTGATCGAGCTGGTGCGCCCCGGTCCGAGTGCCGAGTACGCATTCCGACATCCGCTGATCCGCGCGGTGACCTATGAGTCGCAGCTGAAATCCGAACGGGCACAGTGGCATCGACGGGTCGCCACGGCGATTCAAGAACGTGCTCCAGACTTGGCGCAGGAGAACGCCACACTGATCGCCGGGCACCTGGAATCCGCGGGCGAGGCCCACACCGCATACGGCTGGTACATGAGTGCGGCCGCCTGGTGCAACACCCGCGATGTCGGTGCCGCCCGGATCAGCTGGGACAAGGCGCGCCGCATCGCCGACGAACTGCCGGTCGAGGATCCCGGCCGACTGCCGATGCGCATCGCTGCGCGCACCATGCTGTGCGCCACCGGCGGATGGGGAAACGCGGGCGCGACAAGCCACGACAACCTGGGACGCTTCGAGGAACTGCGGGTGTTGTGCAGCGCGGCGGGAGACAAGATCTCGCTTGCCATCGGGATGTCCGGCGTGATCACCGAGCTGATGTACACGGGTCGTTCACGGCAAGGCTCGCCCCTGGCGTCCGAACAGATGACGCTGTTGGAATCGCTCGACGATCACACGCCGATGGTGGGCCTTGCCTTCGTCGCGTTCTGCAACTGGTCTGACTCCGGCGAGTTGAGCGAGACTCTGCGGTGGACGCAGGCCGTGATCGACGCCGCCCACGGAGACGCGGCCATGGGATCGGCCTTCGGGTTGACGTCACCGCTGGCCACTGCGCTGGCATTCCGCAGTACCGCTCGGTGGTGGCTGGGTCGCCCTGGGTGGCGTGATGACCTCGACGAGGCCATCGAGTTGGCAGGGCGCAGCGATCCAGGTGTCCTCGCCATCGTCATCGGCTGGACTTACGGGTTGGCGATTCTGTACGGGGTGGTCAGGGTCGATGAGCCCGCTCTGGACACCATCGAAACCGCACTGTCGATCGTCGCGCAGGCCGGCAACGACATCGCCGTTGGTCTCGTCACCTTCACGATGGCCAGCGCATTGCTCAATCGGGACAGCGCCGCCGAGCGTCGCCGTGGCCTCGATCTGATGCTGCGGTTCCGCGACCTCAGCCTGAAGGCAGGAGTGCCGGCCATGGCGCCGGTCGCCGACACGTGGATCGCGCGGGAGAAGGCACACCACGGCGACCGCGAAGCCGCCGTCGCCGACATGAACCGGGCCGTTGAAGAACTGCACCACAGAGAACGGCTCGGGTTCGGGATCTGGGCTACCCGCGTGCTGGTAGAGACGCTGTTGGACAGCGGCGCCGAGGATGACCTCACCAAGGCGCAGCAGGTGATCGATCGATTGGCCGATCTGCGGGCAGACGATGCTTCGGCGGTGCGTGACATCACGCTGCTGCAGCTGCGCACGCTGCTGGCGCGGGCCCGGCGCGACGACGCGTATCCAAAACTGCTCGGCCGGTATGTCGCGTTGTCGACCTCGCTCGGTTTCGACGGGCATACCGCTTGGGCCGAGGCGATGGGCTACGGCAATTCAACTGACACATGTTCTGATAGCTAGAGCTATGCTGGCAATCATGGGGGAACCTATGGCATACCTGCTCCAAGAGTGGTTGAACAACACTGGCAACTGTCAATGCGGTTGGTCTGGCAAGCGTCGCTGGCTTCGCGGTAGTGCTGTGCTGGATGTTCTTCAGCACTGCATGGACACCGGACACACCCCTGTCGGGTTGCCGACCACGCAAACACTGAACGCCTTCTGACGAGGCCGGCCGGCAACCTCACCGGTTCCCTCGGGCACACGTCCGAGGGCCCTGTAGCGGGGAGTGGCCACACACCAAAAACCCGCCCCGACCGAAGTCGAAGCGGGTTTCAAGGGTGGAGCTAAGGGGATTCGAACCCCTGACCCCCACACTGCCAGTGTGGTGCGCTACCAACTGCGCCATAGCCCCTTGTGTGGTGCGGTACGAAACTACACCACCGGATGAACACCAACCAAAATTGCTGGTCAGGGTATCTCTCCGCACCCTTCTGGCCCCAAGGGACGGGCCGGGGTGTGCACCGGTTCGGGCTTGGGCCGAGTCTCGGGCGCCAACAGCCAGCCGACGGCCGCCAGCAGCAGGATGACCCCGCTGATCATGAACGCCCATCCGAACGACAGGTACTGCGCGATCAACCCGACCAACAGCGAGCCGCCGATGGAACCCACATCGGCCATCATCTGGAAGGTGGCCACCGCCGTGCCTCCGCGCGCCTTGCTGCCGATGATGTCGGCCACCGCAGCCTGCTGTGGCGAGCTGAAGATGCCCGTCGCAAAACCCGCCACGTAGGCCGACACCAGAAACAGCACCAGGTTGTCACTGAGGCCCACCACAGCCGTCGAGAAGCCGGCGACGGTGAGCCCGAGGATCAGCAGCCAGCGTCGTCCCCACCGGTCGGAAATGCGGCCGCTGGGCACCACCGCACACACGTTTCCGATCGCGAACGTCGCCAGCGCCAGCCCGGCAAACCCGGCGCCACGGTGCAGCACCTCGGTGACGAACAACGGCACCAGCGCCACCCGCAGCCCCCAGGCGGTCCAGCCCGTCGCGAAGTTGGACAGCAGCGCCGCCCGGTAGGCGCCGTTGCGCAGCACCTGACGCACCGTCACCGTCTCGGTGATCTCGGTCTCCGGCGCCGCCAGCGACGAGTTGCGCAGGCTGATGAACACCACTGCGGCGGCCACCAGCAGCGCGCCGCCGTAGATCAGGAACGGTGCCGAAAGGCCAAGCCCGGCAGTCAGACTGCCCAGCACCGGTCCACCCACTGATCCGATCAGGAAAGCCGAAGAGAACATGCCCGCCACCCGGCCGCGGGCGTCGTCCGGGCTGATCCGGATCATCAGCCCCAGCGCCGAGATGAAGAACATCGTCGAACCGATACCGCCCAGCGACCGGAACAGCAAGAGCTGCCAGTAGGTTTCGGCGAAGGCGCAGGCACCGGTAGACAGCGCGACGATCAGCAAGCCGCTGACGTAGATGCGCCGCTCCCCCAGCCGCTGGATCAACGAGCCCGCGGCTGGGGCGAACGCCAGTCGCATCAACGCAAACGCGGTGATGACGAACGTTGCGGCGCTGATGCTGACGCCGAAATGCCGGGCGTACTCCGGCAGTACCGGCGCCACCACGCCGTAACCCAGCGCGATGACCGCGTTGGAGAAGATCAGGACCCAGACCTCACCGGGCAGCTTGGGCTTGGTGGCAACCGAACACTCGCCGTCGGAGACAGCACTCACGAGATGACGGCGTTGACGACCTCGCGGGCGGCTTCCTGCACCTGCGCCAGATGCTCGGGCCCCTTGAAGGACTCGGCGTAGATCTTGTAGACGTCCTCGGTGCCGGATGGTCTGGCGGCGAACCAGGCATTCTCCGTGGTGACCTTCAGCCCGCCGATGGCAGCACCGTTGCCGGGAGCGGACGTGAGCTTCGCGGTGATGGGTTCACCAGCCAGTTCGGTCGCCGACACCTGCTCGGGAGACAGCTTGCCCAGCTTGGCTTTCTGCTCCCGGTCGGCCGGAGCGTCGATACGGGCGTAGGTGGGCGCGCCGTACTTGTCGGCGAGTTCGGCGTAGCGCTGCGACGGGGTGGAACCGGTGACGGCCAGGATCTCCGAGGCCAGCAGCGCCAGGATGATGCCGTCCTTGTCGGTGGTCCACACCGAGCCGTCGGTGCGCAGAAACGATGCCCCGGCAGACTCTTCACCACCGAATCCGATTGTGCCGCCGATGAGTCCGTCGACGAACCACTTGAAGCCGACGGGCACCTCGACGAGTTTGCGCCCGATCCCGGCGACCACCCGGTCGATGATGGAACTGCTGACCGCGGTTTTGCCGACGGCCACCTCACCGGGCCAGTTGGGCCGGTGGGTGTAGAGGTAGTCGATGGCCACGGCCAGGTAGTGGTTGGGGTTCATCAGGCCGCCGTCAGGGGTGACGATGCCGTGGCGGTCGGAGTCGGCGTCGTTGCCGGTGGCGATCTGGTAGTCACCGATCTTGCCGATCAGCGACGCCATGGCGTTCGGCGAGCTGCAGTCCATCCGGATCTTGCCGTCGGTGTCCAGCGTCATGAACCGCCACGTCGCATCCACCAGTGGATTCACCACCGTCAGCTCCAGCTTGTGCCGCTCGGCGATGGCGGCCCAGTAGTCGACGGAGGCGCCGCCCAGCGGATCGGCTCCGATACGTATTCCCTCGGCGCGGATGGCGTGGATGTCGACGACGTTGGGCAGATCGGAGACATAGGCATCGAGGTAGTCATGACGCCGATGCATCGTCAGCGCGCGATCCAGCGGAACGCGCTTCACGTCCTTGAGTCCGCCGCGCAGGATCTCATTGGCGCGCTTGGCAATCCAGCCGGTGGCGTCGGTGTCGGCGGGGCCGCCGTTGGGTGGGTTGTACTTGAACCCACCGTCGCGGGGCGGGTTGTGCGACGGGGTGACGACGATGCCGTCGCACAGATCGGAGGTCCGGCCCCGGTTATAGGCGAGGATGGCGTGCGAGACGGCCGGGGTGGGTGTGTAGCGGTCGGCGGAGTCGATCATGGCGACCACATCACCCCCGGCCAGCACCTCGAGGGCCGAGACCCAGGCAGGTTCGGAGAGCCCATGGGTGTCGCGGCCGATGAACAGCGGGCCGGTGGTGCCCTGGCCGGCGCGGTACTCGACGATGGCCTGCGTCGTCGCCAGGATGTGGGCCTCGTTGAACGCACCGTCCAGTGCCGAGCCGCGGTGTCCTGAGGTGCCGAACACCACCTGCTGGGCGATGTCCTCGGGGTCCGGCTGGATCGAGTAGTAGGCGGTGAGCAGGTGCGGAACATCGATCAGGTCTTCTGGTTGCGCGGGTTGACCGGCGCGAGGGTTGGCTGCCACGCCCTCAATTCTGCCCACCCCGTCCAGTGGACGCGCAATAGGTGAACTTCGCCGCTTCGATCGACGACGGTACCCCTGCATGTGACGGGAACCTGACACACTGGCACCGTGTTCGGACACGACAACCGCGAGCTGGCTGCCGTGTTCGTCGGGGGCGCGGTGGGGACCCTGGCCCGGGCAGTGTTGTCCACCGAGCTGGCTCCGCATCCCGACCAGTGGCCGTGGGCCACGTTCATCGTGAACATCGTCGGGGCGTTCCTGCTGGGCTACTTCACCACCCGCCTGCTGGAGCGGTTGCCGTTGTCGAGCTACCGCCGGCCGCTGCTGGGCACCGGACTGTGCGGCGGGCTGACCACGTTTTCCACCATGCAGGTCGAGACTCTGCGGATGCTGGAGCACCGGGAATTCACGCTGGCCGCCGGATACACCGCAGCCAGCCTGCTGCTCGGGTTCGCGGCGGTGTACGCGGCGACGGCCTTGGTGCGACGCGCGTGAGCGTCTGGATCTGGGCCGCTGTCATGGTGATCGGCGGGTTCGGCGCGGTAGCACGGCTGGTGGTGGACCGTGCGGTGTCGCGACGCGTCGGCCGGCCGTTTCCCTTCGGCACGCTGGCAGTGAACATCAGCGGGGCGCTGCTGCTGGGGTTCTTGGGCGGGCTGGCACTCAGCCATGAACAGGCACTGCTGCTGGGTACCGCCTTTGTGGGCGCGTACACCACCTTCTCCACCTGGATGCTGGAAACCCATCGGCTGGCTGAGGAACGCCAGCTCCTGCCGGCGCTGGCCAACGTCGTGGTCAGCGTGGTGTTGGGGATCGGGGCGGCCTTCTGCGGTCAGTGGCTGGCAGGGTTGACATGAGCGAGATCTTCACCGCGTACTTCGCAGAACGAGAACGCACGGGCGGCCGCTTCCTGGCCGACGCCGTGCTGGAACTGTTCGGCCGACGGGAGGTGCCGACCAGCGTGATGTTGCGCGGTATCGCCTCATTCGGGTCCACCAACATCCTGCGCACCGACCGCACGCTCACCCTGTCGGAGGATCCGCCGGTGGCCATCGTCGCCGTCGACACGCCAGAACGCATCGGCGCCCTGGCCCAGGACGTCGCCGCCATGACGGGTGTCGGCCTGCTCTGCCGGGAACGCAGCGGCGCCATGCCCACCGACGGCGATGTCCGGGTCACGTTCTACCTTCACCACCGAGTCCATGTGACCGTGTGCGACGTGCTGCACCGGCTGGGGTTCTCCAGTGCGGAAGTGTTTCTCGGAGTGGACGGTACCGTCGCCGGTACGCGTCGACGCGGGAAGTTCTTCAGCCGCAACCTGTCGGTGCCGCTGATGGTCTCCGGTGTCGGCACAGCTGCACAGGCTGCCGCGGCGGTGGACACGTTTCCGCACATCCCGGCGACGGTCCACCCTGTGCAGGTCTGCAAACGGCAAGGGCAGAGGTTGGCCACCCCGCCAAGCGATGCGGCGTTCGCGAAGCTGGTGGTCCGCACCGCCGAGGACGCCCGCCACGACGGCAGACCGATTCACCGGGCGCTGGTCGGTGCGCTCAAGGACGCCGGGGGCAGCGGGGCGACGGCACTGCGGGGCGTCTGGGGTTTCCACGACGGCAGCCGCCCCCACGGAGACCGGTTCTTCCAGCTGTCCCGCCACGTTCCGGTGCACACCATGATCATCGACACCCAGGAACGAATTGCCGCCGCGTTCCCGATCGTCGACGCGCTGACCGCCGACATCGGACTGGTGACCTGCGAGCCGGTGGCCGCAGTGCTGGCCCGGCACGGCGAGCAAAGCCGCGGCAGTCTGCACACCGACTGACATCACAGCCGCCACAGGGAGGTAAGCGTAGCCTTACTTTAGCCCGCGGTGTAACGTCGCCCCGCATGGAGACGTCAAGCCCGGAAGCCGTCAGCGCGGCCCTCACGGAGATCCTGCGCGACGACCTGAACGTCGACATCAGCCGCGTGACACGCGACTCCCGCCTGATCGACGACGTGGGCCTGGACTCGGTTGCCTTCGCGGTCGGAATGGTGGCCATCGAGGACAAGATCGGCGTGGCACTCTCCGAGGAAGACCTGCTGACCTGCAACACAGTGGGTGATCTCGAGGCCGCGATCCTGGCGAAGGTGCCGGCCGGCCAGTGAGCTCGCTCGCGACCGCACTGTCGCGGGCAATGACAGCATCCACCAACGACCTCGTCCTGCTCGACAAAGGCACCGGGGCGTGGGTCCGCCACCCCTGGCAAGAAGTCCACGCCAGGGCCGAGAACATCGCCGAACGTGTCCTCGACGGACCAGCCGGCGCCGTAGGACTGGTGGGTGAACCGACCATCGAATTTGTCGCCGGCATCCACGGCGCCTGGCTGGCCGGGCGCTCCCTGTCCATCCTGCCCGGCCCCATCCGCGGCGCCGACGAACAGCAGTGGGCGCACGCCACCGCGCGGCGGTTCACCGGTATCGGGGTGTCCCAGGTGTTCAGCCATGGCGATCAGCTGAACCTGTTGCGCGCCAACGACTCCGCGGTGACCTTCCACGACGCCACCGAGGTCGGCAACGATCGGCGCTCAAGCACCCTGACCATGCAGCCCACACCCGAGGGTGTCCCCGCGGTGCTCCAGGGCACCGCCGGATCCACCGGCACACCGCGCACCGCGATGCTGTCGCCGGAGGCCGTGCTCAGCAACGTGAGCGGCTTGCTCGAACACACCCGCGTCGACCCCAGCCAGGACATCGGCTGCACCTGGTTGCCGCTGTACCACGACATGGGGCTGACGTTCCTGCTCACCGGGTTCCTGACCGGCGGCGAGATGTGGCTGGCGCCGACCTCGGCGTTCTCCGCCTCCCCGTTCCGGTGGCTGTCCTGGCTGTCGGACAGTGGCGCAAGCCTCACCGCCGCACCGAATTTCGCGTACTCGGTGCTGGGCAAGTACGCGCGACGAGTGCCGGATGTCGACCTCAGCCGGGTGCGCTTCGCGTTGAACGGCGGCGAGCCCATCGACTGTGAAGGATTTCAGCTGTTCCTCACCGAGTTGAGCCGTTTCGGCCTTGACCCACATGCCGCTGCCCCGTCCTACGGCCTGGCCGAGTCGACCTGCGCCGCCACGTCGCCACTGCCGGGCTCCGGTCTACTGTTCGACGAGATCATCGACCCGATAACCGATTCCGTACGCAGGCACGCCGTGCTGGGTGAACCCATCCCCGGTATGGAGCTGCGCATCAATCCCACCGAGGACATGTCCATCGCAGGGCGCGACGTGGGCGAGGTCGAGATCCGGGGTACCTCGATGATGTCCGGATACCTGGGCCAGGAGAGCCTGGCACCCGGCGAATGGTTCCGCACCGGCGATCTCGGCTACCTCACCAACGCCGGCCTGGTGGTGTGCGGCCGGATCAAGGAACTGATCACCGTGGCGGGCCGCAACATCTTCCCCACCGAGATCGAACAGGTGGCCGCCCAGGTGCGCGGTGTTCGTGCCGGTGCCGTGGTAGCGGTGGCCGCCGACAAGGATTCGGCACGGCCCGGGCTGATCGTCGCCGCTGAGTTCCGCGGCCCCGACGAGGCAGGCGCTCGCAGCGAGCTGGTGCAACGAGTGGCCTCGCAGTGCGGTGTGGTACCCGCCGACGTGGTGTTCATGGCGCCGGGTTCGCTGCCCCGCACGTCGTCGGGCAAGCTGAAGCGACTCGAAGTCAAGCAGACCCTGCAGGCGGTGCGGGTATGAGTGATCTGGATGCCTACCGTCTGCTGCTCGACCAGGTTTTCGACCAGCAGATCGTCGACTGGACCGCCGAAGCCGAAGCCTGCGAACGCTTTCCCCGCAAGTTGATCGAACACCTCGGCACCAGTGGGGTGTTCCGCAGCAAGTGGGGCCCCGCGGGCGGTCAGCACCCCGATGTCGCCAAACTCAACGAACTCGCCTTCCGACTCGGTCGTCTCGGGTCAGCGGGCATCGGCGTCGGCGTCAGCCTGCATGACTCGGCTATCGCGCTGTTACGCCGCTTCGGTAGATCCGAGCACCTCAAGACCATTTGCGAGCAGGCCATCGACGGTCGGGCGGTGCTGTGCATCGCTGCCTCCGAGGAGTCGGGCGGCTCGGATCTACAGATCGTGGAAACCGAAGTGCGTTCTGCACGGGATGGTTTCGAGATCCGAGGCATCAAGAAGTTCGTTTCGCTTTCTCCTATCGCCGATCACATCATGGTGGTGGCCCGCAGCGTCGATCACGATGCCACCAGCCGGCACGGCAACGTCCTGGTGATCGCCGTGCCCACAGCACAGGTCGACGTACAGACACCCTGGCGCAAGGTGGGGGCAGGCCCACTGGACACCGCGGCGGTGCACATCGACACCTGGGTCCCCGCCGACCATCTGGTGGCCCGCCCCGGCACCGGCCTGGCCGCCATCTCCTGGGGCCTGGCTCATGAGCGTATGTCGGTGGCCGGGCAGGTGGCATCGTCTTGTCAGCGGATCCTCGGCATCACCCACGCCCGCATGGTGCAGCGTCGCCAGTTCGGCGCCACCCTGTTCGAACACCAGGCGCTGCGGCTGCGGATGGCCGATCTGCAGGCCCGGGTGGATCTGCTGCGCCACGGGCTCACCGGCATTGCCGCACAAGGCAAGTTGGACCTGCGCGCGTCCGCTGCGGTCAAGGTGACGGCCGCGCGTCTTGGCGAGGAGGTCCTCTCGGAGTGCATGCACATCTTCGGCGGCTCCGGCTATCTGGTGGACGAGACGCCGTTGGGTCGCTGGTGGCGCGACATGAAGCTCGCGCGAGTGGGCGGCGGCACCGACGAAGTGCTGTGGGAGCTGGTGGCCGCGGCCATGAAGCCGGACTTCGCGGGTTATGACGCGATGATCGGCCCGCGCGACTGAGCCTGATGTTGCCGGGGCACGGGATTGTCAATACCGTCAGCGCGTGACCGATGCCATCACCCTGGTAGGTCGAGACAGCGAACTCGCCACCATCAGGGAACTGCTGGCCCTGGCCCGCAACGGCTTGGGTGCAGCCCTGGTGGTGCGCGGCGAACCCGGAATCGGCAAGACTGCGCTCCTGGACGCGGCCACCACCGACCGGTCCGGGATGCGTGTCATCCGTGTCGACGGCTACGAGGCCGAGGCCGCCATGCCGTACGCGGGGTTGCACCGGGTGGGGCTGACACTGCAGCAGTACCTGCCCACGCTCACCGATCGCCACCGTGCCGCACTGACGGTGGCCTGGGGCGCACAAGAGGGACCGGTTCCCGACCGCTTCCTGGTGGGGCTGGCCATGCTCGCGCTGTGTGCGGCAGCAGGCGCAGACCAACCGGTGGTGTGCATCATGGACGACGCGCACTGGCTGGACTCCGAATCGCTGTCGGTGCTGGCGTTCGTGGCGCGCCGGCTCACTGCGGAGTCCACGGTGCTGCTGTTCGCCTCACGCGACCACCAGGACACCGACACCGCCCTGGCCGGCATCGAGGTGATGCGGCTGTCCGGGCTGGACTCGCGGTCAGCGGTCCGGCTGCTCACCACCACTTTGGCCGAGGGATCGGATCCTTTTGCCGCACAACGTATCGCCGAGGCCACCAGCGGCAATCCTCTGGCACTGCTCGACCTTGCCCGTGACCTCAGCGTGCGACAGGTCAGCGATCTCACCCTGGCGGGCGACCCGGTACCGATCGGGAAGCGACTCGAGGCGCACTACCTGCGGCAGGTCCGGGAACTGTCCGCCGAAGCGCAGACGTGGCTGTTGGTGGCCGCCACCGCGTCGGCCGGGCACCCCGACCTCATCGAACGTGCCGCCGCGCAGTTGGGATCCTCACCGCAGGACGGTGCCGCGGCCGCAGCGGCAGGGCTGGTCAAACACAGCAGCACCAGCATCGACTTCCGCCACCCCCTGATCAGGTCCGCGGTGTACTCAGCGGCTACCGGAGCACAGCGGCGACGGGTCCATTCCATGCTGGCCGACGAAGCCGAGGCTTTGAACCTGCTCGAAGTGCAGGTCTGGCATGCCGCCAAGGCCACGCTGGGTCCCGCACCAGAGGTCGCCGACCGTCTCGACGACGTGGCCCAGCGCGCGGGGCGCCGCGGCGGCCTGGCCTCTCAGGCCAGCCTGCTGAATCAGGCCGCCGAGTTGACACCACCTGGACCGCAACGCAATGCGCGACTGTTGTCCGCTGCCGAAGCGGCAAGCGCGGCGGGGGCAGCACATCTGTCCCGCGACCTGCTGGACCGCATCGACGCCGACCACCTGGACGCGGTGCAGCACGGACGACTGCTCTCGGCCGAGACGGCGTGGGCGATGTTCGTTGCCGATCCGGCCGCCGTGATGCGCGGCCCGGCCCAGATGCTCGAGGCCGCCGAGTTCTTCCACGGTGCGGACTGCACATTGGAGCACAAGGCCCTGCTCAAGGCGTTCGAGCATGCGCTTGTGACCGAGCAGCAGATGCAGGGCACCGACCTCAAGGAACTCGGCCGCCGACTGCAGGCGGGTGTGCGGTGCGCCGAGGGCCCGCTGCGGGTGTTGTTGGAGGCGCTGGCGACACACGTCCTGGCGCCCTACGCTCAGGCCGTGCCGCCCATGCGAGCGGCACTGGCCGTCCTGGCTGAACTCGACGACTCCATGCTGCAGGACTGTGGATTTGTCGGAATAGCTTTCGCCACCGGCCTTTTCGACGACGCTGCCGCCATCCGGTATCTCGACCGACTGACCGCCATCGCCAGGGACAACGGCACCCTGCGTGCCTTGGACACAGTGCTGTGGGTGCGGGCGTCGTTCGAAGTGGGTCGTGGCGACCCGGCCACAGCACGGATGTTCATGGACCAGGTTCGCGAACTGCGGCGGGCCATCGGATACGAGGCAGAGAACGTCGTCAACGTCCCCGTCCTCGCCTGGTCCGACACCCCCGCCGAGCATGTCGACGGACTCGCTTCGCTGATCGCGCAGATGGGCTTCGGCGGTGTGCACCTGTCCACCCACGCCGCGCTGGCCGTGCGCGAGATCGCCGAGAACCGCTACGACGCCGCCTTCGACCGTCTGCAGCCACTCGTCGCGCGGCCCTTCCTGCAGGTCACCTATCTGCAACTCGCCGATTTCGCCGAATCCGCCTACCGCACCGGCCATCTCGAGGCGGCCACCGAGACGGCCGCCACCCTCTCGAGAATGGCCGACGTCAACGACGCCGCGTGGCTGCACGGACTCGACCATCGCTGCCGGGCGCTGCTCGACGATGACGAACAGCACTACCAACTGGCCGTCGACTTGTTGTCCACGGTGTCCGTACCGATGGAGCTGGGGCGCGCGCGACTGCTCTACGGCGAGTGGCTGCGCCGGCGCAAGCGTCGACGCGCCGCGCGGGTGGAGCTGCGGGCGGCGCTGGAGATCTTCGAACGGATCGAAGCGACTGCCTTTGCCGAGCGGGCGCGCGCCGAACTCGCCGCCACCGGGGAGAGCCCGGCCCAGCGGGAATCGGTGGCGGGCGTGGAGATGTCGCCGCGGGAGGCGGCGGTGGCAGGCATGGCTGCAGGCGGCGCCACCAACGCTGAAATCGCGGCGTCGCTGTTCATCAGCGTCAACACCGTCGACTACCACCTGCGCAAAGTGTTCGGCAAGCTCGGGGTCTCCTCGCGGCGCCAACTCAGCGAGCGGTTCCGCACAGCCACCTGATCACTACGAACAACACGTGGTTCGGAGGGCGGCCGTGGTCGACACACTGGCCGCATGCCCTTTGTGACCGCCGACGACGGCGCGCAGATCTTCTACAAGGACTGGGGTCTGGACGGCAGCCCGGTCCTGCTGAGCCACGGCTGGCCGTTGAACGCCGACGCCTGGGAGGCCACCGCGCTGTTCCTGGCCACCCACGGCCATCGCGCCGTCGCCCATGACCGCCGCGGCCACGGCCGCTCCAGCCAGACCTGGCACGGCAACGAGATGGACACCTACGCCGACGATCTGGCCACGCTGCTGAACACCTTGGATCTCACCGGTGTGACATTGGTGGGGCATTCCACCGGCGGCGGCGAAGTTGTCCGCTACCTGGCCCGGCATGGGTCGCAGCGGATCGCGAAACTGGTTCTGGTGTCCGCGGTTCCGCCGCTGATGCTGCGCACCGACGACAACCCCGCCGGACTGCCGTCGGATGTCTTCGACAAGATCCGCAGCGGCGAGCTGGCGGATCGCTCACAGCTCTATCGGAGCTTCGCCGACGGGCCGTTCTTCGGGCACAACCGACGCGGCGATGTGTCCCAGGGCGTTCGCGACGCGTTCTGGTTGCAGAGCATGGCGTGCGGGCACCGCGCCGCGTACGAGTGCATCGCGGCGTTCTCGGCCACCGACTTTCGACCGGACCTTGCCACGATCGACGTCCCCACCCTGGTCATTCACGGCGACGACGACCAGATCGTTCCGTTCGAGGTGGGCGGAAAGCGGTCGGCCGAGTTGGTCGCCGGCGCCACCCTGATCGTCTACGAGGGGTCCGGCCACGGACTGCCCGACACCGACCGCGACCGCCTGCACACCGACCTCCTCACCTTCATCAACCAGTGATTTCGGCGTGATTCCCGTCGCTGAGCGGTTGGAATCACGCCGAAATCCCAAGAAAGGAAGCCAGCATGACTGCCTGCGACACCATTGTCTTGATCCACGGCCTGTGGGTGACGCCCCGCAGCTGGGAGCACTGGGTGCCGTACTACGAGAGCAAGGGCTACCGAGTCCTGACACCGGCGTACCCCGGCTTCGACATCGAGGTGGAAGCGCTGCGCGACAACCCGGACGTCATCGCGAACCTGACCGTCCCAGAAACCGTCGACCATTTGGCCTCCGTCGTCGAATCGGTGGAGGTGCCACCGATCATCATGGGGCACAGCTTCGGTGGGATCATGACCCAGCTGCTCCTGGCCCGGGGGTTGGGCGCGGCCGGTGTGGTCTTCGATTCCGCACCCACCGAAGGTGTTCGTGTCAGCCCGCTGTCTCAGGTGAAATCACTGTTCCCGGCGTTGAAGAACCCGGCGAACTACCACCGGGCTGTCGGGTTCACCCCCGAGGAGTTCCACTACGCATTCACCAACACCCTGGAGCGCGACGAGTCCGACAAGGTGTGGGAGCGCTATGCCATCGCCGCCCCTGGTAGCTGGGTGTGGGCCTACGGATTGCTTGCGAATTACAAACCAGGCCATCAGGAGACGTGGGTGGACTACAAGGCCGACAGGGCCCCGTTGCTCTTCATCGGCGGCGAGAAGGACCACATCATGCCCCCAGCGGTCAACAAGTCCAATGCCAAGCACTACGCCTCGTCACCGGCTGTCACCGAGTACTTCGAGTTCGAAGGCCGTGACCACTGGACCTGTGGAGCTCCCGGCTGGGAGGCGGTAGCCGATCACGCACTGGACTGGGCACTGGCGTACGCGGACACCGCGCCCAGAGGTAAGCACGTCTGAACCGGACTACCGGAATTCCCGTGGTCTGGCCCTTGCTCGCCGGTTCTTTCGCCGCCGTGTCGTCGAGTCAATCAACCCGGACGGTTCATCGCATACAGCGCCATCCGCCGATTCGACATCTGGTGCTCGCCCAGGAAGTCGCACTTTGCGAACTCACACAGGCGGCGAGCGCCGGTGTTTCGGTAATCGGGGTCGAACATGATGCGCCGACACTGGGGCTCGATGTTGAACAGACTGGCAGCCAAGCGCGGCAACAGGATCGGGCCGAACCCGCGGTTGACGATGTTCACGTCCGCGATGGCAGCGTGCAGGCCCAGATCCCAGGGGTCGGCGTCGTAGCGGGGGGCGATGGAATCCTTGGCCGCGCGATAGACCTCGACGTAGCCGTAGTCCTCACCTTTGAAGCTGCCGATCACGGGGCGTGAGTACTCACCGGCGAGCTGGGCCCGAAGGTAGCCGTGCCACCACTGCACCGGACGGTCGTACTCCCACGCTTCGGCCAGGTGCGGGCGATTCATCCACTCCGAGAGCATCGCCGCGTCGCGGTCGGGATCCACCACGCGGATCGAGTACGGCTGCGGCAACTCCGGAACGGGCGGCGGCGGCACCGCCCTGACCTCATCGGTGATGTCGGTGAGCTCGCGAGGCAGGATGGGCAGCGCGTCAGTCATGATGAGCGCAAAGCCTACCCGAGGCCAGGCTAGGTTTACCTTCCTCAGCGGTCTGCGAGCACCGTGAGCAGCACCGCCGAATCATCGACCGCCGACAGTGCGTGCCGTGTCGGTGGCATCACCAGGAGGTCGCCTGGGGCACACGGCCGCGCAGCACTTGCAGCGTCGCTTCCCCGGGACTGTCGTGCTCACCGAGTGCGCGGCATGTCCGCTGTGAGTCTCCCGCGCTGCGGCCAACTGCTCGTCGACAACCTGTTCGAGAGAGAGCGTCTCCATGGCTTGTCCTCGAATCCGTCACGGGAGCAACAGAATGCCCGTTGTCAGCAAAGCGATCACCTTGACCACCTCGAGTGCCACGTAGCCATGGTGCGCACGGGACCGCGAACCGTCGGCTCCAGCCAGTACCTCATCGGAACGTCGACTCAGGACCGGCCGAACCGCCACGATCTGCAGTACCAGCGCCAGCGCCGGTGTCACGCCTGGGACACGAAACTTCAGCGGTGCTTCCACAAACGAGATCGCCACGACCATGCCCAACCACACGAACACCGCCGCGACAGCTACTGACCAGCCCATACCCATGATCCTCGACACCGCAAGAGCAGAATTCAACGTTCGGTCATGGCTACGTCCTGGTCAGCGATGCGCTCTGCAGCGCGGCTGCCACCCGCCCGCGAAACGCCGGCATCGCGTCGGCTTCAGAAGATCAGGCCGTTTGTCTTGCTGACGGCGGCGGCGTAACGATTCTGGACGTCAGCCCAGTTCACCACGTTCCAGAACGCTTTGACGTAATCAGCCTTGACGTTCTTGTACTGCAGGTAGAACGCATGCTCCCACATGTCGACCTGCAGCAACGGGATGATGCCCAGTGGCACGTTGGCCTGCTGGTCATACAGCTGGAAGGTCAGCAGTCGATCGCCGAGGCTGTCATATCCCAGCACCGCCCAACCCGACCCCTGCAGGCCATTGGCCGCCGCGGTGAACTGGGCGCGAAACTTGTCGAACGACCCGAACTGATCATCGAGGGCGGCCGCGAGATCACCCTGGGGCTTGTCGCCGCCGTTGGGCGACAGGTTTTTCCACCAGATGCTGTGGTTCACGTGCCCACCGAGGTGGAACGCCAGGTTCTTCTCGTGCAGGAAGATCGCGGCGTGATCGTCTCCCGCGCGGGCCTCCTCCAGCTTGGCCACCGCGTCATTGACGCCCTTGACGTAGGTGGCGTGGTGCTTGCTGTGGTGCAGCTCGTTGATCTGCCCCGAGATGTGCGGCTCCAGAGCGCCGTAGTCCCAGTCCAGATCGGGCAGGGTGTACTCCGCCATGCGCTTCCCTTCGTTCGTCACCGTGATCGACCTTTCGAGAATACCTGTCTGGATGTTCAGATGTTGTGATAGCTTGATGTAGCGGTCCGGCCGCCCGCCCGTCGATGCAGCAATCGGTGTCGTCTCGTGGCGAGGCATGGCGGCGCGGCCGACCGTGCTAACTTGCTGCGCTGCAGCTCATTTCAATTCGAGGTGAGTACGTCGGCCGGCGGGTACGGCAGGTCACTGCTGGAGTGCGGGTCGACGCGCACCGGCCGGCCCACGTACGGGAACGCCCGCTGCGGACAGGCCGGGCGATCACAGATCTTGCACCCCGCTCCGATCGCCACCGCGGCGTCGGGGTCGGCCGGATTGATGCCCGCCGAGTAGATGAGTTTCTCGGCATGGGCCAGATCGCATCCCAGGCCGATCGCAAAACTCTTCCTGGGCCCCAGGTAGCTGCTCGGGGTGGAGGTCGTGGTGCGGGCAATCCAGAAGTACGACCGCCCATCAGGCATCTGCGCCACCTGCGTGAGGAACTGATCAGGCTGGGAAAAGGCATGGTGCACCACCCACAGCGGACAGTTTCCACCCACCCGGGAGAAGTGAAATGCGGTGGCCGACTGTCGTTTCGAGATGTTCCCGGCGGAGTCGGTGCGCACGAAGATGAACGGCACGCCCCGCGCGTCGGTGCGCTGCATCGTCGAGAGGCGGTGACAGATGGTCTCGAAACCCACCTCGAAGCGGCGGGCCAGTTGGTCGATGTCGTAGCGCAGCGACTCGGCCTCGGCCAGAAAACGCCGGTAGGGCAACAGCAGCGCGCCGGCGAAGTAGTTCGCCAGCCCGATCCGTGCCACTCCCCTGGCCTCCGGACTGAGCTGGTCGTCGCAGGCCACCAAAGCGGTGATCACGTGATCCTGGGTGAGCAGCGCCAGCTGGGTGGCGAGTTGGAAAGCGCGCTGCCCCGGCTGCAGCCAGCGTGCCACGTACAAGGTCTTGGTATCCACGCGATACCACCTTTTGACGTTGGGCGACAATACATTCCCGTCGTCGAGCTGCACGGTGATGCCGTGTTGGGCAGCCAACAGGTCGGCCAACTGCGCGTCAAGACCACCGATCTGTAGCCGGTTTTCCGCAAACACGGCCTCGGCCGCCATGTCCAGGTCGGCCACATAGTTCTTGCGGTCGTAGAAGAAGTCACGCACCTCCTCGAACGGCATCGGTTGCTGCGCAGCCGTATTGGGGTCGCCGCTGGCCCTGCCGCGGAACACCTCGACCTCGGCGGTCACATCGTGGAATCGGCGGTGCAAACTGACCATCGCCTTGCCCACCTCTGGCATCCGTGCCACCAGTTCCTCGATCTGGGCAGCCGTGGCGGGGCTCTCGGCGAGAATCTCACGCAGGTCGGAGATCAGCCGGGCGTCGGAGTCCGGAGCGAAGTAGTGGGTCGGCAGATCAAATCGCTCGGTCAGCGTCAGCAGCACCGGCACCGTGATGGGGCGTTGATCGTTTTCGAGTTGATTGACATAGCTGGTGGACAGATCCAGGGCGCGAGCCAGTGCCACCTGGGTCAAACCTCGCTCTTCACGCAGTCGCCGCAACCTGGCGCCCGCGAATGTCTTGGCCATGATGCCTCCAGCCGCTCACGGTACCGCACCGCGCTTACACAACATTCGCAAAACAGCCCGCCCAAGGACACATGATTACGCCCTTACAGGCCATTTCGCACTTTGCGCTGCGGGATTAGCGTGCGGATCATGCGTAATCACGAAGTACGGACCCGACGTAGCGCCGATCAGTTCCCTCGATCCGAGCATCTGGCCTGGAAGCTCGCCGAACTGGCCGCCGATCCCGTCGCGGTACCCGCGGACACCGAAGCGATGGTGCTCAACCGCATCATCGACAACGCTGCGGTGTCGGCAGCATCGGTGATCCGCCGACCGGTCACCGTCGCACGTGCGCAGGCACAGGCGCACCGGACCAAACAAGGCGCGACCGTCTTCGGCGTCGAGGGAACCTACTCGCCCGAATGGGCCGCCTGGGCCAACGGTGTGGCCGTCCGCGAGCTGGACTTCCACGACACTTTCCTGGCCGCCGACTACTCGCATCCCGGTGACAACATCCCGGCTCTGGTGGCCGTGGCTCAGCAACTGGGCGTGCGGGGCTCCGACCTGATCCGCGGTATCGCCACCGCGTACGAGGTCCAGATCGATCTGGTGAAAGGTATCTGCCTGCACCGGCACAAGATCGACCACGTGGCACACCTCGGCCCGGCGGTGGCGGCGGGACTGGGCACCATGCTGCGCCTGGACACCGACACCATCTACGCCGCCATCGGCCAGGCGCTGCACCTGACCACTGCCACCCGACAGTCGCGCAAGGGCCTGATCTCCAGCTGGAAGGCCTTTGCACCGGCCTATGCAGGCAAAGTCGCGATCGAGGCCGTCGACCGCGCGATGCGGGGCGAAGGGGCACCCGCCCCGATCTGGGAGGGCGAAGACGGAGTGATCGCCTGGATGCTGGGCGGCCCCGACCACACCTACCAGGTACCACTGCCCGAACCCGGCGAACCGAAACGGGCCATCCTGGACAGCTACACCAAGGAGCACTCCGCCGAGTACCAGAGTCAGGCGCCGATCGACCTCGCCCGCCGGATGCGCAACCGCATAGACGATTTCGACCAGATCGAGTCCATCCTGCTGCGCACCAGCAATCACACCCACGTGGTCATCGGCACGGGTTCGGGAGACCCACAGAAGTTCGATCCCGGTGCCTCCCGCGAAACCCTCGACCACTCGGTGATGTACATCTTCGCGGTGGCCCTGCAGGACGGGACCTGGCATCACGAGCGGTCGTACGCGCCCGAGCGCGCACACCGGCCGGACACCGTCGCGCTGTGGCGCAAGATCTCCACCGTCGAGGATCCGGAATGGACGCGTCGTTACCATTCGGAAGACCCGAGTGAGAAGGCATTCGGCGCCCGCGCCGAGATCACACTGCGCGACGGCACAGTGATCGTCGACGAGCTGGCGGTGGCCGACGCGCATCCCCTGGGCGCCCGTCCGTTCGAGCGGGACCAGTACGTTGCCAAGTTCACCGAACTCGCCGAGGGCGTCATCGAACCGAGTGAACAACAACGCTTCCTCGATGTGGTGGCCCGAGTCAGCGAACTCGAGGCCGGTGCCCTCGGCGGGTTGAACCCGTTGGTGGATCCGCGGGTGCTGGACAAGGCGCCGACGATTCCGTCCGGGATCTTCCGGTGACCGGGCTGTTGGCCGCCTCCACGTCCGCGGCCCAGAAGCGTTCCCACTTCCGTACCGTTCTCAACTCTGGTCAGCTGCAGCGCTTTCCGGGCGCATTCTCCCCGCTGGTGGCCAAGCTGGTCACCGAGATCGGGTTCGAGGGGGTGTATGTCTCCGGGGCCGTGCTGTCGGCGGACCTGGGCCTACCCGATATCGGCCTGACCACGTTGTCCGAGGTCTCCGCGCGCGGAGCTCAGATCGCCGCCGTGACCGATCTGCCGACCCTGATCGACGCGGACACCGGCTTCGGCGAACCGATGAGCTCTGCCCGCACGGTGACCGTGCTCGAAGACTGCGGACTTGCCGGCCTGCACCTGGAGGACCAGGTGAACCCGAAGCGCTGCGGTCACCTCGACGGCAAGGCGGTGGTGCCCACATCGGAGATGGTCAAGCGGCTGCGTGCAGCGGTATCTGCTCGTCGCGATCCGAACTTCGTGATCTGTGCACGGACGGACGCCGCAGGCATCGAGGGGGTGCCCGCGGCCATCGAGCGTGCCAAGGCCTACGCCGACGCCGGAGCAGACCTCATCTTCACCGAGGCACTCACCACGCCGGCCGATTTCGAACAGTTCCGGGCCGCCGTGCAGACCCCGCTGCTGGCGAACATGACCGAGTTCGGCAAGTCCGATCTGCTCACCACACGGCAGCTGGCCGACATCGGCTACAACGTCGTCATCTACCCGGTATCCACGCTGCGACTGGCGATGCACGCCGTGGAGACCGGACTCCGCGAGATCCATTCGACGGGAACACAATCCGGGATCCTGGACCGGATGCAGCAGCGCAGCCGACTCTACGAACTGCTGCGCTACGCCGACTACAACGAGTTTGACTCCGACATCTACAATTTCGCCCTGCAAGGAGCGCGGACATGAGCACACCCACCATCCACAAGGGGTTGGCCGGCGTCGTCGTGGACACTACGGCCATCTCCAAGGTGGTTCCGGAGACCAACACGCTCACCTACCGCGGTTACCCGGTGCAGGACCTGGCCGCGCAGTGCAGTTTCGAGCAGGTCGCCTACCTGCTGTGGAACGGAGAGCTGCCGACCCCGCATCAGTTGGAGCTGTTCTCCCAGCGGGAGCGGGCGGCGCGGCGACTGGACCGCTCCATGCAGTCGTTGCTGGCCAAGCTTCCCGACACCTGCCATCCGATGGACGTGGTGCGCACCGCCATCAGCTATCTGGGTGCCGAGGACCCCGATGAGGACGACCCGTCCACCAACCACGCCACATCGCTGCGGATGTTCGCCGTGCTGCCCACCATCGTCGCCTTCGACATGCGCCGTCGGCGCGGGCTCGAACCCATTGCCCCGCACAGTCATCTGAGCTATGCCGAGAACTTCCTGAACATGTGCTTCGGCGCCGTTCCCGAACCGGTGGTGGTGCAAGCCTTCGAGCAGTCGATGGTGCTCTACGCCGAGCACAGCTTCAATGCCTCCACTTTCGCCGCAAGGGTGGTGACGTCCACCCAGTCGGATATCTACAGCGCCGTCACCGCAGCCATCGGTGCGCTCAAGGGCTCACTTCACGGCGGCGCCAACGAAGCCGTCATGCATGACATGCTCGCCATCGGCAGCGCCGACCGGGCCGCGGAATGGTTGCACGCCAGGCTGTCCCGCAAGCAGAAGGTGATGGGGTTCGGCCATCGGGTCTACCGCAACGGCGACTCGCGGGTGCCGACGATGAAGGCAGCCCTGGTCCGGGTGGCAGCGGTGCGCGACGGCCAACGCTGGCTGGACATCTATGAGGTGCTGGAGCGCGCCATGGCGGCCACCACCGGAATCAAGCCCAATCTCGACTTCCCCACCGGTCCTGCTTACCACCTGATGGGGTTCGACATTCCGAGTTTCACACCAATTTTCGTGATGAGCCGCATCACCGGCTGGACCGCGCACATCATCGAGCAGGCCGCGTCCAATGCCCTGATCCGGCCGCTGAGCGAGTATTCGGGTCCGCCGCAGCGGGCGCTCTGATTTGGGCGTGATTCCCACCGCGCAGCGGTGGGAATCACGCCCAAATCGCATGAACTACTCGGCGCGTACCTGTCGGGCGGCGGCCACCATGTTGCGCAACGAGGCCCTCACCTCCTCGGTGCGACGGGTTTTGAGCCCGCAGTCGGGGTTGACCCACAACCGCTCGGCAGTCACAGCAGCCATCGCGGCACGCAACGACACGGCCATCTCCTCGGTGGTGGGCACCCGCGGCGAATGGATGTCGTAGACACCGGGTCCCACGCTGTTGCCGAAGCCGATCGCGTTCAGGTCGTCGAGCACCTCCATGTGCGAGCGGGCCGCCTCGATGGAGGTGACGTCGGCATCCAGGTCGGCGATGGCCCCGATCACCTCTCCGAACTCCGAATAGCACAAGTGCGTGTGAATCTGGGTGCAGTCGCTGACCCCGGACGTCGACAGCCGGAACGCAGCCACCGCCCAGCGCAGGTACTCCTCTTTGTCCTTGACGCGCAAGGGCAGCAACTCCCGTAGTGCCGGTTCGTCGACCTGGATGATCGCGATGCCCGCTGTTTGCAGATCCACCGTCTCGTCACGGATCGCCAGCGCGATCTGATTGGCGGTGTCCGCCAACGGCTGGTCATCGCGGACGAAAGACCAGGCCAGAATCGTCACCGGCCCGGTCAGCATGCCTTTGACCGGCTTGTCGGTCAGCGACTGGGCATAGGTGGCCCAGTCGACCGTCATCGGCCGCCGCCGCACCACGTCGCCGTAGAGGATCGGCGGTCGCACACACCGGGTGCCGTAGGACTGCACCCAACCGTTCTGCGTGGCGAAGAAGCCGTCGAGCTGCTCGGCGAAGTACTGCACCATGTCGTTGCGTTCGGGCTCTCCGTGTACCAGGACGTCGATGCCCAGCTCTTCCTGCAGTGTGATGACTTCGGCGACTTCGGCCTTCATCCGCCGGGTGTACTCGGCCTGGTCGATCTCCCCGGCCCGCAAGGCGGCGCGCGCTTGACGGATCTGCGTGGTCTGCGGATACGAGCCGATGGTCGTGGTGGGAAGGACGGGCAGGCGCAGCCGGGCGTCCTGCGCGGCGCGGCGCTCCGGGGCGGCACCTCGGTGCAGACCCGCGGCCAGCACCGTGCCGAGCACTGCGCGGATGTCGGCATTGTGCAGCCGCGCATCCGATCTGCGCGACGCCACCGCCGCCGCCGAAGCCGCAAACACGTCCTCATCGCGTTCACCGCGCACCGCCGACGCCAACGTGACCACCTCGCGGACCTTTTCGGCACCGAACGCCAGCCAGCTGCGCAGCGCGTCGTCCAGCCCTGTCTCCGGCTCCAGCGAGTACGGCACGTGCAACGTCGAGCACGACGTGGACACCGCTACCGCGCCGACCGATCCCACCAGCGCGTTGAGCGCGCCGAGCGCTTTCTCCAGGTCGGTCGCCCAGATGTTGCGCCCGTCCACCACCCCGGCGACGACGAGCTTCTCCGCCAGTTCGGGAACCGCCGTCACGGCTTGCTCGCTGCCTGCCGCCAAGTCGACGCCGATGGCCTCGACCGGGGTGCGGGCCAGCGCGGGCAGCGCCGCGTCGAGTCCGCCGAAGTAGGTGGAGACGAAGATCGACGGTCGTTCGGCCACCTCACCGAGACGGCGATAGACGGACTCCGCGAGACCTGCGGCGTTGGAGAGGATGTCGGTGACCAGCACGGGTTCGTCGAGCTGTACCCACGAAGCGCCCGCTGCGGACAACCGGCCCAGCAGGTCGATGTACAGGGGAACGAGATCGTCGAGCCGTTCGATCGGATCACCACCACCATCAACGGCTTTGGCCAACGCGAGGAACGTGATGGGCCCGATCACCACCGGGCGAGCGGCGATCTTCTGTGACAGCGCTTCCGCGAGCTCACCGAGCACTTTGGTGGGGTGGAGGCTGAAGGTCGTCGACGGGCCGATCTCCGGGACGATGTAGTGGTAGTTGGTGTCGAACCACTTGGTCATCTCCAGTGGGGCGATCTCCCCGGTACCACGAGCGGCGGCGAAGTAGCGGTCCAGATCGTCGTCGACGACGGCCACCCGGGGCGGCAGCGCACCCAGCATCACCGCGGTGTCCAGCATTTGGTCGTAGTAGGAGAACGTGTTGACCGGAATCGAGTCCAGGCCTGCGGCGGTCAGGGCCGCCCAGGTGGAAAATCGCAGACCCGAGGCGACGGCCTCGAGCTTGGCGCGGTTGATCTTGCCGGCCCAGTAGTTCTCGGTGGCGCGTTTGAGTTCGCGGTTGGGCCCGATCCGGGGTGAACCGAGAACGGTGGCGGAGAAGGTCGGTGACACGGGATGGTTCCTTCGGTACGACGGAGTGCCCATCGCCCACGGCCGTACCGCCGGACCGACCACCTGCACGACGCAAGGGATCACCACGCCGGCCATACGCCCAGTCCACGAGGCGATGCGCCGCCGGACGCGGCGCGCCCGGCACAACTGGCAGGTCTTCGGACTCACAGGCGCGCATCCGTGGATGCTCCTACTGGCCGTCGCTTCCCGATGCTTGACATCAGTGCCGTTGACGGCGGTCGTTCCTGCATACCGCTGCGGGACAGTCCCGGATTCTCACCGGGTTCCCTCTTGCGATGCCCTTGACGGATGTCAAAGGCAAACCAGCTGCACCGGGAACACTACCGCGAACGTCCCGCGAGCAGCACCACCGCGGTGACCAACTCCCAGACGATGATCGGGTACACCGACCGACACCAGGACCAGCGGCCGGCGCCACCACCCACAACGAGGGCCAGGTTGCCACCGATGATGGCGAGCCCGGCGCCGATACCGTGCCACGGCACCTTGGTGTCGAGGTAGCTCGGGAACACGGCGATGACCACGTTGCCCAGCGCATTCACCGCGGCGGCCGCGACGAAACCGCGCCTGGTCAGGACCGGCTCCGCTCCGTGGGTGACAACGACGGCTCCGACTGCGAACAATGCACCGTGAACCACGAACCCGACGTTCATAACGGTTGCGACGCCGAGGTCGCTGAGGTAGTTATACAGGTAGCTGTAGCCTGGGAGTGCCTTTGCTGCAAGAGCTTCGGAGGCCAGGTAGACAGTCGCGCCCACAATCCAGCAGCCAGCTGCCGTTCGCCCCGAGTCCACAGCGTTTCTGGTACCCGAGAAGCGATGTTTTCGACCTGGCCAGAACGGGAACTTCCTTCGCACTGTCTGTAGCCCGGGAGGACCTTCGTGACCCTGCGTTTCCGTCAACCCCGCCGCGTGGTGGTGGTCGGAGCTGGTCTTTCCGGGCTCTCTGCTGCCATGCACCTTGCCGGCCGCGGTGTCGCGGTCACAGTGCTGGAGCGCGGCCACCACCCCGGCGGACGGATGGGCCGAGCCGACATCGACGGCTACCGGCTCGACACCGGGCCCACCGTGTTGACCATGCCGGAGATCATCGACGACGCCTTCGCCGCAGTGGGCGAATCCAGTGCCGACCGCTTGGACCTGATCCCGGTGGCACCGGCATACCGGGCCTCCTTCGCCGACGGCACCGCACTGCAGGTACACAGCGATGCGGCGGCCATGGCCGCCGAGGTGGAACGCTTCGCCGGCCCGCAGCAGGCGCAGGGCTATCTGCAACTGCGCCAATGGCTCACCCGCCTCTACGACGTGGAGTTCGACGGCTTCATCGGATCGAACTTCCAATCACCTCTTTCGCTGGTGAACTCCGATTTGCTGCGGTTGCTGTCCATCGGCGGGTTTCGCCGCTGGGACTCCGTGGTCAGGCGATTCCTGACCGATGAGCGCCTGCAGCGGGTGTTCACCTTCCAGGCGCTGTATGCGGGGGTGCCGCCGCAGCGGGCGCTCGCGGTGTACGCCGTCATCGCCTACATGGACACGGTCGCCGGGGTGTACTTCCCGCGGGGCGGCATGCGTGCCGTGCCGGACGCCATGGCTGCCGCAGCCAGCGCCGCAGGAGTCGAATTCCGTTACGGCACTTCGGTGACCGAGCTGATACACAGTGGCGGCGTGGTCAGCACCGTGGGTACCGACACCGGCGAGCGGTTCGCGGCCGACGCCGTGGTGTTGACCACCGAACTGCCCGACACCTACCGGATGCTCGGTCGAACGCCGCGTCGATTGCTACGCCTGCGTCCGGCGCCATCCGCCGTGGTGGCGCACATTGGCTGCCGCGCAACAGGTTCAGACCTTCCCCACCACAACATCCTGTTCGGAGACGCCTGGCGCGACACCTTCCGGGAGATCATCGACCACGGCACGGTGATGTCGGATCCGTCGCTGCTGGTCACCAGACCCACCGTCGCTGATCCCACACTGGCACCCGAGGGCCGCGACCTGCTCTATGTGCTGGCTCCTGCCCCCAACACCGAGGTCGGCACCATCGACTGGTCGGCGATCGGTCCCGCCTACACCGAGCAGATGATCGAGACGGTGGACCGCCGGCTTCCCGGCCTGATCGAGGACCCCCAGTTGCTCGACGTCGTGGATCCGTCCGGCTGGGCCCGGCAGGGCATGGCCGCAGGCACCCCGTTCGCGTTGGCGCACAACTTCACCCAGACCGGGCCATTCCGGCCGGCGAACCGGATCCGCGGTATCGACAACGTGGTGCTCGCCGGGTCGTCCACCGTGCCCGGAGTCGGCGTCCCGACGGCGGTGATCTCCGGCCGACTGGCCGCCGAGCGGCTCACCGGTTCTCCTTCCCGCAGACAACAGACGATGGTGGTGCGCTGATGCTCAGCTCTGAACTCGATGCCGCAGGCGTCCACGACCCCCAACTGCGCGAGGCCTATCGGGTGTGCCGCGAATTGAACGCCGAACACGGCCGCACCTTCTTTCTGGCCACCCGCCTGCTGGCGCCGGACCAGCGTCCCGCCGTACACGCGCTCTACGGGTTCGCCCGCCGCGCCGATGACATCCTCGACGATCTCGACTCCACCGCCACCATCGCGCAGCGCCAGGAACTGCTCGAGCGCCTGCGAATCCAGCTGTTCAACCGTCTGGTCAACGATGAAGCCGACGGGGATGACCCGGCGCTGTCCGCTGTGGTGCACTGCGCCCGCACCTTCGGCATCAGCTGGGACCTGTTCGACGATTTCCTGACCTCCATGCGGATGGACCTGACCGTCACCGACTACGCGGACCGGCCAGCGCTGCAGCGCTACATGCACGGCTCGGCCGAGGTGATCGGCCTGCAGATGCTGCCGGTGCTGGGCACGGTGGGTCCCCGCGAGGAGGCGGCGACGTATGCCGCGGCGTTGGGCACGGCCTTCCAGCTCACCAACTTCATCCGCGATGTGGACGAGGACCTCGATCGCGGCCGCGTCTACCTGCCCGCCGACGAGCTCGCGGCGCACGGTGTGGACCGGGATCTGCTGCAGTGGTGCCACGACAATCGTGTCACCGATCCGCGGGTGCAGCGGGCACTCACCGAGCAGGTCGCCATCACCCGTGAGGTGTACTCGGTTGCCGAGCAAGGGATCCCGTTGCTGGATCCGCGCTCTCGACCCTGCATCACGGCGGCACTGACGCTCTACTCCGAGATCCTGGACCGGGTCGAGGACATGGGTTTCCTGGTGTTCGGCCAACGAGCCACCGTCGGTAACCGCCGCCGTCTACAGGTGGCGGCAGTGGGGCTGCTGGACGCCTGGCGCAGCCGGCACACCCGGGCGGCGTGAGCATGGACCGCTGGCAGTACCTGCTGGTGCTGGCGGCCTGCCTGGCCATCACCGCGCCGCTGGAGTTCCTCGGCACCGGGGTGTACCGCCAGATCGGTAGGGCGGCACGGGCGATCCTGCCGGTGGCCGCGGTGTTCATCGCCTGGGATCTGGTGGCCATCCTGGCTGACATCTGGTCCTACAACCCGCAGTACATCACCGGCGTCCACATCGGGCCGGTGCCGCTGGAGGAACTGCTGTTCTTCCTGGTGATCCCGATGTGTGGGTTGCTCACCTATTCGGCGGTGGAGGGCATTGTGGCCCGGCTGCGCAAGCGTTCGCGGGTGCGACGCACGTGATCGGCTACACCCTGCCCACCGCCGTCGCCGTGATCGTGGTCTGTGTCCTGGAATGGAAAGTGCTGCGCACCGGTATCTTCCGCAAACCGGTCTACTGGATCTCGATGGTCATCGTGCTGGGCTTCCAGATCCCGGTGGACGGGTGGTTGACCAAGCTGAGCGCCCCCATCGTCCTCTACGACGAACAGCACACCACCGGCATCCGCATACCGTGGGATATTCCCGTCGAGGACTTCTTCTTCGGATGGGCCATGGTCACCGCTGTGCTGATGCTCTGGGAACGCTCCCGCACCAAGGAATCCCGATGAGTGACCGCAGACGCGTCGAACACCCCGCGCCCCGGGGACTGCCGAACGCTGCAACGCTCGACCGTCCGCCACGGGTGGCAGTGGTGGGCGCAGGCATCGCCGGGCTGACCGCGGCCACCGCGCTGGCTGAGCGCGGCGTGCGTGTCCAGATCGTGGAACGCGAACATCATCTCGGTGGCCGGGTCGGCGCGTGGACCGAGGTGCTGGACGACGGCACCCCCGTGGCGATGAACCGAGGTTTCCACGCCTTCTTCCGGCAGTACTACAACCTGCGCGCAGTACTGCGTCGTGTCGATCCGGATCTGGGCATGCTCACCGCGGTGCAGGACTACCCACTGGTGGACGGGGACGGCCGGCGCGACACCTTTCGTGGACTGCCCACGTCACCACCGCTGAATGCCATCGCCTTCGCGTTGCGCAGCCCCACTTTTCGGCTTCGGGACCTGATCCGCCTCGACGCCCGGGCTGCCGCACCGCTGGCTGCGGTGTCGGTACCGGAGATCTACCGGCGACTCGACGACACCGATGCAGAAGCATTCCTGGCAGCCATCAACTTTCCCGAGGCGGCCAGGCATCTGGCTTTCGAAGTGTTCTCCCGCAGCTTCTTCGCCCGGCCGTCGCAGCTGTCGGCCGCCGAGTTGGCCACCATGTTCCACATCTACTTCCTGGGCTCGTCGGAGGGTCTGATCTTCGATGTCGCGGACTCCAACTTCGATGTCGCGCTGTGGAATCCGCTGAGGAAGTATCTGGAGAACCTCGACGTGACGTTCCGCACCGGCACCGGCGTGGACAGAATCGACGCCGGCGACGAGTTCTACGTGCACTGCGGCAGCGGCCACGACATCGCCGTCGACGCGGTGGTGATGGCAACCGATGTCGAAGGCCTACAGCGCATCACCGCGGCCTCCCCGGGACTCGGCGATCACCACTGGCGTAACCGGGTGGCGGCAATGGGTCGCGCGGCGCCGTTCGTGGTGCACCGATTGTGGCTCGACCGACCCGTACATCCTCATCGACCAGCGTTTCTCGGCACGGGCGGGCTGGAACCGCTGGACAATGTGAGTGTGCTGGAGCGCTACGAGCAGCAGGCCGCCGACTGGGCACGCAGCACCGGAGGATCGGTGGTGGAACTGCACTCCTATGCAGTCGGCGAGGACGAACCCGACCTACGGGAACCCCTGCTGGATCGCCTGCGTCAACTGTTCCCCGAGACCGCCGGGGCGCAGGTGATCGCCGAGCGGATACTGCGACGCGCCGATTGTCCACGGTTCGCACCCGGCGACTTCGCCGACCGCCCGGGCGTGCACACCCCGACGCCCGGATTGGTGCTCGCCGGCGATGGTATCCGGGTGGATCTGCCGGTGGCGCTGATGGAACGTGCCGCCACCACCGGCTTCTGCGCCGCCAACGCACTGTTGCACGGCTTCGGCATCGCCGGACATCCCATCCACACCGTCCCGACGCGGGGCCGGATGCCGGTGCTGAGCAAGCTGGCAGGAAGAGTGAACCGATGAACCTGTTGCGTAAAGCGTCGAAAGCCACACCGTTTCAGGTACTTCCGCGGGTGCGTTGGGCGCAGCAACGTGCCACCTGGCGCGATGCCGACCCGGCCATCATCAACTCGGCTCTGCGACGGGCACTCGAGCGCCCGAGCGGCAACTGGTATGTCATCGCCGCCGCAGGCGACATCGGGTCCAAGCCCCATGCCGTCAGCGTCGCCGGGCGTGAGCTGGTGGCGTGGCGCGACACCGACACAACGCTGCACGTCGCACCCGCCGCCTGCCCGCATCTGGGCGCCGATCTGTGCACCGGCGTCGTGGACCGCGGTGCGCTGGTGTGCCCGTGGCACGGCCTGCGGCTGAGCGGCCACCCCCGGCAGGGCTGGGCGCCGTTTCCGGCCCATGACGACGGTGTGCTGGCCTGGGTGCGCCTCGACGATGTGGGTGGCGAAACACCCACGGAAACACCGATTCTGCCCGTTCGGCCAACGGAACCGCGATTGTCCGCCGTGACGCGTCTCAGCGGGTTGTGCGAGACGCGGGACATCATCGCCAACAGGCTGGACCCTTGGCACGGCGCATGGTTTCACCCGTACTCGTTCACCCGCCTCGAGGTGCTCGACGCTCCGCCGCCCGAAGCCGACCTGCCTGAACACCTGGATCGCTTCGTCGTCGCGGTGACGTTTCACATCGGACGGTTGGGGGTGCCCGTCATCGCCGAGTTCAGCTGCCCTGAGCCACGCACCATCGTCATGCACATCGTCGAGGGTGAGGGCTCGGGAAGTGTGGTGGAGACGCACGCCACCCCGCTGGGTCCCGGCCCCGACGGACGCCCACGCACCGCCGTCGTCGAGGCGGTGATCGCGCATTCGGACCGGCCGGGTTTCGTGCACGCCCCTCGCGCCTCGGCGCTGGTGGCGCCCCTGATGCGCCACGCCGCCACCCGGTTGTGGCGCGACGACTTGGTGTACGCCGAACGGATCTACGCGCTGCGCACCCTCACGGACCACACACCACGGTGATGGTGGTCCACGCCCCGACGTGGATACGGTCGCCGTCGGCCAGGGTGGTCTCCTGGCCTTCGGCCAGCAGCGTCTCGCTACCGTTGAGGCTGGTACCGTTCGTGGAGCCCAGGTCGGTGATGGTCAACCCGTCACCACGCACCCGCAGCACGGCATGCTGAGTGGAGACGCCGCGGTCGCTGGGGTGGATACCCAGATCGATCTCCGGCTCCACCCCCTGCCCCACGTTGCGTCGGCCGATCAGAGTCGTGCTCTGCTGCAGGGTGATTCGACGCTCGGGGAAGAACTGCGGGAAGCCCACGGTGTCAGGTCCGCCGCGGGCCAGCACCCGGTTGTAGAACTCCCGGTCGGCGGCCACCACAGCCGTCCACACCGCCACCGAAGTCGACGGCGCCACGGGAGCGGGCGTGGGCGCAGGGAGCGCCGAGTCGTGGCCGCAGGATTCGCAGAACCGGCCGTTGATCGTCGCACCGCACGCCGAACACACCTGTGCCGCAGGTGCCGGTGGGGCAGCGGACATCGCCGAACCGCACACATCGCAGTAATCGGTGGCCGTCGAGGTATGTCCCTCCACACAGGTCGGCATCAGGACTCCTTCCGCACCCGGGCCGTCTTGGTGGATCTGGCGTCCAGGGCCATCTCGTCGGCGGCGGCCACTTCCCGCTTCAGACGTGCGGTCCCGGTCTTCTCGTCCACCTCGACAACACCACGCAGCAGGGTGGCAGTGCCGTCGTTGCCGGATTCCACGGCCAGTTCCATCGCCCGCTGCAGTTTGGCGGTGGCCGTCGCGACGTCGCCGCTCTTGCGTGCACTCAAGCCCTCCTGCACGGCCTGCGCCAGCTCGGCCTGCCCGGTGTAGTGCGCCACCCGTCTGCTGATGCGCGCCGACAGCGCCGAGTCCGCGGTCCACACCGCCTTGACCAAGCCTTCACCCAGCACCTGGTCGCCTGCGACGACAGTCATTCTGGCGGCGAGCTTTTCCCGCCCCACCGCGGCGGGCTCGACCTCCACCTGCACGTGGTAGTCACGCTCCTCGGCACCCCAGGCGCCCAGCGGGTACTCCCCTGTCTGCGCTGCGGTGTCGACGCGACGTCCGGTCAGGTCCTCGACGGTGGGTGCCACCTGTTTGACGAACTCGATGCGGGCACCAGCGGGAGTCCACAGCCGCAGGGTCATCGCCGCGATCGACTTGCCCATCGATGAGCGCATCATCTCAGCGAAATCCTCGGCCAGGTCTTCAGGGTCAGCCACGATGTCGACGGTGCCCAGCAATGCCGAGGCGATGGCGCGAAGCTCCTCGACCACCCAGTCGGTGCCCACGCCACGGCAGTCGCAGGTGAACACTCCTTCGCTCAATCCGATTTCCTGGCCCAGCTGTTCGGGGGTCTCGTGCTCGTCCTTGCCGTCAGTCAGCAGAATCGCGTGCGCCAGCGCGCCGGGCCGCTGCTCGACGATGCCACGGACGTGGGCCAACCACCTGCCGATGGCGGTGCCACCCTTGGGCCGCAGCGCGTCGACGGCCCGGGTGGCCTCCGCCTTGGTGCGCGGATCAGCCTGCGCCAGGGCACCGTCGGCCGGATAGACACTGTGCGCCTTGTCCGACCCCGCGACGATGACGAAGTAGGTGCCGTCCACCAGTTCGTTGATCGCCGCCAGGGTGGCGCGCTTGGCCCCGTCGAACTTCGACGACGGCGAGAGCATCGACGTGGAGGTGTCGATGACGATGGCCTCGATCCGTTCGGTGGGCGGGGCCGCGGTCTCGATGCCCGATCCCGCGCTGACGCTGACGATGGCATCGACGGTGCCGCTGCCTTCGGCCAGGTACGGGTTGTGGTCGACCTCGACGGAGATACCTTGCACCTGCGGTGAACTCATTGGGCTCCTCCGATCGGGATGAGTGCGACGGTGATGTTGTCCTGACCTCCTGCTGCCAGGGCGAACTCCACCAGCGCCTGTGCCGCCGAGGACTCGGCAGCACAGAAACGGGCGAGATCCGCGGCACCCGGCAGATAGTTCCAGAGCCCGTCACTGCACAACAACAGGGTTCCGGGTCCGGTGAGGGTGAGGGTCTGCACGCTGGAATCAGCCCAGGGCTGGGGTTCGGAGTCGGCCCCCAGCCACCGGGTGATGGTGTGGGCACCCCGCAGCACCGCCGGGGAGTCGGCCGGCAGGCCGGTGCTGATGAGTTCCTGGGCCAGTGAGTCGTCGACGGTCAATTGCTGTGCCGCCGTGGGATCCTCGGGCAACCAGTATGCCCGGCTGTCGCCGACATTGCCGAGGGCGACCTGTGCGGTACCGTCGTCTGCGGGTACCACCACCGCAGCGGTGTAGGTGCACGACGGTGAGGTGGACGTCGACGAGCCGGTGTGCGCGGCGGCGGCGGCTTCGGCGGCTTGGGTCAGTCCGGCCAGAATGGCCGCGCGGGCATCGCTCGAGGCGCTCAGCGCCGTCAGCATCGTGTCCACCCCGGCGGTGGCGGCGGCCAACGATGCCAGTTGCGCGTCCTCGGAGGTGGACACCCCGTCGCTGACGACGATCGCGAAAGCCGTTGAACTGCCTGCCAGTACCCCGGCGGCAGCGGCGTCTTCGTTGCGGTGGTGCTCGATGCCACGGTCGGTGACCAGCACGATGGGGGCGATCTCGGCCTCAACACGATCGGGCGCGGCGCGCCGGTGCCCGCAGGCACTGCAGTAGCCGTCGGTGAAGGTGCTGTTGCCGCAGTCCGCGCAGGCGCCGCCGTCGTCTTTCAGTGGCTGTGGCACCGCAACACGACGGATGTCGGCCAACGACGTCCCGCAGCCACCGCAGAACCGGTCGGCGGGCGCAACGGGTGCAGCGCAGCTGCGGCACGTGCTCACAGCGTTGTCCTGGGTCGGATTTGATTCGCCTTCTCCACCAAGCTGATTCGCTCCCACACATCCGGCGTCTCATGAGCAAGGTCGCGATAGCTGCGCTCCATCACCGAGCGGACGCCCGGCTCGGTGAACTCCACCCCCAGCAGCCACTGGGTGCTCGGCGTGCGGCCTGCCTGCAGCCAGGCCAGCGCCGCACCCAGTACGCGCAGTTCCGTGGTCGCCCGCCGCGCAGCCGATTCCAACGTCAGCGCCGAGGTGCGGGTGCCCGCATCCACCAGAGTCGGTTCGTCGATGGTGTCTATGGTGGCGCCGGCGAGCAGTATCTCCACGGCCGTCACCCGTGCGGTGGTGTAGAGCGCCGAGGTGGGCGCCACCCGGTCCAGTGCCGCGATGGCCCCCGCGCGGTTACCACGGCGGGCCAGCTCACGTGCCAATCCGAACGCGGCGCTGACGTAGCCCCGGTCGGTGCGCCACACGACGTCGTAGTAGCGCAGCGCGCGGTCGTGGCCGCCGCGAAGTTCGGCCGCCGCGGCGATGGCCACCTTGGGCGCCAGCTCGCCGGGCAATGAGGCCAGCACCGCGTCGAATTCCAGTTCGGCTTGTTCGAAATCGCCTTCCAACAGCGCACATTGGCCTGTGTACCACCGCAACCGCCAGTCGTTGGGTATCACCGTGTTCAGCTTGGTCAACCGTGCCCTGGCAGCTGCCGGGTTGCCCAGTTCCAGAGAAGCCCGCACCAGCCGCAGCGGGATCTCCACCGAGGAGGCGTCGTCCTGGCTGGTGCCACTTCGCGACAGCGTTAGCGCCTGTTCGAGCTGCGCGGGCGAGGCGCCACTGGTGGTGGCCAGCAGCACCGCACCGCTGTCGCCGGGATCCACCACCGGCACCGACAGTGCCACCACCAGGTCGGCGGCCGTCAGCGGCACACCTGCGCCGAACACCGCCCGCTGGGGACTGAAATAGTGTGACACCCTGGGCTTCTCGACCCCGGTGTTGATGGCGGCGATCTCGTGCAGCACGCCGGTCAGCTGGTCGGCCATCTCTTCGATGGACGAGAAACGTTGGGCGGGGTCGGGATCGGTGGCCCGCAGGATGGCCCGGTGCAGCGATTCGTACTTCGCCAGCATCGGGACGGTTTCGGGTCCGGGCAAGGTCTCGACGAAATGGCCCTTTTCCTGTGGCACGTCCATCACCAGCACGGCCAGCGTCCGGCCCACGGTGTAGACGTCGCTGGCCACGGTGGGTCCGGTCTGGGCTACCTCGGGGGCCTGGTAGCCCACGGTGCCGAACAGCGAACCCTCGGTGTCATCCATGCGGATGACGGCGCCGAGGTCGATCAGTTTGAGCTGTTCGTCGCTCTGCATCACGTTGTCGGGCTTGAAATCGCAGTAGGCCAGCCCCTGGGAGTGCAGGTAACCCAGGGCCGGGGCGATCTCGATGATGTAGGCCACCGCCTGGTCCGGCGGCAGCGGGGCCCCCAGCGTCTTGCGGATCTGCTTGAGCGAGGTGCCCCCGACGAACTCCATCACGATGTAGCCGACGGCCGCACCCGTGGGATCGATGTACTGGACGAAGTTGTAGATCTTGACGATGTTGGGGTGTTCCACCTCGGCCAGGGCCAGCACCTCCGCCGCCGCTGCGGCGATGGCATCGGCGTCGTTGGTGTTGATCAGGCCCTTGAGCACCACCCACCGGTTGTGCACGTTGCGGTCCACCGCCAGATAGATCCAACCGAGACCGCCGTGGGCGATGGCGCCCTGCACCTCGTACTGGCCACCCACCAGATCACCACGGCGTAGCTTGGGCACAAACGAGTACGGGGTGCCGCACTGGGTGCAGAAACCTTCGGTACGCCCCGGCTGGTCGTTCTGGGCGCGCCCCACCGGCTTGCCGCAGTCAGGATTGCCGCAGAACCGGTTCCGTTCGGGCACTTGAGGATCAGTGAGGATAGCCGCGGCCGGATCACCTTTGGGCACCCGCGGGATAGTGACGATGCCTGCGCCGAGGCGGCCGCGCGTGCTCGACGACCGGCTGGACCCGGTCCTGGCCGTGGCCGCCGACCGCGCCGTGGCGACACTGGGTTGCACCATGGCAGCGGTGCCTTCGGGGGCTGTCGATTCGGCGGCGGGCGCGGTGCCGCACACAGTGCAGTAGCCGTCGACGACGGTGCCGTCACATCCTGGTTCCGCACACGTCATCGCGTACTCCCCCGCTTCTCGGTGAGCAACTCCTGGTAGTCGGCGACAGCGCGGGTGACCGCACGCAGATCACAGGGCCGCCGTGACAACAACCCGGACGCGATCTGCGCGCATGACAGCAGATCCCGGTCCTCGCCCAGGCCCAGTCGGGCCGCTTTGGCCTCGTAGGCGGTCAATCTGCCTTTGAGCTCGGAGCGCCGGTCCAGCAGGCCCTGGGCCAGTTCGGCATCGTGACGGGCGCTGTGCAGGGCATCGTCGATCCGCATCCGCAGCGCCCGCAGCGCTGCGGGATCCGGCGTCGACAGGGCGGCCAACGCGGCGCGCAGCTCCGGTTCGGCGTCGTCGCGCACCGGGAAGGCGCCGGTGATCACCGTGCGTTCTGCTTCGATCCTGGCCCGGGCGGCCTCGGTCACCGCGCTCTGCAACAGGTTGAGCCGGGCCGCGGCCTCCGCCAGTGCCAGCGGCCAGTTGGCTTGCAGCGCTGCGAGTTCGGCGGCCTCGGCAACACTGGTCCGCACCTTGTCCGCGATTACCGCAAGCCGAGCGTCCACGTCGTGTCGTTCCAGTGACAACGGATCATTGGCCGACAGTGTCAGCAGCTCGGCGAGTTCGGGCGGGACGGGCGCGCCGGCGTTCTCCAGCTGCTTCTGCAAGGGGGCAAGTCCTCTGGCCACCCGGTTGTTGGCCGCGTCCACGGAGTCGAGAAACTCCACGACCGCCGGATACGTGGCCTGCATGCGCTCGGCGGTGTCGGCCAGGCCGACGTACTCGACCGTCTCCGCCGATCCCCCGATCTTCCGTTGCGCCAGGGGCACCGCTTGCCGGGACACCTCGTAGTGCCGCTCGCGCAGCAGCCGAGTCAGCTCGGCCCGCTCCTGGTCGTCGAGCCGTGCCCGGCCCCGCTTGGCCTGCACCGCGTCCAGGATGGTGGTCATCCGGCCGAGGTCCTGCCAGAGCTGCGCCAGCACGTTCTCGATCACCGCCCACCGCTGAGCGGTCAGTCCGGTCGGCGGGTAGTGCCGCACATGCGTCAACCCCGGGTGATTGTCCAGCTCCACCATGGTGGCCGACATCGCCGCGACTTCCTTGGCGCGCGAATCGAGTTCGCGGTCGATCTCCTCTGTGCTGAGCATGCTCAGTCCTGGTACCGCGGCGCGGGCGGACCGGGTGAGGGGCCGAAGCTCTGCAGATGACGGGCATAGAGCCGTTCCCAGGTGCCGTCGTCACGCATGCGCTCCAGCACGGCGTTGACGAACCGCACCAGGTCGACATTCTCTAACCTGACTCCCACTCCATACGGTTCGACACCCAGGCTGTCGCCCATCATCTCCACGGTGGGGTCTTGCCTGGCCAGCCCAGCGAGCACGGCGTCGTCGGTGCTGATGGCGTCCACCTGCCCCTGCTGCAGCATCACCAGGCAGTCGGTCCAGCTGCTCACCCCGACCAACTCGGGGCGCTTCTGCAGGTTGTACAGGGTCGCCATGGACGTGGTGCCGTTGACCGCGCACACCCTCTTGCCCAGGAGATCGGTTGCCGCGGAATCGATTCCTGCTCCTTTGAGGGCAAGCACCCGCTGTTCGGCGTTGTAGTACACAGTGGAGAAGCCGATGTTCTGCTTGCGGGCGCAGGTGATGGAGAACGTCCGCACCACCAAGTCCACCTGGCCGGACTGCAGCGCCGCTTCTCGCTGGCTGGCGTCGACCACCCGCAGGTCGACCCGGTCGGGATCGCCGAAGATGGCGCGGGCAATCTCGTGCGCGATGTCGATGTCGAAGCCCTCGAGCTGACCTGTGGAGGGGTTGCGGAAACCGAACAGGAAGGTGTTCTGGTCCACCCCCACCACCAGACGACCGCGCTCCTGGATTGCGGCCATCGACGATCCCGGCGGCATAGCCCCCGGCGCGGGCAGCGGTCCGGGCCGCAGGCTGGCCTCTCGGTCGCAGTCCACGGGCGGCGTCGCCGGTACCTCGGTGACATCCTGGGCGCCGGCCGGGCTGGGGTACACCGGCGAGACCGCAACCGGCTGTTCGGGTGCCGAGGACGAACATCCCGCCAGCGTCACGGCCGCCACGGCGGTGACGACCAGTGTTGCCCATTGCGTCACAGGAACTCCTTGAGCCGGGGCCAGAGTCCGACCACGGCGGCCGCAGCCGCCAACACCATCAATACCAGCGTTGCGGTGGGACTCCAGGACAAGACGTTCCCGGCCCGGGCAACATCGTCACGCAGTGCGGCCCTGGTCTCTTCGATGCCGTCTCGCAAGTCGGCTTCGACAGCACCGAACTGGGCGGCCGAGGCGTTCGGATCGGGGCCGATGGCCTGGTTCAAGGCGGCGCCGTAGTCACCGCTGAGATAGAACTCGACGTGTCGGCGGTGGCTCTCACCCCACGCCTGTAGGTCCGGGTCCTGCAATTGCTCCTGCAGCCGGGCCATTCGCTCGTTGAACGACTTTTCCGAGGCCGTGATGTCGCCGCGAGCGATCAGCTGCAGCGTCTCGTCGGTGCGCACCTGCTGCACCAGGATGCGAGCCTCGGCGAGGTCGGAGTAGCGATTCCCTTGAGCCCGGCCGTCGTTGATGGCAGCGCCGGCCAGCACCGTGGCGATCAACACCCAGCCGGCCACCCCCACCACCAGGCCGGCACAAACCAGCAGCCCCAGGTTGAACGTCCGGTTGGTCCGTCTGGTGGCGATCACCGAGCTCACCACGATCGCCGCGATCACCAGCACCAGAAGCACCAGCGTGACGATGGGCGTCGACCCCACCGCTCGCTGGTCCCGGTCGAGGGCGGCCATCTTGTCCTCGAAGATCTGCTGCGCTCCCGGCAACAGCGAGTTCTGCATCAACGCCGATGCCTCACGCAGATAGGCCGAGCCGACCGGAAACCCCTGCCGGTTGTTGACCCGCGCCGACTCCACGAGACCTGCGTAGGTGGCCAACTGCAGAGAGATGTCGGCGGCGGCGGTTCTGGTGGCGATATCAGTGGCACCCGCAGTGACATCGGCCAGTGCCGCGGAAGCATCGGCAAGCGCGCCCTTGTAGCGGTCGCGCATTTCCGAGGTCTCGATGCCGCCGGAGAGGAACGACGCCGCCGCAGCAGCGTCGGCAGCTGACAGTTCGGCGTAGAGGTCCTGCGCCGCATACGCCAGCGGCTCGGACCGGTCGAGCACCGCGTCGTGCCGGGCGATCCTGGAATCGAGTTGGCCGCCACTCACCACGCCGGTCAACACGCAGGCTCCGGCCAACAGCACGGCGATGAGGCTCAGCACACCGGGAGTGGTACCGGCGAAGCGCCGCAGCCACGCCATCGAGGCGCGGGTGTCCACCGTGCGCGGTGTGGCCATCGCCTTCACCCCCATCCGTCAGCGAGATGGTATCCGGGTGTGCTGGGCGCGGTCAGTCGAACAGCCGGTCGAGGGCTCCCTGCTCCAATTCCACCCAACGAGCGACGTCACTGCGAACGGCGTCGACCTCGTCCGGACTCAGGTGGTGGGCGCCGTCCGGTGTCAGCCGGCAGATGTCCATAGGGCCGCCCACACTCGGAGAGGAGGCGTCCAAGGCATCGAGCACACGCAATGCGGCAACGACACCATGGTCGAGATCGCGTTCGGTCATCCGGAAGTGAGCCAGCAGCGCGTGGGCCTGCTGCGCCATCGGAGCGCCGCTGCCGATGGCCTGAAAGCCGGTTTCTTCGTGATGGCCGAGCAGGCCGTTGGGATCCAGGTCGATGATGAACGGTTGGTCTCCGACGTATCCGGCGGCCAGCAGATAGGTGGCCGGCGTGCCCGCCTTCTGCTGCCCGGGAACGTCCTCGATGAAGGCGTCGTAGTGATGCTGGAACACCGGAAGTGCCTTGGCCTGCAACGCATGACCGATGTTGCGGGCCTCCATGACGGCATCGGCCTCCTCCCGGAAGATCTGCTCGATGTCGTAGAGCACCGCCCGCGAGCCGCTGCCGCCCCACGCCGCGTGGGCACCGAGCGGGTGGAGCTTCTGGGCCGGATAACTCAGCCCGCGGCCTGGATCGGTGATCTGCGAGTCCGATGCCAAGGCGATGCCGTTGGCGCATTTGATGGCGAGAACCACAGTCATGACTCCACCGTAAGGTGAGGCCATGACAGTGCACGAGGAGCGTGCCGGGGTCGAGCTGACGAATCTCGACCAGCCCCTGGGCCCCGACTCCGGTGCCACCAAACGTCACCTGCTGGACTACCTCGACGCGGTGTCCGATCGTTTGGTTCCGGTGCTGGCGGACCGTCCGCTGACGGTGCTGCGGGCACTGCGCGGACGTGCGCCGTTCATGCAGAAGAACGTGCCGAAGTACACCCCGGAATGGGTGCGGACCGTGCCGATGTGGGCGGAAACTTCCAAGCGCGAGATCCACTACGCGGTGTGCGACGACCGCCGGACCTTGCTGTGGTTCGGTAACCAGCGCGCCATCGAGTACCACCCGACACTGGGACTGACCGACAACATCTACCGCCCGACACATCTGGTGCTGGATCTCGATCCGCCCGACGGTTCCGACTTCTCGGCGGTGGTAGCCGTCGCACACCTGGTGCGCCAGGCGCTCACCGACAGCGGACTGTCCGGTGCGCTGAAGACCAGCGGCTCGCGCGGAGTGCACGTCTTCGTGCCGATCGACGGTTCGGCCCGGGTGGACGACGTTGCCGCGGCCACCCGTGCGCTTGCCGCCAGGGCCGAGGCGCTGGACCCAGACCTGGCCACCACCGCGTTCATCGTGGAGGACCGTGCCGGCAAGGTCTTTGTGGACGCCACCCGCGCGGGAGGCGCCACCGTGGCGGCGGCCTACAGTCCACGGTTGCGGCCGGGCACACCCGTGTCGTTCCCGCTGGCCTGGTCGGATCTGGAGCGGGTGAATCCGGGTGATTTCACCGTGCGCACCGCAGTCGACGCGCTGGACGGCCACGACCCGTGGGCCGAGTGCATGCCCGCCGCGCAACAGCTGCCCACCGACCTGATCGAGCAAGGCCACACCATTCCGGTGGCACGGGTGGCCGCCATGCACGAGGGCAAGCGGCGAGCCAAGGCCAGACGCGAAGGCGACGCGCGGTGAGCAACATCTGTGTCTTTCTGTCGGCGGCGGATCTCGACGCGCGCTATACCGACGCGGCTGTCGAGCTGGGTGCCGCGATCGGAGCAGGCGGGCACACCCTGGTGTGGGGCGGGTCAGACACCGGTTTGATGCGGGTGCTCGCCGACAGCGTTGCGGCACACGGGGGCCGGCTGCTCGGCATCTCGGTGGAGTTTCTGCGGCATCTGGCCCGCCCCGATGCCGACGAGATGGTGGTGACCACCGACCTGGCCGCGCGAAAAGCGTTGATGTTGGCCCGATCCGACGCCATTGTCGTCATGGCAGGCGGGTTGGGCACCTTGGACGAGGCCACCGAAGTACTGGAACAGAAAAAGCACGGGTTGCACGACTTGCCTGTGGTCCTGTTGAACACCGCGGGTTTCTACGACGGCCTGATCCTCCAGCTGCGCAGGATGGAAACAGAGGGATTTTTACCCCGACCGCTTGATCAGCTGGTGGTGTTCGCCGACTCCGGCACGCAAGTTCCTGCGATGATCGACTGACGCTGAGCCACACGTGCTCTCACCGGATCACGGTGCCCGAGCAGCCCCGGCCCCGCCGAAGACGATGTGATTCTTGGTCATTCGGCGGTCCAGCCGGGACCCGGCCGGTGAATGTATTCACATTCACTGGCAGCCACCACCATGTCATCGGTGCAACATCGCCATTTCCCGTGCACCCGTTCGGCGATAACATCGCCTGGTGACGCTCACCGAGCGCGAGCCGCAGCTCGGACAGCTCGCTGCCCTGGCCGCCTCCATCCGCGGCGGGCGGGGTGGCGCAGTGATGGTGTGCGGGGAATCCGGGGTGGGCAAGACCTCGTTCGTCGAAGCCGCCCTGGACCGATTCGACGGGGCGCGGGTGCTGTGGGGCGCATGCGATCCGCTGTCCACCCCGCGTCCGCTGGGCCCATTACATGATCTGGCCGCCGAGTTCAGCGGGGTCACAAGGGATCTCCTGAGCGGAAGCCCACAGCCGTACGACATCTTCGCCGCGGTGTTCGACGACCTGCGGACTCTGCCGTCGGTCCTGGTCCTCGATGACCTGCACTGGGCTGACCAGGGCACCGTCGATCTGCTGCGGTTCCTGCTGCGACGGGCCCGCGGTGCACCCCTGCTGACCATCGGCATCCTGCGCGACGACGAGGTGAGTGTCACCCACCCGCTGCGCGGCCTGCTGGGTGATGTGGCCCGCTCCCCGCACGCCCGGACTCTGGTGTTGCCCCCGCTGTCCGAGCAGGCGGTTGTCTCGCTGGTGGGCAACCGTGATGTCGACCCGCGGTGGCTGCACCGGGTCACCGGCGGGAACCCGTTTTTTGTCTGCGAAATGCTGGACCACGACCCAAACTCGGATCTGCCCACCACGGTCCGCGACGCCATCCTGGCCCGGACAGCCGATCTGGGGAGCGACGCCTGGGAGCTGCTGAACCTGCTGACATGTGCCCCGGGTTCGATCCCGGATCATCTGCTCACCGATCTGGGGGTGACGCTGCCCGCCCTGCGTACCCTCGACGAAGCGAAACTGATCCGCCGCGACGCCCGCGGTGTCGCGTTCCGCCACGATCTGTGCCGGCGTGCGGTCTCCAGCGTCATCCCGCCCGGCGCCGAGGCCGGTCTGCACCGGCGGTTCATCGACGCCCACCGTGCGTCATCGCACGTCGACCCGGCGGTGCTCACCCATCACGCGTTGGGCGCCGCCGACAAGACACTGATCACCTCGGCCGGCGTGGCCGCGGGCCGCGCCGCGGCTCGCTCCGGCGCGCACACTCAGGCCTGCGAATTCTTCGAAATCGCGCTGGACAGAGGCGAATTGCTGGACATGGCCGTGGAGGCGCAGCTGCTGGAGCTCCTGGCGGCCGAGTACTACCTGACCGATCGCCTCGATGACGCCATCGACGCGTGCCGGCGCGCCCTGGTCATCCGCCAGCAGCTCGGCGTCCCGAGCGCAGTCAGCGCCGACCACCACGCCTTGGCTGTCTACCAGTGGTACAACGGCAATCGCGCGGTGGCCGACAGCCACGCGGCCGACGCTGTCGCCACCCTCGACCCGCAGTGCTCCGAGCCGGCCGCACTGATCACCCTCGGCCACGCCTTCTGCATGCAGGCATTTCTGGCGGTGCAGTCCAGCCACCTCGAGCCGGCGCAGGCGCTGCTGCAGCGTGCCCGCGAGATCTCCTCTGCCATAGTCAATCCCGATCTCGACGTGCGGACAAGGATCACCGGCTACTACTGCGCCATCGCTGCGGGCGAGCCAGCGGTGCGTGACGAACTGCTGGCGCTGCTGGCCGCTGGGCCACGCCACATCGACGAGACGTACTCGGCGGGCTACACCAATTTGACCTACCTCGACGTCGAACAGCGCCGTCTGGTGGTGGCCGCCGAACTGTTGGAGTCCAGCATCCCGTTGATGGTCGAGCACGATCTGCCGATTTGCCGCGCGGTGCAACTGGGTTCACGCAGCCGCCTCAAACTGCTGGTGGGCGATTGGGATGACGCACTCTGCGATGCCGACGCGGTGCTGAGCGCGCAGAGCGCGCCGCTGGCCCGCACGTGGCCACTGCTGATCCGCGGCCTGGTGTCGCTGCGGCGCACCGGCGATGACGCCGGCGGTATCGACGCCGCCTGGGAGCTGGCGTGCCGGTTCGGCGAGCCGGTTCGGGTGTTGCCGGCGGCCGCCGCCCTGGCCGAACGCAGCTGGCTGACCGGTCGCGTCGACCCCCGGCTGACCGCAGTCCGCGCGCTGCTCGACACCGCCGCGGTGGCGGGTCTGGAGTGGTCGCGCGGTGAGCTGCTGATGTGGCTGCGCCGCCTCGATCCAGACGTGCAGGCCGAGGGGGTGGCAGCGCCGTACCGGTTGCTGTTCGACGGCCACTTCGAGGCCGCAGCCGAGGCCTTCCAACAGCTGTCGACGCCGTATGACGGCGCCCTGGCCCTCGTCGATTCCGGTGACCCCACCCTGGCGCGTCGCGCACTCGACATCCTGGACCGGCTGGGTGCCGAGGCAGTGGCCGCCAAGCTCCGATTCGATCTGCGAGCCGCCGGCGCGCAGGTGATTCCCGCGCCACGACGAGCCAGCACTCGCGCCAACCCAGCGGGATTGACCACCCGCCAGGTGGAGGTGCTGCGACTGCTCGACGACGGGCTCACCAACGCCGAGCTGGCGCAGCGATTGTTCCTCTCGGTGAAGACGGTGGATCATCACGTCTCGGCGATCCTGACGAAACTGGATGTTGCCAAGCGCCGCGACGCGGTGCGCCGGGCCAGGGAGGTCGGAATTCTCGAGTAAGGCGAACTTGGGTAGTTCTTCCCGATGTGGCGCAACCTCAACCGGCGGATCGTGGAGGACATCACACCGATCCGAGGAGTACCACCATGAGCGCCACTTTGTCCCCCGCCGAAAAGGATGCCGACCGCGCCCTGAAAGCCAAGCACCGCGCACTGTGGGCTTCCGGTGACTACCCGGCCGTCGCCCACGAGCTGATCCCGGAACTCGGCCCGCGGCTGGTGCAGGCTGCAGGCATCAATGCCGGCCAGCGGGTGCTGGATGTCGCGGCCGGTTCCGGCAACGCCGCGGTACCCGCGGCAGCAGCGGGCGCCCGGGTGGTGGCCAGCGATCTGACTCCGGAACTGTTCGACGCAGGCCGCGCCCACGCCGCTCACCACGGTGTCGAACTGGAATGGGTCGAAGCCGACGCAGAAGCACTGCCGTTCGAGGACAACAGCTTCGACGCTGTGCTGTCCTGCGTCGGTGCGATGTTCGCGCCGCACCATCAAGCCACCGCCGACGAGCTGGTCCGGGTGGTCCGCCCGGGTGGCACCATCGCGATGATCAATTGGACCCCGACCGGATTCATCGGCAAGCTGTTCGCCACCATGAAGCCCTACGCGGCGCCGCCACCTGCCGGGGCCAGCGCTCCCCCGCTGTGGGGTGACGAGGACCATGTGCGGGAACTGTTCGGCGACACGGTGATCGATCTGCAGACCCGGCGTGAGACCGTACGCTTCGACGTCAGCGCCAGCCCGCTGGAGTTCCGCGAGTACTGGAAGCGCAACTATGGGCCCACCATCGCGGCGTACCGCTTCAACGCCGACAACCCGGCGCGGGTCGCCGAACTGGACCGCGACTTCCTCGCACTCTTGGAGGCCTGGAACAGCGCGACAGAACCGGATACCACCGCCTACGACGCCGAGTACCTGGTGGTGACAGCCATCAAGCGTGGTTAGTCCTGGCTCGCGCACACCGGTGGCCGGCGGCCCTGGTTGCTCCGCCGGCAGCAGGCTGTGTACTCCGGGTTACGGGTGGTCGTCGGGATCGATGATCCGTTCCGGGAAATGCAGGTTGTTGGTACGGGGCTGCCCGCAATCCAGCTCTGGTGGCGGAATCCATTCCGTCCGCCCATCTTCGGGGCGATTACGGGTGGTCCACCCGGTGGTTTCCACCGTCCGATTGTCCGGCCCACACGCCAAGGTCAGGTCCTCGATGTTGGTCTCGCCGCCGTGTTGCCAGTCCTTGTTCGCATGATGCACTTGGGAGCGGTAGGCGCTGGCATCGCAGCCGGGCATTGTGCAACCCCTGTGCTGGGCCAGCAGCATCAACCGCTGCGCGACCGACGCCGTGCGCCGTGCCCGGCCCAGGTGCAGGGGCAGGCCTTTGCCGTCAAAGAGCGCCAGCCAAGGACGAGAGTGCGCGGCAAGCTTCAAGACATCGGACATGGGCAACCGGGTGCCGCCGGCGGTGATGCCGTGCCCGATGCCCTTCTCCAGATCGGTCAGGTTGGCCACGATAATCAGATTCGCCGGCAGCCCGTTGATGGTGCCGATCGGCGTCGTGGAGAGAATCTGGCGGCACATCCACATCAACGCATCGTGATTGCGCTGGCCTTGGTTGCGGGTGTCTGCGCGTTTCTGATCCTCAGAGGGAGTCCCGAACACGCATGGGTTGTCATCGTGGGGGTTGCACATGCCGGGGGCGGCGTTGCGCTCAAAGATCGGCTCGATCAACGCCCAGGCCTCGGGTGTGAGCTTGCCCTTCACCGGGATCAACCCATCGGCGTCCTGCTTGCCGCAGTGCAGATAACTCTGTGCCTGGCGGTCCTCGTCGGAGAACTCGCCATCCTGGTTGAGCAGATACGCCATGTGATCGGCGGCCTTGGCAAAACCGTCGACCGTCAACTCACGGGCGTGCTTGGCCAGTTCGACTTCGGCATTCTCGCGGGTTTGGTGGTCGATCGACTTCGGCAGCTTGTGGAAAAAGGATCTGATCTTCGTTATGTGGTCGGTACTGATCAGCCCGTCGGTTTGCCCTTGGGCCACCGTCGGCCACTGCGGTGCCAGTGGTTCTCCCGTCAACGACGCCCGCGGCCCGAGCAGCCCGGCGTTCTTGAGGCGGCGGTGGGCTTCGGCGTCGCTGATCCGCAAACGGGTCACCAGCACCTTGGTGAACGTCTTGGCACCCAACTGTTTCGGCGTGCACTCCGCCATGAGTCGTTGGTAGATGGTGTGATCGAGTACCGGCTGCTGACGTGCCACGATCTCGCGGCGCTCCTGGACTTCGAGTAGTTCCAGATCGCTGAAGCCGTCGATCGAATAGTGCTTCATCCGCGCGGTGGCGGCTTCGATCAGCGCCAGGTCAGCAAGCATCGCCTCCCTGTCCTGCACCGCCGATCTGACCATGAGTCGAACATAGAGGCGGCCACCGACAAAAAACCCGCCAATGGGACGCCAGAAACCACAGTGACACATGGGTTTTCAGTCATCAGCGCCAAGGCCATCAAGCGGTGACGAACAGCTCCAGCTGGATGTTGTCGGGGTCGCGGAACACCACCGTGGCGAACTCGAACGGCACCGCACCGTCCCGGATTCCCGAGTGCGCGATGCCGAGTTCGTCGAGCCAGGCAGTCCACGCCTCGAGTTCGGTACGCGTACCGACGTTCAAGGCGATGTGGTCGAGCCCGGTGCGAGCTTCGTCGAACGGCCGGCCGTCGTTGCCGCTGTTGGTGTGCAGCCCGATGATCACCCCGGAACGCCGGTCGACCAGTAGTTCGCCGTAGCCGGTGTCCTCACAGTCGTAGTGCGGGAACTTCATCGGCACCCGGTCGGCACCGAACAACCGCTGATACCAGTCGAGGCTGGCCTCGATATCGGTGACGGTGATGGAGAAGTGGTGGATACCCGTGATGGTGGGTGCGCTCTCGGTCATTCGGTGTCTCCCATGACGACGCCTTCCCGGCGCGGGTCGGCACCACCGACCCAACCCGGCTCACCGCGGACGATAGCCGAGAGACCGCTGGACTGGTCGGCAAGGTCCACCTCGTGGCGGAGGGCGCGCAGTCCCTGCACCAGGGGGTCGTGCGCTCCGTCGTCAGCGGTGTCGATGACGGGATGCTCGCCGCCCACCTTCGTGTCCGGGGTGTTGGCGGCACCGAAGTCCACCATGGACACCGCCTGCTGCGGGTTCATTCCCCAATCCAACACCCCGACAAGGGTTTTCACAACGAACTGGATGATGGCCGAACCGCCGGGTGAGCCCACCACGGCATAGAGTTGGCGCTCGGGTCCGGGATTGTCGAAAACCAGCGTGGGCGCCATGGAGCTGCGTGGCCGCTTACCCGGGGCCACCCGGTTGGCCACCGGCACTCCGTCGGGACCCGCAGGTTCGGCGGAGAAGTCGGTGAGCTGGTTGTTCAGCAAGAAGCCGTCGACCATGTGGAACGAACCGAACGCCGATTCCACGGTGGTGGTGAACGACGCCGCATTGCCCTGAGCGTCGACCACGCTGATATGGCTGGTGCCATGCTCGGGGGTGGGTGGCACCGGGGTGGTGGGCGGACCGAACTCGCCCGGCCTGGCGGTGCCCATGCTGCGGCCCATCGAGATCTGGGCCGCGCGTCCGGCCAGGTAGTCACTGCCCAGCAAAGTGTCGGGGCTGCCGCCGGGAAGCGCCACGAAATCGGTGTCGGCGACGTACTTGTCGCGGTCGGCATACGCCAGCCGCTCGGCCTCGGCGATCAGGTGCACCCCCATCACCGTGGGTCGGCCGCCATTGAGGTCGAGGTCAGTAGGCGCGTGCTCGCTCATCGGGAAGTGCTCGAGGATGCCCAGCGTGGAAGCCACCGCGATGCCGCCGGAGGATGGGGGCGGCATCCCGCAGATCTCCTTGCCGCGGTACGGGGTACACAGCGGTTCCCGCGCCTTGGCGACATAGCCGGCCAGGTCGTCGGTGGTCATCAGGCTCGGGGTGCGACCGCCGGACGTGTCCGCAGCCGCGGCGACGATGTTCTCGGCCACTGTCCCCTGGTAGAAGCCGGCGGCCCCGTCAGCGGCGATGACACCGAGGGTCTTGGCGTATGCGGGGTTGTTCAGGCGGGTGCCCTCGGCTTTGGGGTTGCCCTGGTCATCGAGGAAGTAGGCCGCCGCCTCCGGGTCGGCGCTCAACTCCTCGGCGGAGCTCTCGATCGCGGTGGCCAGTCGCGGGCTGATGTCGAAACCGTCGTCGGCCAGAGTGACTGCGGGGGCGAACAGTTCACCCCACGGTGCCTTGCCGTGGGCGTCGTGGACATCCTCGAGCATGCGCACCACGCCGGGAACGCCGATGGAGCGACCAGAGGCCCGCGCGTCAGGCTTGGGTTCGGTGCGATCGACGTCGTCGATCCAGCGCAGGTAGTTCTCGGTAGCCGCAGCGGGCGCCGTCTCTCGGCCGTCGAAGGCCTGGACCTCCCCGGAGGCCGCGTCGTAGTACAGCAGGAACCCACCGCCGCCGAGGCCGGAGGACTGTGGTTCCACCAGACCGAGCACCGCCTGAGCGGCCACCAGGGCGTCCGCGGCGGTGCCGCCGGCCCGCAGTACGTCGCAGGCGGCCCTGGTGGACAGCGGATTGGCGGTCACGACGGCGTAGCTGGCGGTGTGCACCGCGGTCATGTCGGAGCGGTAACCGGTGGCCACCTCGGGAGCGGCGGGGTCGCTGTCGTCGGCGCCGTTGGTGACCTCCGCCGCCGGTTCCGAGCCGGTCTCACACGGTCCGGGCGGCGCAGCGGGGGTGTTTTCCCGGGTCCCACAGGCGGGGAGTAACAGAGCGAGCAGCGCGAGCGACGCTGTCACCGTGCGAACCGACATGACGTCCTCCCGGAGGGTCGACCTCTGCTCCCGTTCAATGAATACAGTGGCAGTCGGCGCCACTCTGGGCAACCACTGTGACTCCGATCAGATGGTCGTGTGCAGCGGCGCGCCGCCGGTTCCGGTCTGCCAAAATATCGCCCGATGAAGCTCAGAAGACTGCTCGGGACCCTGGTGGTGCTGTCTGTTCTGGCCGGCTCGGTCAGCGGTCATGCCACCGCTGCGCCGGGTTCGTTTCCGGTGGTGGCGTTCATCGGCGACTCCTACACCTGGGGTTCCGGTGCGTCCACCCCGGACAAGCGGTGGACGTCGTTGGTGGCCGACAAGATGGGCTGGTTGGAGTTCAACGTCGGTGAGGGCGGTACCGGGTATCTCAAGACGTTCGAGAACCGGCCCAACTACTTCGGTCAGCTCGACGAGATCAGTGCGCTTCGCCCGGACATCGTGGTGGTGGCGGGCGGGCAGAACGACCAGACCATGCTGACCGCCAACCGCAACGAGTTGTTCGCCGGCGTCAGTCATTTCTTCGTCCAACTGCGCTCCCGGATGCCGCGGGCACGCATCATCGGAATCGGTCCGTCGTTCCCTGACGCGTTGACACCCGAGCGCTACAACTTCGACCAGGTGGTGCGCGACGCGGTGCGGGCCGTGGGCGGCGAGTTCGTGTCCCTGATCAGGCCCACACCGGTGCTCGATCCCGCGATGCTCGCACCTGATCACGTCCACGTGGGCGACGCCGGTCATGCCGCCATCGCGTCACGGATTCTGGCGGACATGCATCCGGTGTGACGTCAGTCGCGGGCGAAACCGACATCGGTTGCCGTCCGGGGCGTAAGCGGACTCTCTCCGCGCACCTCGATGCTCACCTCGTCGAGTGTTGCGCCACGGAGGGGAAACGGTGAGCTGTACCGGCTGGACACCGAATGGCTCACGCTGCGGCCCGCCGAGACGGTCTGCAACATGTCCAACCCGGCCATGGGCACGCCCCTGCGCGCGCCGGCAACTCGGCCGTTGATGGTCAGCTCCGCGTCGCCGAGGACATCGAAGCTTCCTTCGATCGATCCTGTCTTGAGATAGCTGAGCTGGATGTCGTTGCGCCCCAGATCGATATGTCCTACAGACGTGATGACCTGCTCTGTGCCGGCGAGGTTGGCCACCCAGTTGACCCGGCCGTCATCGAAGAACAGCGCGTGGCCGCCGGCCCGGTTGCCCTGGGAGAACACCACACCACAGGCATCGGCTCTGTCCACTGACAGAGTCGCGCGCAGGGTGAACGAGCGGCCCAACAGCAGGCCGGGAACGGGAGTGTGCCCGGCCGGGGTTCCCGGGTAGAACACCGATCGTGTTGATGCCCCGGCGCCGCCGACACCGAACCCCCGCGCGACGATCTCAGTCACACTGAGATCGTTGAGTGGGTAGGCCTGGTACCGCACGGCGTTCTCGTGCCACAGCGCTTTCAGTTCCTCGAGCCTGTCGGGATGTTCAGCGGCGAGGTCGCGGATCTGGCTGCGGTCTCGGTCGAGGTGGAACAGCTCCCACGTGTCGTCGTCGAAGTGGGACCAACCCCGTTGCGCCAACGAGGTCGGCGGGTGCACAGCGTTGGCGAACCAGCCCTGATGCCAGATGCCGCGGGTCCCCAGCATCGAGTAGAACTGCGTCGTTTTGCGTCCGTCTCCGGTTCCCGTCAGCAGGGCCGACGCAAAACTGGTCCCTTCCAAGGGCTTCTGCACTATGCCCTTGACGGTGGTCGGTGCGGGCAGACCCAACAGGTCATACATCGTCGGCGTCACATCGCTGACGTGGACGTACTGGTCACACACGGCGCCGCGGGCACTCAGCCCGGCGGGCCACGAAATGATGCACGGATCGGCGATGCCACCCTCCTGGGACGCGTATCGCTTGAACATCTTGTAGGGGGTGTTGAAGGCCATGGCCCACCCGGTCGAATAGTTCATCTGCGTACTGGGTCCACCGAGTTCGCCCATTCTGCGCAGTGCGTCTTCGGCCGAGAGTGCAGACCCCTGCATCGGGATCGTTTCGTGCAGCGTGCCTGTCGGGCCGCCTTCTCCGCTGGCTCCGTTGTCGGACATGGCCACGATGATCGTGTTGTCCAATTGCCCTGTCTCCTCGAGGAAGTCGAGCACACGCCCGATCTGCGCATCGGTGTAGCTGAGGAATCCGGCGAACACCTCGGCCATTCGGCACTGCACTGTCTTCTCGTCATCGGACAGCAAGTCCCAGGACAACACCTCGTCGCCCGCCGGCCAGGGCAAGCCCTGCGAGGAGGTGCGGGCGCTGTTCGGATTCATCGGCGACAACTCGGTGTCGTCCGGAATCAGCCCCAGCGCCTTCTGATTCGTCAGTGCGATCTCGCGATACCGCTCGTAGCCCATGTCGAACCGGCCCCGGTACCTGTCGGCCCACTCCACGGGAACCTGGTGTGGCGAATGCCCCGCCCCCGGACACAGATAGAGGAACCAGGGTTTGTCCGGGGCTGCCGCACGGTGATCGCGCAGGAAGCCGATGGTGTTGTCCGCGAGGTCCTGTGACAGGTGATAGCCGTCCTCGGGCGAGGCAGGCGGATCGATGTGCCTACTATCGCTGACCAGGCTGGGGTACCACTGATCGGTCATGCCGTCGAGGAAACCGTAAAACCGGTCGAATCCCCGACCCTGTGGCCAGAGCCGTCGCGACCCCGCCGCATGGCAGTCGTCCAGCGGGGCCAGGTGCCACTTGCCGACGGCGTAGGTGGACCATCCACGCTCGGCGAGCACCTCGGACATCAGGGCCGTCTCCGCCGGGATGCGCCCGTGCTGCCCCGGAAAGCCCTGCACCATGTTCACCACCGACGACACCCCGACCGACGTCGGGTTGCGGCCCGTCAGCAACGCTGCGCGCGTCGGCGAGCACAGTGCCGTGGTGTGGAACTGGCTCAACCGGACGCCCCGGTCGGCAAGTCGCTTCATGTTGGGCATCTCGACCAGTCCGCCGAAACAGTCCCAGGTCGCGATACCGGTGTCATCCCACAGCAGGTACAGCACATTCGGTGCGCCGGTGGGTGCTTCCGCCGGGCGGTAGGGTGCCCAGTCCGGTACGGAATCGCGGATGTCGGTGCTGATGGTTCCTTGAAAGTCCATGGCCGGGGTTCCTTTCAGGCCGACGCCGGCTCGCGGTGGCCGGCTCCGGAGAGCCACGGGTGGATCAGCGGCCCCACCACCGCCACCAGTACGCACATGCCGAGGCCGATCCACAGGTCGGCACTGTGCACCCATGAATCGAGGGCCAACCCTGCCACCACTGCCAGTGCCAGCAGGCCCAGTTTGGCGATGAGGAAGCGGCCGACCGAGTGCTCGGGCACGTTCTTTCCTCGTCGGGAGGCCCAGTGCCGCACCGCGGTGGACAGTGTCATCACGACGCCCATGATCAGCAGGAGCCGCAACACGGTCTCCCACAACGGGTCGCTGCTGTGCAAGAGCCACAGCCCGCCGAACACCATGCCCGCCACCAGATAGCCGATCTGAGTTCGCCCGCCCACAAAAAGTGTCATGGCTGACAGTTTAGGCAAAACTGTCAGAGCTGACAAGATTTTTCTATAGTGGTCTCATGACCGGCGACATCGGGAAGCGCGAGGCGCACAAGATCGCCACCCGCCACGCCATCCAGGCCAGCGCCGATGCGCTCTTCGCCAGCCGGGGCTACGCCGACACCACCGTCCGCGACATCGCCGACGCCGCCGGCATCACCGAACGGACCTTCTTCCGCTACTTTGCCGGCAAGGAAGCGCTGCTGGTCAAGGACATCGAGGCGTTGCTGCCGGTGCTGGCGGACGCAATTCGCCGACGCCCTGCCGCCGAGCCACCGCTGGACGCGGTGCGCAACGCGGTACTGGAACTCGGCAAGCAACTGCCCGACGCCAATTCCTTGTCCTGGCTGTTCCACGACGGTCCACCGGGCCCGAAGTTGGAGAAGTCGACACCCGGGCTGCTGCTGCGCTTCGAACAGCTCATCGCCGACGCCATCGCCGATCGCCTCCCCGGCACCCCGGATCCCCGCTTTCGCAGCGAGGTCTTGGCCCGGTGCGCGGTCGGCGCACTGCGCAGCGCAGGCATCCGGCGCTGGTACCTCGACGACGAGGACGTCCCCAGCCGGGAGGAACTGATCACCCAGGCCTTCGACATCCTCCGGTACGGCTGAGCGCTAGTACCTTGGGCGCTCATGCGCGCAGTGGTGTTCGAGGAGTTCGGTGGACCCGTCGAGGTCCGGTCGGTGGCCGACCCCACACCATCGGCCGGCGGAGTCGTCGTCGAAGTACACAACACCGGTCTGTGCCGCAGCGACTGGCACGCCTGGGCCGGACATGACGACGGCGTCACCCTGCCCCACGTTCCCGGCCACGAACTCGTCGGTGTCATCGCCGCGGTGGGCGCGGACGTCCGACGGTGGGAGGTCGGGATGCGGGTGACCACGCCATTCGTCTGCGGGTGCGGGGACTGCCAATGGTGCGCCTCCGGGCAGGCCCAAGTGTGCCCGGCGCAGACGCAGCCCGGTTTCACCCACTGGGGTTCGTTCGCCGAGTTCGTGGCTCTGCACGCCGCCGACGCGAACCTGGTGGCCGTGCCCGAGCACATCGGCGACGCCGCCGCCGCCGGACTGGGATGCCGTTTCGCCACCGCCTACCGGGCCCTCACCGCACGCGCGCGGATCCTCCCCGGGGAGTGGGTGACGGTGATCGGTGTCGGTGGAGTCGGCCTCAGCGCCGTGCAGATCGCTGTGGCCGCCGGCGCCAGAGTGGTTGCGGTGGACCGCACCCCCGCGGCCCTGGACCTGGCCCGCACCCTCGGCGCCGAACACACCGTGCCGGCCGACGGCCGCGACGTCGCCGCAGCTGTCCACGAAGTGACCGGCGGTGGCAGCCATGTCGCGGTCGACGCGGTGGGCTCTGCGACGGCGTGCGCAGATGCCATCTGGAGCCTGCGTCGCCAGGGCAGGCACGTCCAGCTTGGTCTGTTGCCCAACGTCGGCGGACATCCCTCGATACCGATGGACCGGGTGATCGCATGGGAGTTGGACCTGTTGGGCAGCCACGGCATGGCTGCCCGGGACTACCCGAAGATGTTGGAGTTGGTAGGCCGCGGCAGTCTGCGCCCACAGGCCCTCGTCGAGCGGGTGGTCAGCCTGGCCGAGGGGGCCGCTCTGCTGCCGTCGGTCGGTGGGGCCGCACCGGTGGGCGTCACCTTGATCGACCCCAGACTCTGACGGTCACGGTTGACACTCGGTTCGATCACAGCCCTTTCGGTGCCCGCGCGCTGATGGTGGGATCACCGGGTGGGAGTCATGGAACTCGCCCTACTGCTGCTCGGCATCGCGGCAACCGCCTCGGTGTGCGGGTATGCCGGGTCCGCGCTCTCGCGGCGACGCAAGCGCCGGGTCCGCGGGATCTTCCTGATGGGCTTCTTGTGCGGATCGCTGGCGGTGTCGCTGCTGAACAGGGCTCACACCATCGGCGGGCTGATGGCGGCCGGGCCCAGGAGATCTGCACTGCTGTTGGACGAGGTACGACGCCACCTCCCGTACAGCGGCAACTCGCGTAGCGCCTCCCCCGGCAACCACCTGCGCCGGGCGCAGACCCGGATCACCGTCCGCAGGTAACGGTTGGTCTCGGAGTACCACCGCCATTCGTAGACCCGGCCGGTGTGGAACACGCCGGCCAACGCCTCGGATTCGACGCCCTGCAGATAGGGCCGTACCCACGTCACCATCACCCACGCACCTGCGCTGTCGGGCAGCGGGAACGTCCACTCGATCGGTGCGTCGCCGGCGGCCATGGTGTGCCGCAGCGCAGGCCGATCGCTTTCCGGCGCTCCGACCAGTTGCATGGCGACGTTGTGGAACACGCCGGGGCCGCCGACCTCGAATCGCACCCGGCACTTCCCGGCGTCGAGGCGGTCGATGGTGAACGCCGCCAGCCCGCCGACCGCGACGTAGCGCGAGAACACCAGCGCGCTACCCGCCATCACGAATCGGCGCACCGCCAGCAGCACCGTGAATGTCGCAACGGTGACGGCGACGACGCTCCACATGAGGTCCACCCGCACAGGGTGTCAGAACTGCAACGAAACAGACACCGCAAACCGCCCCCTTGCATAATCGATGAACAGCGTCTGGACATCTGCAGGAGCGTCGATGCAGTCACTCATCGCACAGGAACAATTCGTGGCCTACGGGCCATCACACGTGGCCGTCCTGGCGGTGTTCGTCGTCGGCGCCGTGCTGCTGGTCTACTTCGGCCGCCGCGCGACGGCCACCCAGGCCCGCATGCTCGGCCGGCTCCTCGCGGTGCTGATCCTGGTTGTGTTCGGCGCCGCCCTGTTCTACAAACTCATCCGACCGGACATCCAGACCTCGGTGCCGTTGCAACTGTGCGACATCGCGGAACTGGTGGCGGCCTATGCGCTGTGGACACAACGGCATTGGGCCTTCGCCCTCACCTACTTCTGGGGGCTGCTGTTGAGCTCGCAGGCGCTACTCACACCGGATATCGGCACAGCGGCCGAGGGCGCACCCGACTTCCCCCACCACCTGTTCGTCACGTTTTTCGCGCTCCATGTCCTGGTGGTGTGGGCGGCCATCTTCCTGACCTGGGGCCGAGGGATGCATCCTCGCTGGAACGACTGGCGTTTCGCGGTGGTCCTGACCCTGGGCTGGGTGGCGTTCACCCTCGCGTTCAATGCGCTGGCCGGGACCAATTACGGCTACCTCAACGCCAAGCCCCCCACCGCGTCGATACTCGACCCACTCGGGCCGTGGCCGCTGTACCTGGTGATCGAGATCGTGGCGGTCACCGCGGCGTGGGCGGCGATGACCTGGCCGTGGGAGCGGGTGAGGCGTCGCCAGATGTCGCAAGCCTGATCAGTACCGGGGTGGCAATCCCACGGCTGCGGCAATCCAGTCGTAGGCGGCCAGCACCGGACCCACGACGTAGAACACCAGAACCGCCGAGCCGACGAAGTAGGCGGCGATCACCGCACCGACGATCACCTGCCCGACCGGGGTGTACAGGAACGCCGAGATGTCGAAGCCCCACGGGAAAGCGACTGGGCGGATGGAACTTCCGCCGGTTTCCGTGTTGACGGTTGCCGCCAGTCCCGTGGTGGTGGTGATCCGCGCGGTGGCGTCGTCGGTCCCCGACAACGTGACCGACGACGGCTGGCCGGCTAGCGTCAGCGTCCTACCGACCGGCAGACCCGTGCTGGTGTCGACCACCGCCACCTTGGTCCAATTCTTGTGCGTAGCAGCCTCATACACAGAAGTGGTGACCACCAGGCGGCTGCGGTCGCCGGTGAGCATGGAGGCGGTGTACCAGGAACCGGGAACGATGACGGTTTGTCCCACCTGTTCACCGGTGGCGAGGTCTTTCAACGTCACCCAGGAGGCGACGGCGCTGGTGCGCGAGTCGTAGACCGACGTGGTGATCACGACCATGGCACCGTCGTCACTGACCAGCGCGATCCCGGAGCCGGTGGTGTCACCGGGGACGGAAACCGTTGCACCCACCTGCGATCCGGAACTCGTGTTGATCCTCGCCACCGACGTGGTGGAGCCGATGGCGGATGAGTATGCGACGGCGGCGAGGATGACATGCGTGCCGTCCGCACTCACCTGCGCGGTACCCGACTCCGCACCCGTCAGAATGGTGGGCGTGCCGATCACCGCGCCGGTGGTGGTGTCCACCACCTCGGCCCTGGTGGTGAATCCGGTGTCCGAGTCCCCCTCGACTGTCGTGAGCAGGGCGCGGGTGCCGTCGGCGTTCAACGGCACCGAGGATGTCGACGATGCCGCGGGGACCCCCGGATCCGCTGCGACGACCACCTCAGCCTCGTCGACTTCACGCCGCGCGGTGGCCGCGTACACCCACCCGAGCGCAGAAGTTGCTCCGCCACCACCGTGAGCCGGAGCGGCCAATGGCTTCGGCACCGAGAGCACCGCCGTCACGGAATCCGGCTCATCTCGGTGCACAGCCGGTTCCGCAGGCGGGAGATCATCCGGCGGTGATGCCTCCACCTCGGACGCATCCTCTGTGTCGGCGTCCGCTGGCGGATCATCTGACGGTTCCTCGTCGCGCGAAGACTCCGCGACCGAGCCTCGCTCGGACAATCGCGGTCGGGTGTCGTCATCCTCGTCGGCGGGGTCCTTCGCAGTGCTGGAGCGCTCCTCCTTCGCGTCGGTCTTCGTCGCCTCGGCCCGAGCAGACTGCTTGTCGTCACTCTTCGTCGACGAGTCCTGCTGCTGGGAACTGTCTTGCGATGACGCACTGCCGGGCGAATCGTCGTCGGCCAGCGCAGTGGGCGCGCACAGCGTCAGCAGAACCCCCACACCCAGCGCGGCGGCCAAGCCACCGACGCGGCCGACACAGCACTTGTTCGTCACATCTGCCCCCTGAATCACCCGCAGGTCAATGCCATGAACAGTCTCGCGGGACATTCGCTGACCTAGTTCAGTAGCGGGCTACTGCATCCGGCCGGAGCACGGAGCAATAAAAAAGCCGCAGGTCGTTTGACCTGCGGCTTTCTCGGTGGAGCTGCCGGGAATCGAACCCGGGTCCTACGGCATTCCCTCAAGACTTCTCCGTGCGCAGTTCACTGTGTCTCTACTCGGATCTCTCAGTCACGTGAACAAGCTGAGATGACGATCCCAGTCGCTGTTTGATGTCCCCACAGGTCCCGCGACCGAACCCGTGGGTGGGTCCCTCTAGATGACGCCAGGGTCCGGGCCGAGGGCCCTCCCGGTCTGACGGATTAGCTTCGCTTAGGCAGCGAGAGCGTAATCGCGCTGATTGGAATCGGCGCTTAATTGGTTACAACGACGCTTACGGTGGTCAGTTGTCTGCACCGGCACGCTTCCCTTGATTCGATGCGCGAAGTCGAAACCGTTCAGCCCCTCGCACCCCGCTGACCTTCAGCGAGAGAATCAACTATACCGGGGACTTCAACGTGGACCAGCCCATTATTGTTCCGCGTCGAAAGTGCGCCGGTTGGCCAGCACCGGCAACTGCTGGCGCACCTCGGCGACAGCGGACACGTCCAGGTCCACGGTCAGCGTGCCCGACTCCGAACCGAGGCCGGCGAGCACCTCACCGGTCGGTGAGCAGACGATGCTGTGGCCGACCCCCAGCGGGGCACTTCCGAGGGTCTCCCCCGGATCCGCCTGGCCGCAGGCCACGATGTAGGCCGTCGAGTCCAGTGCCCGCGCCTGCGCAAGCAGTTCCCACTGCTCGGCTTTCCGAGGCCCGGCGCCCCAGGAGGCCGACACCACGATCACCTGGGCACCGCGGTCACCCAGCTTCTGGAACAGCGCGGGGAAGCGGATGTCGTAACAAGTGGCGAAGCCCACGACGGTTTCGCCGATCGTGACGGTGACCGGATCGGATCCCGGTGCGACGGTGTCGGATTCAGCAAAACCGAAGGCGTCGTAGAGGTGGATCTTGTGATAGTGGGCGTCCACGCCGGGACCGGTGATCAGAGTCGTGTTGTGCACCCGGCCGTCCTGCGACGGTGTGAACATCCCGGCCACGACCACCACGCCGTGTTTGGCGGCGACCGCACGTACCGCTGTGGCCCAGGGGCCGTCGAGCGGTTCGGCCACCTCACCCAACGGCGCTCCGAACCGGCGCATCATCGCCTCGGGGAACACCACCATCGCCGATCCAGCCGCGGCCGCGTCGGCCACCTGAGCCTCGATCAACGTGAGGTTGCGGTCGGGCTCGAGGCCGGAGTTCAACTGCGCCAGACTGATACGGAGCTTTGATGAGGTATACATTTGGTATGCAATCCCTTTCGGGTCGAGATCGAGCGTATGCGTATCTGCGTGATCAGGTGCTGAGCTCACCTGCGGCGACGGGCACGTTCCTCAACGAGCAGCAGCTGGCCACCCAGATCGGGGTGTCGCGCACCCCGGTCCGCGAGGCACTGCTGACGTTGCAAGCCGAGGGCCTGGTCGAGATGGTGCCCAAGCGCGGGGTGTATGTGCCTGCGATGTCGGGCCGGCAGATCGCCGAGTTGATGGACCTGCGCGGAGCGCTGGAGCGCCATGCCGCCTCGACCTTCCTGAAGGCGGGCACCACCCCTGTCGCCGCCATGCAGGCCACCCTCACCGACCAGGGTGCGATCTGCGCCTCCGACGACGACGGCGCCGCACAGCGATTCATCGAACTCGACACCCGGTTCCACCAGATCCTCATCGACGCCGCCGGAAGCGAACTGCTCTCGCGCACCTATGCGGGGCTGCGCGCCCGGCAGCTCCGCGTCGGATTGACCGCGTTGCTGCACGGGCACGAACGCCGCCGCGAGGTCTGTACCGAGCACCAGACGATCGTCGATGCGTTGGCCAACGGAGACGAGCAGCTGGCTCACCGGGCCATCGACGAACATCTTCAGATCACCCTGCAGATCCTGTTGCGGGCGTAGCGGTTTCGGCAATGCCGCGGTAGTGCTCCTCCTCGCTGCTGTCAGGGTTGCGCCCCAGCAGCAGACCGAGGACCGTCAGCACACCCACCACCCCGATGTAGCCGAGGATCGCCGGCCAGCCGCCGGTGGCGTCCAGCAGATAGGTGAACATCAGCGGGGCGATGGCGCCACCGAACACACCGGCAATGGTGTAGGCCAGCGACGAGCCGGTTGAGCGCAGCGGCACGCTGAACTGTTCGGTGACAAACGCTGCCTGCGGGCCGTACATGAACGAGTGGAACGCCAGACCGATCACCACACCGAGGATCAGCAGCGGGAACGATCCGGTGTCGATCAACAGGAAAAAGATCAGCGTCCAGATCACCCCGCCCACGGCGGCCACGCCGTAGACCAGGCGCCGGTTGAAGCGGTCGGAGACCGCGCCCGCCAGCGGGATGAGACCAAGCTGGAAGGCTGATCCGATCAGGATGGCAATCAGCACCTCGCTGCGCTCCATTCCCAGGTGCAGGGTGCCGTAGGTGATCGAGAAAACGGTGAACAGCGCGTACATCACGTCGGGGGCGATACGGGACAGGATCGCGGCGACGAGTGGACGGGTCTGCGTGGTGAACACGTCGCGAATGGGAGCCTCCGGACGGTCGCCGCTTTCCTGCAGCGCCTTGAACACCGGAGTGTCCTCCAGCTTGAGCCGGATCCACAGGCCGAAACCGATCAGCACCGCCGACAGCAAGAACGCCAGCCGCCAGCCCCAGTCCTCGAACTGCTCCTCGGAGAATGCGAGCGTCAGGCCGGCGAGCGCGCCGTTGGCCAGCAGATTGCCCGCGGGCGGGCCCACCTGGGCGGCCGAGGCCCAGAAGCCACGTTTTCTGGGATCGCCGTACTCGCTGGAGAGCAACACCGCACCGCCCCATTCGCCACCGACGGCGACGCCCTGGGCGAACCGCATGGCCACCAGCAGGATGGGTGCCGCCACGCCGATCGAGGCGTAGCTCGGGATGAGGCCGATCAGGAAGGTCGTGACGCCGATCAGCAGCAGGGTGATCACCAAGAGCTGTTTGCGGCCGATGATGTCGCCGAGGCGACCGAACACGAACCCACCGATGGGCCGGGCCACATAGCCCACCGCGTAGGTGGAAAACGCCAGCAGCGTGCCGGTCAGCGGATCACTGTCGGGGAAGAACACCACCGGGAACACCAGTGCCGCGGCGGCCGAGTAGACCGCGAAGTCGTACCACTCGAGCGCCGTGCCGGTGAGGCTGGCGGCGAAAGCCTTGGTCAGGCTCTTTTTATCGGCTACTTGCGCCGTCATCGAACCAATCCTCTTCGTGTGCGGGCCGCGCATCGTGCGACCTTGTGACGTACCATACTTCTCGTATACAACATGTATGCGAAGGAACGGTCAAGGCGGAAACGCAGAATTTACGAGAAGGAGCCAGCCCGATGCTGACGTTCGAACTGCCCGACGGATCCGTTGTGACGGTGCACCCCACCACGGTCTTGAACGCCGGATACGCAGGTCGCAACCAGGACGAGGTGGCCGCACACATCGCCGAACTCGCCGAGCTGGGAGTGCCCGCACCGTCGGTCATACCTGCGCTGTACCCCGTATCGCCCTACCTGGCACAACAGACCGACACCGTGCACACCCAGCACAGCCGCACCTCCGGTGAGGCCGAGTGGGCAATCGTGATCACCGACGACGAAGACGTTCTGCTCACGGTGGCCTGCGACCACACCGATCGCACCCTGGAGACCCACAGTGTGGCCTGGAGCAAGAACGCAGCCCCCGACGTGGTGGGCAAGCGCGCCTGGCGACTGACCGATATCGCCGACCGGATCGACGAGATCACCCTGAAAGCCTGGGTGGGCACCGAGGAGACTCTCATCCAATCCGGGTCGCTGGCAGACCTGCTGGGACCCGACTACTGGTTGGGCGTCCTGCGCGAGCGCGGCCTGTTCCGGCCGGGCACCGTACTGCTGTCCGGCACCATCACGATGCTGGCCGACGTGGATCAGTTCGCCGACGCCTGGAAGGTCGAACTGGCCGATCCTGCAACCGGATTCACCTCCACCTGCCAGTACCGGACAGTGCCGATGCCCGAACCCATCGGCTAGATCACGTAGGCGAGGTTCTCCACGATCTGCCGCCCGACTGCCTGATCACCCACGATCTCGACGTCGCCGGGCGAAACCCGGCCTCCGCACAGCCGGGTGAAGTGCAGTCCGTCGACGCGGATCACGGAGGTAGGCTCGGCCCCGCCGAAATCGTCGACCACCGACGCGCGGCCGTCGACCGCCACCCGGATGGAGCGGGTCAAACCACCGGTGAGCTCCAGCTCCACCCGCGCCCCGTCGGGTGCTTTACCGCGCTTGCCGATGACAAATCCCATGCTGGCAGCGATCTCGTCGAGGGCCTGGCGGGCATCCGCGCCACCCAGATCAGCCGCGGTGGCCGGGAGGTTCAACGCTTCCCGGATGTCCTGCGCGTGCATCCAGCAGTCGAAGGTGCGAATGCGCATGAACCGGCCGTAACTGTCCGGGCCGGCAGGAGTGAGGGTGGCGGCGTTCCACGCCTCGTCGGTCATGGTGGTCAACATCGTGGTGCGCTGGGCGGTGACGTCCCCGAAGCGCGCCATCATGTCCTCGGGGGTCTCGGCCGCCAGATAACGCACCCAGCACTCGTTGAGCACACCGATGTCGTTGTTGACGTGCCCCAGGGCGGCGACATCGCAATCGGCCTCCGGAGTTGGGATGCCCAGCAGCATCGACTCGGTGCCGATGACATGACTCACCACATCGTGCACCCGCCAGCCGGGCAGCGAAGTGCCGGCCTGCCAGCCCTGCGCATGCTGTCCGGCAAGTTGGCGTTCGATGGCTTCCCAGGACGCGAAAAGCCCTGCCAGAACGCCGTTTTTGTCGAGCATGGTCACCGCGCGTGTGGGGCTGGACATACCGCGATGTTAACGGCAACGCCACTGCGCCTCGCGCGGATTGCTCAGGTTCGCGTCAACCACCCGATGAGGATCGTCAGGATGGTGGCAAGCAACAGCACAACGGCTGCGGGCAGCGACACCGCCGCCAGAAGGCCGGACGCGCTGAGCACGCCCACCACCACCGCGTACACCGCCAGGCCCCCGCGCACCGCCAGCATCGGCCTGGCTCGCATCACCGACCGCAACGCGGCCCTGGGCACCGGTCGCACCACCCTCACCAGCAGCGCCACCGTGACGATGGCGGCAATCACCGTGATCACCCGCGGCGCGGCGGCCCCGGGTTGATGGCTGACGATCGCGAAATATGCGGTCACCAACACCATCAAGGTGACCCAACGCATCGGCCGAATCAGCGCCACTCCGACGTTACGACGAACATGTTCTCCCAGTTCGGGATCCATGCGCCCGGCTCCCAGAAATCCGGTCAGCGCCCGGCTCCAGTGTCCTCGGTTCAACCGGTTCACTGCGATGTTGTGCTCGGCGGAGGCGTGCTCGGGGTCCAGCCGCAGCGCCTCCTGGTAGGCCACGGTGGACTCTTCCAGCCGACCCAGCTTGTTCAGAATTCGTCCACACAGGAAATGCACCTCGGGATCTGCACTGCCACCACGCAGCGCCTCGACCGCTGCGGTGTAGGCCTGCAGAAAATGGCCGGCATTCAACAGCAGCATTCCGTAGGTGTAGTGCGTCAGGTAGTTGTGCGAATCGGCCAGCACCGCGCGGTAGGCCAGCGTGAGTGCGTCGTGCCGTTGCCCCAGTTGGTCGAGTGCCAGAGCGTAGACCCGCATCGCGTACACATGCCCGGGGTCGACAGACAACGCGGCAAAGGCGCTGGACGCGGCGGCCTCCGGGTTGTCCAGACCCAGTTGCGCCCTCGCCATCTCCACCAGCAGCGCCGCGCTGTCCGGGTTCTGCTGCAACGCCGTTCCGAGAATGTCGGCAGCTTGACGGTATTGACGACCGTCGGAGTACATCCGGGCGATGCCGACCGTCTGCTCGACTGACGTCAACGAAACTTCCTGCGGCGCAGGTACTTCGCCAGATCGTCGTAGGCGCCGTCCCGGTTGCCGAACTCGACTACGTTGCGGGCCACGTCGAACCAGGGGCCCGTGCTCGGTCTGATCTGGGCGAGCGCGGCGTCGATGTCTTTCATGGTGACCGGCCGGATGTTGCCGCTGCGCAGCGAGTCGGCCATAGCCAACTGGGTGGCCGACTCGCAGATGTGAGCCAGGTCGGCACCCGAGAATCCGTCGGTGCGAGCAGCGATCTTGGCCAGATCGATTCCGGCGATGGGACGGTCGCGCAGGTTGGTCCGCACGATGGCCTCTCTGGCGGCGGCATCGGGCAGACCCACGAAGATCATCCGGTCGAAACGGCCGGGCCGCCGCAGCGCCGAGTCGACGTCCCAGGGCATGTTGGTGGCGCCAAGGACATACACCCCGTCGTTGTCAGAGGTCGCCGAATCCATCTCGGCCAGAAGGGTGTTCACCAGCACTCGCAGTGTCGCGTTGTTGTTGACGGCGTTGCGGCGCTGGCCCAGCGCGTCGACCTCGTCGAAGAACAGCACGCACGGCGTATTGCGCCTGGCGGTCTCGAAGATCTCGTGCAGCGCACGTTCACTGTCACCGAACCAGTGCTGCATCACATCGGTGATGCCCACGGCAAGGAAGTTCGCGCCCAGCTCACCCGACACAGCCTTGGCCACGTAGGTCTTGCCGCATCCGGGTGGCCCGTAGAGGAGCAGCCCGCCGCGGGCGGACACCTTGTACGCCTTCATCATCTCGGGGTTGCGGATGGGGCCCAGCAGGGCGAGTTCGAGTTGGGCTTTGACCTCAGGCATGCCCGCCACGTCCTCGAGCCGCAGAGAGCTGCGCTGCACCGCGTCGTAGTCGTCCTCGTCCAGCGGCGACGAGAACTCGGTGGAGTCGACGAACGCGGGACCGATGATGTCGGCCACCTCTTCCTCGGCCGCCGTCCAGTTGAACTCGGGCTCAGCTGCGGGGCCGGTCAGCGCAGCGCTACAGCGCTGTAAAAGGGCAAGCGCGGCGGCGTTGCCCGCGCTCTGCGTCAGCGCCGTGCTGCAGTGGCCCAGCGCTTCGGTTGCACGGCCGGCCTCCAACAGCAGTTCGGCGAGATGCAGCCGCAGCTCCAGAACCTGGGGACTGCGCTCGACGGCCGCCGTGAGTTCTGAGATCAACGCGTCCTGCGCCACGCGCCAACCCTACCCGGCGGCGATCATGGCCACCGCCGCCAATGCCAGCACCATGCCGACCACCTGGCGCCAGGTCACCCGCTCACGCAGCACCACGATGGCCAACAACACCGTCGCCGCGGGGTACAGCGAAATCAGCACACCCGCCAGCGACAGCAGCGACGAATGCAGTGCCAACAGCATCGCCACATTGGCCACGGTGTCCAGCATCGCGGCCAGCAGCGCCAGTTTCAGCGGAACACCTCTGGGCAGCAGCAGGTTTCGGGTCAGCACCGCGAACACCACCACCAGGACGGTCGCGGAGATCCTGGCGAACACCAGCGGCCACAGTCCCGCCTGGACCGGGGCCTGATCGATCAGCACGAAGTTCAGCCCGAACGCCAGTCCCGATCCCACGGTCAACCACGCGACGGTTCTGGTGAACGGTCGGGCCGCCCCTGGGTCGCCGGCATCGCGGCTGACCAGGAACACGGCCGCCACCGCCACGACAATGCCGATGCCTGCCACGACAGCCGGCCGCTCCCCCAGGCTCAGGCCCACCGCGACCGGCACACCGGCCACCAGGATGGCCGTCAGCGGCGACACCACCGAAATAGGACCTGCGCCCAGCGCGGCGTAGAACCACCACACCCCGAGCGCCTGACTCACACCGCACAGCGCGCCCCAGAACACCGCGTCCGAGGTCACCTGCCCGCCGACCACAGTGGCTGTGATTGCCAACAGCACCATGGCCACCGGGTAGGAGACCAGAACGATGCGCAGCGCGGCCACCCGCCGGGAGGCCACTCCGCCGACAAAATCACTGATTCCGTAGGCCAGTGCAGACACCAGCGCGTAGAGCAGACCGGTCAGCGCATGCCCTTGGCGCGACGCCCTAGCTCACGGGTGATCTCACGGTCGGCGTCCCGCTTGGCCATGTCCTGGCGTTTGTCGTGGGCCTGCTTACCGCGGGCCAGCGCCAATTCGACCTTGACCTTGCCGTCCAGGAAATAGATCGACAGCGGAACCAGGGTGAGGTTGCCGTCGCGGATCTTGCCCGTCAAGTTGTCGATCTCGCCGCGGTGCAGCAGCAGCTTGCGGTTGCGCCGCGTGGCGTGGTTGGTCCAGGTGCCCAGGTGATACTCCGGGATGTGGAGGTTGCGCAGCCAGACCTCTCCGTCGTCGACCGTGGCGAACGCATCGGCCAGGGAGGCCTGGCCTTCCCGCAGACTCTTCACCTCGGTGCCCTGCAGCACCACACCGCACTCGAAGGTGTCCAGGATCGTGTAATTGTGTCGAGCTTTGCGGTTGGTCGCCACGACCTGGTTGTTGCGTTTGTCGACGATCTTCTTCGCCGCGCCTGTTTTGGCCATTGATTACCTACGTACGTAGAGGCGCAACGTTGCATACGCCGTTGCTCCTGACATCAGCACACCCAGACCGAACAGTATCGGGGAGATGTAGAGGATGTCGGCGTAGTCGATGCGCGCGATGAGATTGGCTTGGTAGAACTGGTCGAGTGCGTTCTCCAGGAACAACGCCCGCACCGTGATCAATCCCAGGACGGCGATGATCACACCTAGAGTGGCGGCGATCACCGCCTCCAGCAGGAACGGCAGCTGCGTGTACCACCGGCTGGCACCAACCAGACGCATGATCCCGATCTCGGTTCTTCGGGTGTAGGCGGCGACCTGCACCATGTTGGCGATCAGCAGTACGGCGCCGACGGCCTGCACGAGCGCAACGGCGAACGCCGCGCTGGAAATCCCGTCGAGCACCGCGAACAGCCGATCGATCAGCTCCTTCTGGTTGAGCACACTGCGCACACCCGGCTGGCCCACCATGGCCGCGTCGAAGTCGGCATGTTGTTCGGGGTCGTCGAGCTTGACGATGAACGACGCCGGGAACGCGTCCTTACTGGCGACGTCGCGGTACTGCGGTACCCGGCGCACCGCGTCCTCGTAGGCGTCCTCACGGTTGAGGAACCGCACCGAGCTCACGTCATCGCGGGACTCGATCGCCTGGCGCAGCCCCTGGCACTGCGGTGTGTCGCAGGTCAGGTCATTGGCGGAGATGTCATCGGTGAGGAACACCTGGGTCTCGACGCGGTCGAGGTAGATGTCACGGGACTGGTCGGCCAGTCGCAGCACCAGCAGGCCGCCGCCGAACAGGCCGATCGAGATGGCCGTGGTGAGGATCATCGCGATCGTCATGGTGACGTTGCGACGAAGCCCGGTGACGACCTCGTTGATCAGGAAGCCAAAGCGCACTTAACGATCCATTCCGTAAACGCCGCGCTGCTCGTCGCGGACCAGGCGGCCCAGCGACAGCTCGACCACACGCTGGCGCATCGAGTCGACGATGTGGTGGTCATGGGTGGCCATCAGCACCGTGGTCCCGGTGCGGTTGATCCGCTCGAGCAGATCCATGATGTCTTTGCTGGTATCCGGGTCCAGGTTTCCGGTGGGCTCGTCGGCCAACAGCACCAGCGGCCGGTTGACGAAGGCACGGGCGATCGCGACACGCTGTTGCTCACCGCCGGACAGCTCGGCCGGCAGCCGATTGGCCTTGCCGGACAGCCCCACCATCTCCAGCACGTCGGGGACGACGCGGTTGATGGTGTCGGGTTTCTTGCCGATGACTTCCAATGCGAAAGCCACGTTCTCGAACACCGTCTTCTGCTGCAGCAACCGGAAGTCCTGGAACACGCAGCCGAGCACCTGCCGCAGACTCGGGACGTGCCGGCCCGCCAGCTTGTTGACGTGGAATTTCGACACTCGGATGTCGCCGGAGCTGGGGTGTTCCTCGGCCAGCAGCAGCCGCATGAAGGTGGATTTGCCTGAGCCTGACGGGCCGATCAGGAAGACGAACTCACCCTTGTCGATCTTGACGCTGACGTTGTCCAACGCAGGGCGCGCCGACTGCTTGTACTGCTTCGTCACGTTGTCGAGGGTGATCATCACGGCACGCCAGTGTAGCGGTGCAACCTCAGCAAACCCGGGACGCCTTACGGGTTCACCGGCGGCACCGTGGGAACAAATCCCGGTGGCGACGACGGAGGCTCGGGGGTGGGCGACGGCTGGAACGGATTGAAGGGGTTGAAAGGTTCCGGCGGCGGTGTTGTCGTAGTCGGACTCGTCGGGGTGGTGGTGACCGGCTCCGACGTCGTGGTGGGTGGTTCGGTCGTCGTCGGGGTCGTCGTCGTTGTCGTGGTGCGCGGCGCCGTCGTGGTCGGGTACTGGCGCACCGAGGTCCTCGGCACCCACGTGTACTCGGGATCGGGCACAAATCCCGGCGGCACGATCTGCTGCGCGGGAGCAGGCTCGGGAGGCGGCGGCTGGTAGGTCTCGTAGAGCCAGGTCGTCACGAAGAACGCGATGACCAGACCCACTGTCGAGGTCCGCATCCTGCCGCCGAGGATGTAACCGGGCCAGCCACGGCTGTCGTCTTTTTTGCGCAGGGTCAGTTTCATCGCTGGCCCGCCGGTCCCTGCGTTTCCTCTTCGGCGCCGCCTGAGGTCGCCGGATGCACTATGGCACCGACCATCGGCATGGACTCCGACGGTGTGGCGATGCCGGCCCGGTTGAACGCCGCCACCACCAGCAGACGCAGACGCCGGCCCACCTCGAACTGTTTACCGGGCAGAGTCCGGGCGACGATGCGCATGTTCACGGTGTCCAGTTCGATGCTCTCGACACCCATCAACTGGGGGGCGTCCAGTAGCAACTCGCGCATCTCGGGATCGTCCATGGCGTTCTCGCAGACGGCGTGCAGCAGTTCGTTGACCTTGTTCAGGTCGGCGCTGGCCGGCACCGGCACGTCGACCACGGCGCGGGCCCAGTCCTTGGACAGGTTCAGTGACTTCATGATCTGCCCGTTGGGGATGGTGAAGACCTCGCCGTCACTGGTACGCAATTTGGTCACGCGCAGGGTGACGTCCTCGACGGTGCCCGTCGCGTCGTTGGACGAACCAAGGGTGAGCGTCACCAGGTCACCGAAGCCGTACTGCTTCTCGGTGATGATGAAGAACCCCGACAACAGGTCCTGCACTATGCGCTGGGCGCCGAAACCCAGCGCGGCACCGATCACCGCGGCCGGGGCCACCAGGGAGCCGATCGGGATGGCCAGGATGGACGTGATCTGGACCAGCACCACCACGAAGACCAGCGCGATGGTGACCCACGAGATGACCGACGCGACCGCCTGCCGGTGTTTGGCCGTCTCGCTGCGGACCAACGCGTCGCTCTCCTGGAAGTCGGCGTCGATGCGTCGGGTGACCTTCTGGGCAGACCAGTTGACGAACCGGGCGATCAGTATCGCCAACAGGACAAGCATCAGGATGCGCAGACCGCGGTCGCGAATCCAGACGCCGATCTCGCCGGTCCAGAAGCTGTGCCACCCCCCTGCCCAGTTCAGGGCCAGGAAGGCGCTACTGCTCGTCATCTTTTCGGTTACGCCAGCGGATTCCCGCCTCGAGGAAGCCGTCGATGTCACCGTCGAGCACCGCGGTGGGGTTGCCCACCTCGTACTCGTTACGCAGGTCCTTGACCATCTGGTACGGATGCAGCACGTAGGACCGCATCTGATTGCCCCATGAGCTGCCGCCGTCGCCCTTGAGGGCATCCATCTCGGCGCGCTCCTCCAGGCGTTTGCGTTCCAGCAGCTTGGCCTGCAGCACGCGCATGGCCGACACCTTGTTCTGCAGCTGGGACTTCTCGTTCTGGCAGGTGACCACGATGCCGGTCGGGATGTGGGTCAGGCGCACCGCGGAGTCGGTGGTGTTCACCGACTGCCCGCCCGGGCCGCTGGAGCGGTAGACGTCGACGCGCAGATCACCTTCGGGATGTCGATGTGATCGGTGGTCTCGACCACCGGCAGCACCTCGACATCGGCGAACGACGTCTGGCGCCGGCTCTGGTTGTCGAACGGGCTGATGCGGACCAGCCGGTGGGTGCCCTGCTCCACCGAGAGCGTGCCGTAGGCGTAAGGCGCGTGTACCGCGAAGGTCGCACTCTTGATGCCGGCTTCTTCGGCGTAGGAGGTGTCGAACACCTCGACCCCGTAATTGTGTTTCTCGGCCCAGCGGATGTACATCCGCATCAGCATCTCGGCCCAGTCGGCGGCGTCGACTCCGCCGGCGCCGGACCGGATGGTGACCACGGCTTCACGCTGGTCGTACTCACCGGACAGCAGTGTGCGGACCTCCATGGCCTCGATGTCCTCGCGCAGCTTGGCCAGTTCGGCGTCGGCTTCGGCGAGCTCGTCGGCGCCACCCTCCTCGGCGGCCAGTTCGTACAGCACCGGAAGATCGTCGACGCGCTGACGCAGTTCCTCCACACGACGCAATTCCGACTGGGCGTGGGACAGCTCGCTGGTCACCTTTTGGGCCCGCGACTGGTCGTCCCAGAGATTGGGGTCGGAGGCCTCGTGCTCGAGTTTTTCGATCCGGCCGCGCAATGCCTCGACGTCGAGCACCCGTTCCACCGTGGTCAAGGTGGTGTCCAGTGCAGTGATTTGGTCTTGCCGGTCGAGGTCCACGACTGTCCAGGTTACCGGCGCGCGCGATCGCCGTGACTACCGGCGGCTCACGGTCGTGACGATTACCATCGGTTTCGTAACCAACTCCGCCTACCGCGCGACCGACACAGCCCACCGGTCCAGCCCGATGACCGGTCTGTTGGTGTGCGCGGTAGGCCTTGCCGGACGCGTGACAGCCCCTCCACGCGACGTCGGCTACGGACAGAAGAAGGCGTCGCATCGTGTCTGAAGACCGAGAACAACCGAAGCCCCGCCCGTACCACGTGGCTATCGTCGGTGCCGGGCCGTCCGGATACTTCGCGGCTGCCGCGCTGCTCAAGGCCGAAGTCGATGTCCGTGTCGACATGCTGGAGATGCTGCCCACCCCGTGGGGTCTGGTGCGTTCCGGTGTCGCGCCGGATCATCCGAAGATCAAGTCGATCAGTGCTCAGTTCGACAAGATCGCCGCCGACGACCGCTTCCGTTTCTTCGGCAATGTGACCGTGGGTGATCAGGTGCAGACCGCCGAACTCGCCGAGCGGTATGACGCGGTGGTGTACGCCGTGGGCGCACAGTCCGACCGTCCGTTGAACATCCCGGGTGAGGATCTGCCCGGCAGCGTGGCCGCCGTCGATTTTGTGGGCTGGTACAACGCTCATCCCCACTTCGAGGCCATGGCGCCGGACCTGTCCGGTGGCCGCGCCATCGTGGTGGGCAACGGCAACGTCGCGCTGGACGTGGCCCGGGTCCTGGTCAGCGACCCCTCGGCCCTGGCGGTCACCGATATCGCCAACCACGCCTTGACCTCGTTGCACGGACGTGGCGTCGAGGAGGTCGTTGTGGTCGGCCGTCGTGGGCCACTGCAAGCCACGTTCACCACCGTCGAACTTCGAGAGCTCGGCGACCTGGAGGGGCTCGCCGACGTCGACGTGGTTCTGGACCCGCAAGACTTCGCCGAGATCACCGACGCCGATCTGGAAGCGGCCAGCAAGACCGTGCGACAGAACATCAAGGTGCTGCGCGGCCTTCTTGACAGGCCCACCACTGCGGGCCATCGGCGCATCGTGTTCCGATTCCGAACCTCTCCCATCGAGATCCGCGGCACCGATCGGGTGGAATCGGTGGTGCTGGGCCGCAACGAACTGGTTTCCGACGGCGGGCGAATCACCGCCAAGGACACCGGAGACCGCGAGGAACTGCCCGCACAATTGGTGGTGCGGGCTGTCGGTTACCGAGGCGTCGCCACACCGGGGCTGCCATTCGACGACAGCAGCGCCACCATTCCCCATGAGGATGGGCGGGTGTCAGGCCGTGCCAACGAGTACGTGGTCGGCTGGATCAAGCGAGGACCTTCCGGGGTGATCGGCAGCAACAAGAAGGACTCCCAGGACACCGTCGACACCCTGCTCGATGATCTGGCCGGGCGCGAATTGATCTCACGGCCAACCGATTACAGCGACCAACTGGTGACGTGGCTGTTGTCGCGCCAGCCGAAGCTGGTCACCGACGACCATTGGCAGCTGATCGACACCCATGAGCGCACGGCCGGCCAGCCGCACGGCCGGCCGCGGGTCAAGCTGACGAGCGTGGAAGAGCTGCTGAAAATTGGGCACGGCTGAGCAGCGAAGCAATCCGGCCCGAACTGAGTCAGTGCCCGTACTCCCCCAGCACCGGTAGCCGCACCACCAACATGCTGTGGGAGATCTTTCGGCCGTTGTTGACAAAGCGGTGGGGATGATCAGCGTCGAGGCTGATCGAATCACCGGTGGCCAGTTCGAACACCTCCTCGCCGATCTGGACGGTCAGGGTGCCCACCTGGACGACGACGACCTCGTATCCCTCGTGGCGCACCAATTCGTCGCCGGTGTGAGCCCCGGGGTCCAGGCGCAGGGCCACCACTTCGAGTCCGTGTTCGCGGCTGCGGTGCACGATCCGGCGGGTGACACCGGGCCCTAGCGTCAGTTCACGCTGATCGACGAGCCTGTTGAGCGACGAGTCCGACCCGGACATGGGGCCGAAGAGGTCGCCGACGGCGATGCCGAGAGCTGACGCCACTGCCACCAGTGAGCCGATCGAGACACCGCTCTTGCCGCGTTCCAGCATCGAGAGCATCGACACGCTCAGACCCGTGCTGGCGGAGACATCCACCAGGGTCAGCCCACTCTCCATCCGCGCGCGACGGATCTTGGCCCCCAACGACTTGGTGGCATTGGCCGAGACAGATTCCACTTCAGCCACGAGCACCCCCCTTCAGTCCTACTGTGATCGACATTGTGCACGGCCCGGCGCCGCCCACGTCGGACGGCCTGCGGCATGTCCGCGTCGAGAGCATCTGCTTGTTCGTTCCAGCCTCACTCAAATCTCTAGGCTGCTGAAGCGTTCCTCAACTCATCCGGCGATTATTGCAGTCATGCTGCAATCAAAGAGTGCCTCGTCCCTGGGACAAGATCGAGCCTGGACGAGGTTGCCGGCGGCATCCATGGCGCGGCGTGCATTCGTCACACCTGCACGGTGGGCCGGCGATTGCCGTGTGCGGCAGCACCTTCCGTGCTCTGCAGACAACCTGAAATGGATTCACGGGTAGCACACCCGGACCGCTGTACTCGCCTCACCACACCTATCTGGCGCTGCGCGACACCCGAGGAACGCCGAGTCACTCCTGGGCGAGGATTCGGCCCTGATTCAGCCCGGCAGTGAACGGGAGTCACTCCTGGGCGAGATCAGGACGGTGGCGCGTATGGCGGCTGCGGCGGTGCCGGCGGAGCAGGAGGCGGCCCTTCCGGCGGGGCGAAGTTCCAGTTGTCCGGGTTCTTCGGTGAGTAGATCACCGTGAACAGCTGGCCCATGGTCGGCCATCGATTCACATCAACGGCCATCCGCTGATAGACCACGTGTTCGTTGACTGTGGGTCCGTTGATCACGCCGGTGATGGTGACGAACTGGTCGCCGTCGACGCCGTCGGGCCTGGGACTCACCCCAGTCACCAACAGCGTTCCTTCCGCGAGCGGTTGCCCGGGTCGCGGCCCCCGTCCCCTCAACCTGGGCACGATCAGCAGGGCCAGCGCCCCGACCAGCAGCAGTATCATCGCCAATTCCCACACACCGCCATGGTAGGACTGCTGCCGTGGATGCCTCGAAGAACGACCTGGCTTTGGCCCTCGAACTCGCCGATCGTGCCGACGTGGTGACGATGGACCGCTACGGCGCACTGGACCTGCACATCGACACCAAACCGGACCTCACCCCGGTCACCGACGCTGACCGCTCGGCCGAAACCACCCTGCGCGAACTGCTGGCCCAATCCCGCCCCGATGACCTGGTGTTCGGCGAGGAGTTCGGGGGCTCGCCGACGCTCACCGGACGGCAATGGGTGCTGGACCCAATCGACGGCACCAAGAACTTTGTACGCCGAGTTCCGGTGTGGTGCACCCTGATTGCGCTTCTCGAGGACGGAGTACCGACCGTCGGAGTGGTGAGCGCGCCCGCACTGGGCCGACGCTGGTGGGCGGCGACGGGACAGGGTGCGCACACGTCGTTCCAGGGTGAGACGCAGCGTATCTCGGTGTCAGGAGTCGCAGACCTCGGCTCGGCAAGCCTGTCGTACTCCGATCTCGTCGGCTGGGGCGAGCGGCGGGCCGATTTCCTCGCGCTGCTCGACGACGTGTGGCGCGTCCGCGCTTACGGCGACTTCTGGTCCTACTGCCTGCTCGCCGAAGGCGCCGTCGACGTCACCGCCGAGCCCGAGGTCAACCTGTGGGATCTGGCGCCGCTGGACATTCTCATCCGCGAGGCGGGCGGCAGCTTCACCAACCTCGCCGGCCGGCCGGGCCCGCACGGCGGTAGTGCAGTCGCCACCAACGGACTACTCCACGACGCCGTCTTGGCACGCCTCAAGAGTGTGAACTAGCTAACAGGGTCGCCGTACCTTACTCTGGAGTAAGATACGGTTCATCGGTCCCCAACTACTTGAGGCTGTTGATATGACCAACACACTTCCGGCCCGGTCCGAATCTGGTGTAGGGCTGCAAAAGCACAAACGCACTGCCACCGATATCGGCCTGGCGCTCATCACACCGCTGGTCGGCCAAGAATTCCTCGACCGCTACCATCTCCGCGATCCGCTCAACCGCGGCCTGCGGCTGGGCGTCAAGACGGCGTTCTCCGCCGCGGGTGCGTCCACCAGGCAGTTCAACCGCATCCAGGGTCTCGGCAAACCGCCCACCCGGCTCAAGTCCAGCGGAGCCAACTACTTCGACCTCACCCCCGATGACGATCAGAAGATGATCGTCGAGACGGTCAACGAGTTCGCCGAAGAGATCTTGCGCCCCGCCGCTCACGATGCCGATGCCGCCGTCACCTACCCCAAGGATCTGGTGGCCAAAGCGGCTGAGCTGGGTGTCACCGCGATCAACATCCCCGAGGATTTCGACGGGATCGCCGCGCACCGGGCCACAGTCACCAACGCCCTGGTGGCCGAGGCGCTGGCCTACGGCGACATGGGACTGGCGCTGCCCATCCTGGCGCCCAGCGGTGTTGCCGCCGCGCTCACCCATTGGGGCAGCGCCGATCAGCAGGCCACCTATCTCAAGGAGTTCGCGGGCGAGAGCGTGCCGCAGGCCTGCCTCGCCATCGCCGAGCCGCGGCCGCTGTTCGATCCCACCGCGTTGAAGACCACCGCGGTGCGCACCCCCAGCGGCTACCGCATCGACGGAGTGAAGTCTTTGGTGCCGGCCGCCCTCGACGCCGAATTATTCATTGTGGCAGCACAATTGAACGGCAAGCCGGCCATGTTCATCGTGGAGGCCGCCACCTCGGGTGTCACAGTCACCCCGGATCCCAGCATGGGTATCCGTGCAGCCGCACTCGGCAAAGTGGAGTTCGATCACGTGAGCGTGCCGCTCAGTGCCCGCCTCGGCGAGGACGAGGCCACCGACGCGGACTATTCCGAGGCCATCGCCCTGTCCCGACTGGGCTGGGCCGCGCTAGCCGTCGGCACGTCGCACGCGGTGCTCGACTATGTGGTGCCCTACGTCAAGGAACGACAGGCCTTCGGCGAACCCATCGCGCGCCGCCAGTCGGTGGCCTTCATGTGCGCCAACATCGCCATCGAACTCGACGGCCTGCGACTGATCACCTGGCGCGGCGCCGCGCGCGCCGAGCAGGGCCTACCGTTCGCCCGCGAGGCCGCACTGGCCAAGAAACTGGGCGCCGACAAGGGCATGCAGATCGGCCTCGACGGCGTGCAGTTGCTCGGCGGCCACGGCTACACCAAGGAACACCCGGTCGAGCGCTGGTACCGCGATCTGCGGGCACTGGGCGTCGCCGAGGGTGTCGTGGTTCTGTAAAGGAGACTTGAACATGGCGATCAATCTGGAAATGCCCAAGAAGTTGCAGGCGGTCATCGAGAAGGGCCACCAGGGCGCAGCCGAGATGCTGCGGCCGATCTCGCGCAAATACGACTTGAAAGAACACGCTTACCCGGTCGAACTGGACACTCTGGCAGACCTTTTCGAAGGGATCTCAGAGGCCAAGACCATCTCGTTCGCCGGAGCGGATGCCTTCCGCGGCACGGACGGTCCCAAAGAGAACGTCAACGGCGCCAACATGTCCGCACTGTTGAACGCTCTTGAGATTGCCTGGGGTGACGTCGCCTTGCTGCTGTCGGTGCCGCGCCAGGGCCTGGGCAACGCCGCCATCTCGTCGGTGGCCACCCCGGAGCAGCTCGAACGGCTCGGGACCGACGTGTGGGCAGCGATGGCAATCACCGAGCCGGGCTTCGGCTCCGACTCCGCCGCAGTGTCCACCACCGCCAAACTCGATGGTGACGAGTACGTCATCAACGGTGAGAAGATCTTCGTCACGGCCGGCTCGCGCGCCACGCACATTGTGGTGTGGGCGACGCTGGACAAGTCACTGGGCCGGGCGGCCATCAAGAGCTTCATCGTGCCGCGGGAGCACCCCGGTGTCATTGTCGAGCGCCTCGAACACAAGCTGGGCATCAAGGCCTCCGACACTGCGGTGATCCGGTTCGACAACGCGCGCATTCCCAAGGACAACCTGCTCGGCAGCCCGGACATCCAGGTGGAGAAGGGTTTTGCCGGGGTCATGGAGACCTTCGACAACACCCGCCCCATTGTCGCAGCCATGGCCGTGGGCGTGGCCCGCGCCGCGTTGGAGGATCTGCGCACCATCCTCACCGAGGCCGGTATCGAGATCTCCTACGACAAACCGGCACACGCCCAGAGCGCTGCCGCCGCGGAGTTCCTGCGCATGGAGGCCGACTGGGAATCCGGTTATCTGCTGACCGTGCGCTCGGCATGGCAGGCGGACAACAAGATCCCCAACTCCAAAGAAGCGTCCATGGGCAAGGCCAAGGCCGCCAGGGTGGCCAGCGACATCACCCTCAAGGCCGTCGAAATGGCCGGCACCGTCGGCTATTCCGAGGAAGCGCTCTTGGAGAAGTGGGCTCGCGACTCGAAGATCCTGGACATCTTCGAGGGCACCCAGCAGATCCAGCAGTTGGTGGTGGCACGCCGTCTGCTCGGGATGACCTCCGCAGAGCTCAAGTAGCGGAAGTCCATCGGGCGTCGACGCCGCTGATGGCCACTGCGAGCACGACGTGACGATGCCTCGCTACGAACCGGTCGGCCGACCCGCCTCGTCCAGCTCTGCTCTGGTCGCGTCATCGACGACGATCCCGGCAACCGCGAGATTCTGCTCGAGGTGCCCGGGTGACGACGTACCAGGAATCAGCAGCACGTTCGGGGCGACACCCAACGTCCAGGACAGCGCGACCTGCGCGGGTGTGCAGTCCAGTTCCGCGGCGGCACGACGGATCACAGCATTGCCCAGCACCGGATTGTCCTGCGCGAAGGCCGATCCCAACGGGAAGAACGGGACAAAGGCGATACCGCGGGCCACACATTCGTCGAGCACCGGTTGGGAACTGCGGTCCACCAGGTTGTACGGATTCTGCACGCAGGCGATCTCGGTGTGTGCTGCCGCATGCACCAGATGCGAGGCCTCGATGTTCGACAGCCCGATGCCGCCGATCAGCCCGTCATCACGGGCAGCGATCATCACCGCCAGCTGGTCGTCGAACAACGCGTCGGGACCGGGGCTCTCAGTCAACCGCAGGTTCACCGCGGCCAGTTGCTCCACTCCGAGACTACGGAGGTTGTCCTCGATGCCGGTGCGCAGCTCCGCCGGATCGTTCACCGGCAGCCACGCGCCTTGGTCGTCACGGCGACCACCGACCTTGCTCACCAGCGCCAGATTCGACGGATACGGGTGCAGCGCTTCGCGAATCAGCGCGTTGGCGACGTCCGGCCCGTAGTACTGAGCGGTGTCGATGTGGTCAACGCCGAGCTCGACGGCCTTGCGCAGCACGGCGATCGCCCCGTCGTGATCGCGCGGGGGGCCGAACACACCAGGCCCCGGCAGTTGCATGGCACCAAAACCGACCCGGTGAACGTCGAATTGCCCCAGGGGAAAGCGATCGCTCATCTCAGAATCCGTTCTCGACGACAACGCGGGTGCGACCGGTGACACCACCACCGACGATGGATCCGAGTACGTCGGGCACGTCCAGCACCGCGACATCCCGGGTGACCCGGTCCAGGTGCAACGGGAACAGCTCGGTTTCGAGCTGTTGCCAGATGGCCCGCCGCGCTTCGATGTCCAGTTGCACGGAGTCGATACCGGCCAGAGTCACCCCGCGAAGGATGAACGGGAGCACGGAGGCAGGCAGATCGGCGGATCCGGCCAGTCCTGAGATTGCCGCGACACCACCGTATTTCAGTGTGCTCAGTGCATATGCCAGTGTCGTCCCGCCAACACAGTCCACCACCGCAGCCCACCGCGCCTTGCCCAGCGGACGCAGCTTCTCCTCAGGCGCGGGCACCCGGTCGATCACCTCCGCTGCGCCCAGGTCACGCAGCAGGTCGTACCCGTCGGGTTTGCCGGTGGAGGCCACCACCTCGTATCCCAACCCCGACAGCAGGTCGACGCTGACGCAGCCCACTCCCCCGGTGGCTCCGGTGACGAGTACCGGGCCGTCGCCCGGGGCAACCCAGTGCGCCCTCAGTGCGTTGACACTCATTGCGGCGGTGAAGCCCGCGGTGCCGATCGCCGCCGCCTGTGCCGCGGTGAGACTGTGCAGCTTCACCACGTAGTCGGCCGGATATCGAGCCAACGCGGAGTACCCGCCGTGGCGGCCCGTGCCGATGTCATAACCGTGTGCCACCACGGTGTCGCCGACAGCGAAGTCCGGTGAACTGCTCGCCGCCACCGTGCCCGCGACATCGATGCCGGGGATCAGTGGATACGACCGGGCAACACCACCTTTCGGCATCACCGCCAGCGCATCCTTGTAGTTCACCCCCGAATACTCCACTGCTATCAGCACCTCACCCTCGGGGAGCGCCGAAACGGGCAGCACCTCGTGCCGCAACACGATGCCGCCTTCGGCGTCCTGGTGGGCGACCAATGCGTCGAACTCATCCAACTGGGTCATGCCCTCGATCATGCACCTCGCGGTGCGCAGGCCCTGAACCGGCACGGTATGACGCCGGCGCCGAGCAGCGCCCCCTGGGTGTGCCTCGACAAGAGTCCTTCCTGCGGCACGCGACGGGGCCTGATTTTCTTGACAGCTGTTGACCGTGGCGCAGAAGTGAAGTTAACGTCACTTTTAGCCGACGTCCGACAGGAGTAACCCGATGGAGTCGTTTACTCACCTTCGCAAAGGCATCACCCCCCGGCGCCTCCACGCCGACCTCGACGGCCTCAAAGACGACGAACTCGGACGCGGCGGCTTCGCCGGCCGCACCGCCCTCATGTACCGCCGCCACGACCCCACCGCCTTTCGGTCAGTCGGCCCATTGCGCCCCATCGATGTGCTGTCCGACGAATTGAAACCCAGCGACGCCACCGACGCCGACGGTGGGCCGATGTTGTTGTTCTCCAATGCCGATTGCCGCATCTACCTGTCACGGCGCAGTGCGCAGATGCCGTACTTCGCCCGTCACGTCGACGGCGACCTGCTGTGCTTCGTACACAACGGAACGGGACGACTGGACACGGAGTTCGGACCGCTGACCTACCGCGCCGGCGACTGGGTGTACCTACCGAAAGCCTGTACGTGGCAGCAGCGTCCGGACTCCGAGACCACACTGCTGATGATCGAGGCCACCGACGAGTTCCGGGTGCCCCCGCCGGGACCACTGGGACGACACTTCCCATTCGATCCATCCCAGGTTGTCATCCCGGAGCCCGCACCCGTCGAAACGGGCGACGGCCCGCAGAAAGACGGAGAGTACCGGGTGCGCCTCATCCACGAGGGTGGCCCGACGACGCTGTTCTACCGGCACAACCCGCTCGACGTCGTGGGCTGGCGTGGCGACAATTTCGCGTTCACGTTCAACATCGAGGACTACAACGTCATCACCTCCGACAGTGTGCACCTCCCCCCGACGGTCCATCTCTTCATGCAGGCCAGCGGCGTCCACGTGATGAACTTCCTGCCCAAACCCGCCGAGGGTGTGCCGGGCACCGAACGCACACCCTGGTACCACCGCAATGTGGACTTCGACGAGATCGCGTTCTTCCACGGCGGCTCGCTGTACGGAACCCCCATGCCACCTGGGCTTCTGAGCCATGCCCCACAAGGTGTGCACCACGGCGCGCCGGAGAAGGCCCGCGAACGTGCCCGCCGCAAGTTCGACGACTTCACGAAGGTGGACTGGAAGGTGATCGCCATCGACACCCGGCGCCGCCTGGTGCCCTCGGCCGAGGTGCTCAGCCACGATCTGGGACAGCACTGAGGTGTCACACAGCTACAACCGGATTCCGTATCTGATTGCCTATCAGAACACTTCGGCAGTGCGCGATGTCTACGGCGGTGTGGCCGAGCTGGTGGTGCTGGAGAGTTATCTGCTCAAGCCCGAGAAGCCGTCGGATACCGTCTTGGTGTTCATGCACCCCATCGGTGGCGGCGCCTACCTGCCGATGATCAACGCCCTGGCCCGCGCCGGACACCATGTCATCTACTGCAACAGCCGGTTTCGGGGCACCGACTCCGCGCTGCTGATGGAGAAGGTGGTCGAAGACCTCGGCGAATGCATCAAGGACGCCAAGAATCGGCTGGGGTACCCCAAGGTGGTGCTGGCCGGCTGGAGCGGCGGCGGCTCACTGTCGGTGTTCTATCAGCAGCAGGCCCGCACGCCGACGGTGACCGCGAGCCCCTCGGGCGACGGCCCGGATCTGACCCAGCTGGGGCTGATCCCCGCCGACGGCATCATGCTGCTGGCGGCGCACATCAGCAGACACGGCACGCTGACCGAATGGCTGGACGCCTCGATCCTCGATGAGTCCGACCCTGGCAACCGCGACCCGGAACTGGATCTCTACAACCCGGACAATCCGAACCAGCCGCCGTACACCGGGGAGTTTCTCGACCGCTACCGCAACGCGCAGATCGCGCGTAATCGTCGCATCACCGCCTGGGTGAAAGCCAAACTGGCAGAACTGAAGGCCCACGGCCGTGACGACGACGAATTCGCGTTCGTCGTGCACGGCACCATGGCAGACCCGCGTTGGCTGGATCCCGCCGTCGACCCCAATGAACGCGAACCGGGCACCTGCTACCTGGGTGACCCCAGCGTGGTGAACATGAGCCCGGTGGGCCTGGCGCGGTTCTGCACCCTGCGCAGCTGGCTGTCGCAGTGGAGTTATGACGACGCCAACGGCGACGCGGTGAAGGCCGGGCCCGATATCGACGTGCCCACCCTGGTGATCGGCAACCTCGCCGACGACGCCTGCACCCCGAGTCACACCCGCCGGCTTTTCGAGGCCATCGGGCATCCGGACAAAGAGATGCACGAGATCCCCGGTGCCAATCACTACTACGCCGGGCCCACCCAGCGTGAGACGCTACGACAGGCAGTCGGCGTGTGTTCTGACTGGCTACACCGACACGGTTTCTCGCAGGAGGTCCAGATGACACGTGCCCACCAGCGAGAAGCGCCAGGCACCAGCGAGGGAGCGGATCGGGCATGAACGCAGGCGCACTGGACGGTATACGCGTTCTGGAGGTCGGCACGCTCATCTCGGGGCCGTTCGCCGGTCGGCTGCTCGGCGACATGGGCGCCGAGGTCATCAAGATCGAGCCGCCCAACGCGCCGGATCCGTTGCGCACCTGGGGGCAGGCCGAGCTCGACGGACACCGATTCTTCTGGGCTGTGCACGCCCGCAACAAGAAGGCCGTCACCCTTGACCTGCGCACCGACGCCGGCCGCGAATTGTTCCTCGAACTCGTCGACTGCAGTGACATCATCGTGGAGAACTTCAGACCCGGCACGCTGGAACGCTGGAATCTCGGCTACGACGTACTGCACGCCCGAAACCGCGGCATCATCCTGGTGCGAGTATCCGGTTATGGACAGACCGGGCCCGACGCCCATCGCGCCGGTTATGCCTCTGTTGCCGAGGCTGCCAGCGGACTACGCCATCTCAACGGCTTTCCCGGCGGCCCGCCACCCCGGCTGGCGCTCTCGTTGGGCGACAGCCTGGCCGGAATGTTCGCCGCCCAGGGTGCACTTGCCGCCCTGTACCGGCGCACCGTCACCGGCGAAGGTCAGGTGGTGGACACCGCTCTCACCGAATCCTGCTTGGCTGTACAGGAATCCACCATTCCCGACTATGACATCGGTGGTGTGGTGCGTGGCCCGTCCGGCACCCGACTAGAGGGCATCGCGCCATCCAACATCTACCGCAGCGCCGACGGCAGCTGGGTGGTGATCGCCGCCAACCAGGACACCGTGTTCCGCCGGTTGTGCGCGGCGATGGGACAACCGGAGCTCGCAGGAGATGACCGCTTCGTCGACCACGGCGCCCGCGGACGCAACCAGGACGAGCTGGACAAGCTGATCGGCGACTGGGCCGCGCAGCGCCAACCGGACGACATCATTTCGATCCTCTCGGAGGCCGGCGTGATCGCCGGTCCCATCAACACCGTGGCCGAGGTGGTAAACGACCCCCAACTGCGGGCCAGAGGAATGCTGGTGGAGCACTGGGATGACCGGGTGCAGCGGACCGTGCTGGGCCCCGGCGTGGTGCCGGTGCTCTCCGAATCTCCCGGCACCGTGCGCTATTCGGGATCCTCGCATCCCGGCCAGCACAATACCGAGATCTATGCAGACCTGTTGGGCCGCTCAGCCGGGGAACTGGATCAGTTGAAGGCCGAGGGCGTGCTGTGACCGCCGATCACGTCACCATCAGGGAGGTCGCATTGCGCGATGGCCTGCAGATCGAGGCGCCCATCCCCTTGACCGCCAAGATCGAACTGCTGGAGGCCATAGTGGCCACCGGTGTCCGCGAAATAGAGGCCACCGCGTTTGTCTCCCCAGCAAGGTGCCTGCGCTGGCCGACGCCCCGGAGCTGGCGGCCGTACTCGCGGATTTTGGTGACGCCGTGGAATTCTCAGCCCTGGTGGCCAGCCCCAACGGCGCCAAACGCGCCATCGCGGCCGGGCTCGGCACCATCGAGTACGTGGTGTCCGCGGCCGATGCACACAGCCGCGCCAACGTCGGCCGCAGCACGGCCGAGGCCAGCGCACACATCCCGGAGATCGTCGCCATCGCCCACGACAACGGAGTCCGCGTCGAGGTCATCGTCGCCACCGCCTGGGACTGTCCGTTCGACGGACCCACCACGCCCGAACGCGTGCTGGGAGTGGTCACCGCGGCGACGGCCGCGGGCGTGGACAGGCTGGCCATAGCCGACACCATCGGCACCGCCACACCACGCCGGGTCGCTGCTCTGATCGACTACCTGCACCCGGTCGTGGGTGCCCTGCCATTGGGCGCCCATTTCCATAACACCCGCGGAGCCGGCCTCGCTTGCGCCTACGCCGCCATCGGTGCCGGAGTCACCCGCCTGGACGCTTCCGTTGGTGGGCTGGGTGGCTGCCCGTTTGCGCCCGGCGCCAGCGGCAACATCGCCACCGAGGATCTGGCATATTTGCTGCGCGACAGCGGGATTCCCACCGATGTCGATCTGCCCGCAGCTATCGCCGCTGCCGCGGTGGCCCAGCGGCTGGTGGGTCATGAGCTGCCCAGCGCCCTGCTGCGCGCCGGCGACCGGATTCTGGCCTGACAGTGCCGGCCGCGCTGACCCCCAAGGGCATACAGACCAAGGCCGCGATTGCCCAGGCTGCTCGGAAACTGTTCGCCGAACGTGGTTTCCATGCCACCACGCTGGCTGACATCACCGCAGCCGCAGGGAAGTCAGCCGCAGCGTTCTACCGGTACTTCGACGACAAGGAAGACCTGCTCGCGACGCTTGCCGAGTCGTTCCTGCAATACGTGGTCCAACCCTCCGATATCGGGCTGCCCCACTCCCCCGACGACAGCGAGTTCTTCACCTCTGCCGTCACCGGCTACTGGAAAATGTTCAAGCAGAACATCGGCATCATGGTGGCCGTCGACCAGCTGGCCGCCGGGCAACCGCGGTTTGCGGACGTGCAGAACGAGTTCCGGCGCTTCGGCATGGACATCGTCCGGGCCACGGTGCTGCAGGCCCAGCAGCAGGGTTACGGCACCGACCTCGACCCCGACCACATCGCCCTGGCCGTCGCGCTGCTGTTCGAACAGTTCACCACGGTGTATCTGCGAGCAGACGCCGCCGCGCTGGGCGTGCGGACCGATGACCGGGACGCCGTCCGCACCCTGGCCACCATCTGGAAGAAGACCCTGTACGGCCATTGAGTTCCAGAGAGGAAATCAACGTGGATTTCACCCTGCCGGATCACCTTCCGGGAGTTCTCGCCGAGATGGACGCGTTCATCGAGGCAGAGATCAAGCCGCTGGAGCGCGAGAACATGCAGTACTTCGACCGGCGGCGCGAGTTCGCCAGGACCGACCTCGACAACGGAGGCGTACCGGCCAGGGAATGGGAAGATCTGCTCGACGAGATGCGCCGTCGCGCCGACAAGGCCGGCTGGTTGCGGTATGGCCTGCCCTCGCGGTTCGGCGGTGGCGGCGCCAGCAACCTGGACATGGCGGTGATCCGGGAGCATTTGGCGCACAAGGGTTTGGGGTTGCACAACGACCTGCAGGACGAGTCGTCGATCGTCGGAAACTTCCCTCAGGTCATCATGATGGACCGGTTCGGAACCGAAGCCCAGAAAGCGGACTGGATCGAGGCGATGTTGACCGGCAACCGGTCCATGGCGTTCGGGCTCACCGAACCCGATCACGGTTCGGACGCCACCTGGTTGGCGACCACGGCGGAACTTCGCGGGAACGAGTGGGTGATCAACGGTGCCAAGCGGTGGAACACCGGCGTGCATCGCGCCACTCACGATCTGGTGTTTGCCCGCACTGCCGGTGAAGCCGGCCAGGCTGTAGGCATCACCGCGTTCCTGGTGCCCACCGACACACCCGGGTTCGACGTGCCTTACTACTGGTGGACGTTCAACATGCCAAGCGATCACGGCGAGGTGACCCTGACCGACGTCCGGGTACCAGCCGACGCGGTCCTCGGCGAGGTGGACCACGGCCTCGAAGTAGGCCAGACCTTCCTGCATGAAAACAGGATTCGCCAAGCTGCCAGCAGCCTGGGCGCGGCCCAGTACTGCCTCGACCGGGCTGCCGCCTACGCGGGTGAACGGGTGGTGTTCGGTAAACCGCTGGCGGTGAACCAGGCCGTGCAGTGGCCGCTGGCCGAGTTGCAGACCGAAGCGCAGATGGTGCGACTGCTGGTGTATTACGCGGCATGGCATCTCGATCGCAATCACCACATGGAGGTGTCGGACATAGTGTCGATGGCGAACTATCGCGCCAATCGGTTGGTATGCGAGGCCGCTGACCGTGCCATGCAGATCCACGGCGGTGTCGGCTACAGCAGGCACGAACCGTTCGAACACATCTATCGTCACCACCGCCGATACCGAATCACCGAGGGAACCGAGGAGATTCAGATTCGCCGGGTGGCGCAGCGCATGCTCAAGTTCGGGTCCCGTCGGTGAACACGGGGGCGCTCGCCGACGTGCTGCGCCCGGTCGTCGGCGAGGTGACGGTCCAGGATCTGACGACGCTCACCGGCGGCGCCAGCCGCACTACGTGGGCGTTCACCGCCGTATCTGAGGACACGAGAAGGGCGCTGATACTCCGTTGCGGGCCACCGGATGACGTGCGCGCCGGAATGGAGCTCGAAGCTCGAGTGCAGTCGTTGGCCGCCGCCGCCGGAGCGCCGGTTCCGGAGATCCTGGCCGCCGATGACTCCGCCGCGGCGTTGGGCAGTCCGTATCTGATCTGCGGCGCCATCGCCGGTGAGACCGTCGTGCGGCGCATCCAACGCAGCCTCGATGATGCCGGGCGTGCCCAGTTGCTGCGCCAGTGCGCAGCCGCGCTGGCCGCCATCCACCGGGTGGACCCGGCCGACGCACACCTGCAGCCGCGGGATCCGCTGACGCAGTGGCGCCACCAGCTCGACGAGATCGGCGACACCACAGCAACATTCGAGTGGGCCCTGCGCTGGTTGGAGCGCAACAGACCCCCGGCTACCGGCACCACCCTGGTGCACGGCGACTTCCGGATGGGCAACCTCATCGTCGACATCGATGGAGGCACCGGCCTGGCCGCGGTGCTGGACTGGGAACTGGTGCATTGCGGCGAGATCTACGAGGATCTGGCGTGGTTCTGTGTACGGGCCTGGCGGTTCGGGGCTCCACCCGCATTGGCGGCCGGCGGACTGGGCAGTATCGAGGACCTCCTCCGGGCCTATGAACAGCAGGCCGGCATGGTGCTCGACCGGGACACGTTCCGGTGGTGGCTGGTGCAGGCCACCCTGCAATGGGGCATTATCTGCCGCTACCAGGCACAGCGGCACCTGTCCGGACAGAACCCTTCGGTGGAGCTGGCCACGATCGGACGGCGGGTCTGTGAGAACGAATGGGATCTGCTCGAACTCCTCGACACCGGGTTGGGCGCATGACAGGTCTGTACGGCCGTCCCACCGCCGCCGAACTCGTCGCCGCCGTGGCCGACTTCCTCGACGGTGATGTTCGCGAGGCCACCACCGGTCAGGTCAACTTCCACGCGCGCGTGGCAGCCAATGCCCTGCGAATGGTGTGGCGCGAACTGCTGTCTTGTGACGCCGCCAAGGTGCTCGAGGCGCTGCAGGAGCTCGGCTACCCCGATGAGGCCGAACTGGCCGCGGCCATCCGCCGCGGTGAACTCGACGACAGACCCCAGGAGGTGTCGGACACCCTGCGGATACTGGTGGCACACCGAGTCGACGCCGCCCACCCCGGGTACCGATGAGGAGAAAGCCATCGACGAGTACGTAGGGCCGGCTGAGATGGCACCCTTGAGGGCATGACCAGTCTGGAGCAGTTGCTCGCCAACCCCGACAATGCCGCTGTGTGGACGCTGGTCCCGAATCGTTCCGAGGTGAGGTTCACGTGCCGGTCGTTCTGGGGGTTGCTCCCGGTCAAGGGCCGCTTCACCGAATTCAGCGGTGAAGGCCAGCTGAGCGGCGGTACCGCATTCGGTCGGATCGACATCGTCGCGGCGTCCCTGGACACCGGCAACCGCAAACGCGACGAGCATCTGCGGTCGGAGGACTTCTTCGCCGTCGACCGCTTCCCCACCCTCAGCGTCGTCGTCACCGCGGTGCAGCAGACCGGCGGCCATGCGGACCTGCGCAGCAGCCTCACCGTCCGCGGCGTCACCCAGCCGCTCACGCTCCCGGCCCAGGTTTCTCAGCTCAACGACGGCGCGGTCCAGATCTCCGCCACCACCACCATCGATCGCACTCGGTGGGACGTCGACGGCAACCTGCTCGGGATGGTCAGGACAGACACCACGCTGGTCGCCTCCGCCGTGTTCACGAAATCCGGGTAGCCGGAACGGAAGTGGCCTAGCCTTGGGTCGTGCCCGACACTCGAGCCCAGGCTCCGGTCCGTGTCCTGGTCTACAGCGACAATGCCCGTACCCGTGAGCAGGTGATGCAGGCGTTGGGCACCCGAATTCACCCCGATTTGCCCGAATTGAGCTACCTCGAGGTGGCTACCGCCCCGGTCGTCATCCAGCACATGGACGCCGGTGAGGTGGATCTGGCAATCCTGGACGGTGAGGCCGCACCCACCGGCGGCATGGGGTTGGCCAAGCAGCTCAAAGACGAACTCGACGTGTGTCCACCGATTCTGGTGCTCACCGGACGGGCTGACGACGCCTGGCTGGCCACGTGGTCACGGGCCGAGGCGGCGGTGTCGCACCCCATCGATCCCATCCGGCTGGGTGAAGCCGTGGCCGGCCTGCTGCGCGGCATCTCGCGCTGATGACGGGCCGATAACCGGCCGATTAAGGCCTGCCCCACCGGGCAGCAGCAATTGCCTTGTGCCCCATGCCGGTTCGGCACGCCGAATCCGGCCGCCGGGCCTTGGATTGATCCTAGCGAAACCTGGCAAGGTGCCAGTCAAGATCGGTAGGCTGTGTCCCAGCTCACATGTATACATGAAACGAGACACAGCCCACAGTGACGGGAGCTGACGGCATGAACGTCTACACGCCCATCCTGGTTCTCGGTGCCATTGCCGCTGCGTTCGCCGTGGTGTCGGTGGGGATCGCGTTGGTGATCGGGCCGCGTCGGTTCAACCGGGCCAAGTTGGAGGCCTACGAGTGCGGGATCGAACCGGCTCGCCAGCCCATGGGTGCGGCGCGGTTTCCGGTGAAGTTCTATCTGACGGCGATGCTGTTCATCGTTTTCGACATCGAGATTGTCTTTTTGTATCCGTGGGCGGTGTCCTTCGATCAGCTGGGGATGTTCGCCCTGGTGGAGATGCTGCTTTTTATGGCGACGGTGTTTGTGGCCTATGCCTACGTATGGCGGCGAGGTGGTCTGGAATGGGATTAGAAGAACAGTTGCCTGGCGGGATCCTGCTCTCGACGGTGGAGAAGGTGGCCGGTTTTGTGCGTAAGGGGTCGTTGTGGCCGGCGACGTTCGGGTTGGCGTGCTGTGCCATCGAGATGATGGCGACTGCGGGGCCGCGTTTTGATATTGCGCGTTTTGGGATGGAGCGGTTTTCGGCGACGCCGCGGCAGGCGGATCTGATGATCGTGGCGGGGCGGGTGTCGCAGAAGATGGCTCCGGTGTTGCGGCAGGTGTATGACCAGATGGCCGAGCCCAAATGGGTTCTGGCCATGGGCGTTTGCGCATCGTCCGGCGGGATGTTCAACAACTACGCGATCGTCCAGGGCGTCGATCATGTGGTGCCCGTCGACATCTACCTCCCCGGGTGCCCACCACGGCCGGAGATGCTGTTGCACGCGATCCTCACGCTGCACGCCAAGATCGCCGAGATGCCGTTGGGGGTGCATCGCGATGAGGTGGTGGCCGCAGCCGAGAAAGCGGCCCTGAACGCCAGACCCACCATCGAACTGACCGGGTTGCTGCGATGACGGACAAAGAGATGTCGGACAGGGAGGTGATCGGCGTGCGCCGCGGCATGTTCGGCGGCTCCGGCACCGGTGACACCTCCGGCTACGGTCGGCTGATCCGCGAGGTCGCCCTACCGGGCGGCTCACCGCGCCCCTACGGCGGCTGGTTCGACGAGGTGGTGGACCGACTCGCAGAAGCACTGGGCGCCAACGTCTTCGCCGAAGCCGTGCACCGGGTGGTGGTCTACCGCGCCCAGCTCACCCTCGACGTCGACCGCTCCCGGCTACCGGTCGTCGCGCAGACGTTGCGCGACGACCCGCACCTGCGCTTCGAATTGTGCTCCGGGGTCTCCGGGGTGCACTACCCGCAGGATGCCGGGCGGGAGTTGCGTGCGTTCTATCCGTTGATGTCGATTACTCACAATCGGCGTCTGCAGCTGGAAGTTGCGTGTCCGGATGCTGATCCGCATGTGCCGTCGCTGTTTTCGGTGTATCCCACGGTGGACTGGCATGAACGTGAGACCTACGACTTCTTCGGCATCATCTTCGACGGCCATCCCGCGTTGACCCGCATCGAGATGCCTGATGACTGGGTGGGACACCCCCAGCGCAAGGACTACCCCCTTGGTGGGGTGCCGGTGCAGTACCACGGCGCCACCATCGCACCACCGGATCAGCGGAGGTCCTACACATGACCGACACCGCCGGTTCCGTCGACGCCGGGTCTCGTGCTCGCGGAACAACGCCGCTCACCGAACCCGCCGAACGCGTCATCACCCTGGGCGGCCAGGACTGGGAGGAGATCGTCACCGCCGCCCGCGCCGGCGGCGACGCCGGGGAACGCATCGTGGTCAACATGGGTCCCCAGCACCCGTCCACCCACGGAGTGCTGCGCCTGATCCTGGAGATCGAAGGCGAAACCGTCACCCAGGCCCGCTGCGGCATCGGGTACCTGCACACCGGTATCGAGAAGAACCTGGAGTACCGCACCTGGACCCAGGGCGTCACCTTCGTCACCCGCATGGACTACCTGTCACCGTTCTTCAACGAAACCGCCTACTGCCTGGGCGTCGAACACCTGCTCGGTGTCACCGACGACATCCCCGAACGCGCCTCGGTGATCCGGGTGATGCTGATGGAACTCAACCGCATCTCCTCGCATCTGGTGGCCCTGGCCACCGGCGGCATGGAACTGGGCGCCATGTCAGCGATGTTCTACGGCTTCCGCGAACGCGAAGAAATCCTCACCGTCTTCGAAGCCATCACCGGCCTACGGATGAACCACGCCTACATCCGCCCCGGCGGCGTGGCCGCCGATCTCCCCGCCGACGGCCTCGACCGCGTCAAACACCTGCTGGACATCCTGCCCGGCCGGTTGGCGCAGCTGTCGGCCCTGCTGCGGGACAACCCCATCTGGAAAGCCCGCACCGTCGACATCGGCTACCTCGACCTGACCGGATGCATAGCCCTGGGGATCACCGGCCCGGTACTGCGCTCCACCGGCCTACCCCATGACCTGCGCAAGACAGCGCCCTACTGCGGATACCAGGACTACGAGTTCGACGTCATCACCGACGACGCCTGCGACTGCTACGGCCGCTATGTGATCCGGGTGGACGAGATGGCCGAATCGCTGCGCATCGTGTCCCAGTGTGTCGCGCGGCTCGAAGGCCTGGCCGGGGCCCCGGTGATGATCACCGACAAGAAACTCGCCTGGCCCGCCGACCTGCAACTGGGGCCCGACGGCCTGGGCAACAGCCCGGATCACATCGCCACCATCATGGGTCGATCCATGGAAGGCCTGATCCACCACTTCAAGATCGTCACCGAGGGTTTCCGGGTCCCACCGGGACAGGTGTACGTCGCCGTCGAGTCACCGCGCGGCGAGTTGGGCGTGCACATGGTCTCCGACGGCGGCACCCGGCCCTACCGGGTGCACTACCGCGACCCGTCGTTCACCAACCTGCAGGCCGTAGCCGCCATGTGCGAAGGCGGCATGGTCGCCGACGTCATCTCCGCGGTGGCCTCCATCGATCCCGTCATGGGAGGCGTCGACAGATGACACTCGTCGATCTCGCGCTGGGTCCGCGCCCCGACGAACCCGGACCGCCCCTGCACGGACCCGCCGCCTACCCCCACGACGTCGAGACCCGCCTGGCCGCCGACGCCGCGGCCATCCTGGCTCGCTACCCACAGCCCCGCTCCGCGTTGCTGCCGCTGCTGCATCTGGTGCAGGCCGAAGACGGGTACGTCACCACCGCAGGCATCCGCTTCTGCGCCGCCCAGCTGAACCTCACCGACGCCGAGGTGTCGGCGGTGGCGACCTTCTACTCGATGTACCGGCGGACTCCCACCGGAACCTATTTGCTCGGGGTGTGCACCAACACCCTGTGCGCCGTGATGGGCGGCGACGCCATCCTGGCCACCCTCGAGGAGCATCTCGGCATCGGCCCGGGCGAGACCACAGGTGACGGTGCCATCACCCTGGAACACCTCGAGTGCAACGCCGCCTGCGACTACGCACCCGTCATCATGGTCAACTGGCAGTTCTACGACAATCAGACACCCTCCAGCGCAACGGCACTCGCCGATTCACTGCGCAGCGGCACCCCGGCACCGCCCACCCGCGGTACCCCGCTGCCCACCTTCACCACCACCTGCCGGGTGCTGGCCGGGCTGCCGACGGACCTCGGTGAGGGCACCGGGCCCGGCCCGGCCACGCTGGCCGGTCTGCGGATCGCCGACCGCCACGACATGACGGCACCGCCGGACACCGGTCCCGCCACCGAGCCGTCGTCGAGCGCCGACGCCCCCGAGCCGGAGGCCGTCGAATCCGTGCGCGACGAACCGGCCCCCGCACCGTCAGCGACGGTGCCTGCCGAGCCGGGCACCGAGGAAACCGACCCGTCCACCACGGGAGACTGAATGAGTGCAACGCCGCTGACGCCGGTGCTGAGCCGCTTCTGGAACGCCGCGCAACCCTGGACGCTGGACACCTATCACGACCACGACGGATACCAGGCGCTGCGCACCGCGCTGGACCTGGCGCCCGACGACGTCATCGCGCTGGTCAAGGATGCCGGGCTGCGGGGACGCGGCGGAGCGGGCTTCCCGACGGGCACCAAATGGTCCTTCATCCCCCAGGACGGCGCGGCGGGCGCCAAGCCGCACTACCTGGTGATCAACGCCGACGAATCGGAACCCGGTACGTGCAAGGACATCCCGCTGATGATGACCACACCGCACTTCCTGGTGGAGGGCGCCATCATCGCCGCGTACGCCATCCGCGCGCGGCACGCGTTCATCTACGTCCGCGGTGAGGTGGTGCCGGTGCTGCGCAGGCTGCAGCAGGCGGTGGCCGAGGCCTATGCGGCCGGGTACCTGGGCACCGACATCCTGGGCTCCGGGTTCGATCTGGACCTGATCGTGCACGCCGGGGCCGGGGCCTACATCTGCGGTGAGGAGACCGCGTTGCTGGACTCCCTGGAAGGCCGTCGCGGCCAACCCCGTTTGCGCCCACCGTTTCCCGCAGTCGCCGGCCTGTATGCCTGCCCCACCGTGGTCAACAACGTCGAGTCCATCTCCTCGGTGCCGCCGATCCTGCGCCGCGGCGTGGACTGGTTCAAATCCATGGGCTCGGAGAAGTCCCCGGGCTTCACGCTGTACTCGCTGTCGGGACACGTCACCACACCCGGGCAGTACGAGGCACCGCTGGGCATCACCCTGCGCGAGCTACTCGAGTACGCCGGCGGTGTACGCGCCGGCCACGAGTTGAAGTTCTGGACCCCGGGCGGGTCGTCGACCCCGTTGCTGACCGCCGACCATCTCGACGTGCCACTGGATTACGAGGGTGTGGCCAAAGCGGGGTCGATGCTGGGCACCAAAGCTCTGCAGATCTTCGACGAGACCACCTGTGTAGTGCGCGCCGTGCGCCGCTGGATCCAGTTCTACGCCCACGAATCGTGCGGCAAATGCACGCCGTGTCGTGAAGGCACCTACTGGCTGGCGCAGGTCTACGAACGGTTGGAGACCGGTCGCGGCGCGCGGGAGGACATCGACAAGCTGCTCGACATCGCCGACACCATCCTCGGCAAGTCGTTCTGTGCACTCGGTGACGGCGCCGCCTCACCGATCATCTCGTCCATCAAGCATTTCCGCGACGAGTACGAGGCCCACCTGGGCGGTGGGTGTCCCTTCGACCCCGCTGCCTCCACACTGTTCGCCGCCGAGGAGGTGCCCGCGTGACCGTCACCGAACCGGAGCGCCAGACCCCTACCGTCGAGATGGTGTCGCTGACCATCGACGACACGCCCATCTCGGTACCCAAGGGCACCTTGGTGATTCGCGCTGCCGAACTGCTCGGGGTGCAGATCCCACGGTTCTGCGACCACCCCCTGCTCGACCCGGTGGGCGCCTGCCGGCAGTGCCTGGTCGAGGTCGAAGGCCAACGCAAACCCATGGCGTCATGTACCACCACGGTGTCCCCCGACATGGTGGTGCGCACCCAGCTCACCAGCCCCGCCGCCGACAAGGCGCAGCACGGCGTGATGGAACTGCTGCTGATCAACCACCCACTGGACTGTCCGGTCTGCGACAAGGGCGGCGAATGCCCGCTACAGAACCAGGCGATGTCCCACGGCCGGGAGGAAACGCGCTTCACCGACGTCAAACGCACCTTCCCCAAGCCGATCAACCTGTCAACCCAGGTGCTGCTGGACCGCGAACGCTGCGTGCTCTGCGCCCGCTGCACCCGCTTCTCCACCCAGATCGCCGGCGACCCGTTCATCGACCTGCTCGAACGCGGCGCCCTCCAGCAGGTCGGCATCGCCACCGGTGAGGCCTTCGATTCGTACTTCTCCGGCAACACCGTCCAGATTTGCCCCGTGGGCGCGCTGACCGGGACCGCCTACCGCTTCCGGGCCCGGCCCTTCGACCTGGTGTCCACCCCCAGTGTGTGCGAACACTGCGCCTCGGGCTGCGCGCAGCGCACCGACCACCGCCGCGGCACCGTGCTGCGCCGACTGGCCGGCGACGATCCCGACGTCAACGAAGAATGGAACTGCGACAAGGGCCGCTGGGCCTTCACCTATCCCCGGGTGGGTGATCGCATCCTGACACCCCTGATCCGGGAGAACGGTGCGCTGCGACCGGCCTCGTGGTCGGAGGCCATCACCACCGCAGCCTTCGGCCTGGCGTCGGCCGCCGGACAGACCGGTGTCCTGGTGGGCGGTCGCGTCACGGTCGAGGACGCCTACGCGTACGCGAAGTTCGCCCGAATGGTGTTGGGCACCAACGACATCGACATGCGAGCACGCGCACACTCCGACGAGGAGGCGCAGTTCCTCGCCGCGCACGTGGCCGGCCACGCGATGGGTGTCACCTACGCCGACCTCGAGACCGCTCCTGCGGTGGTGCTGGCCGGCTTCGATCCCGAGGAGGAATCCCCGATCGTCTTCCTGCGCTTGCGCAAGGCGGTCCGCAAGAAAGGCCTGCGGGTGGTGGCGCTGGCGCCGTTCCTGAGCCGGGGCCTGGACAAACTGAGTGCCGAGCTGGTGATGACCGCACCCGGCAGCGAGGCCGAGGCACTGTCGGAACTCGAGGTGCCCGCCGGGACCATCGTAGTGGTCGGCGAGCGTCTGGCCACGGTGCCGGGCGGATTCTCCTCGGCCTGCCGGCTGGCTGCCCGCAGCGGCGCCCGGCTGGCCTGGATTCCGCGCCGCGCCGGGGAGCGCGGTGCCGTGGAGGCGGGCTGTCTGCCGAACCTGCTGCCCGGCGGCCGGTCGGTCTCCGACGCCGATGCGCGCGGATGGCTGGAGCGTGCATGGAACGTCGACCGGCTGCCCGCCGCTGCGGGCCGCGACACCGCCGCCATCGTGGCGGCCGCGCAGGCCGGCGAGCTGGCCGCGCTGGTGGTCGGCGGTGTCGAGCCGGCCGACCTGCCCGATCCCGAAGCCGCTCGCCTCGCCCTGGAGAACACCCCGTTCGTGGTGAGCCTCGAACTGCGCGAGAGCGCCGTCACCGCGTTGGCCGACGTGGTGTTCCCGGTGGCGCCGACCACCGAGAAGTCCGGTTCCTTTGCCAGCTGGGAAGGTCGGGTCCGTTCGTTCGGTCCGGCCCTGTCCACCAACGCCGCCTCCGATCTGCGGGTGTTGCAAACCCTGGCCGACGAGCTCGGCGTTGATCTCGGTTTCCACTCCGCTGCCGCGGCCCGCGACGACCTGGCGCGCCTCGGTGTGTGGGGCGGCCGGGCGCCGGCGTCGCCCGACGTCGCGTCCGCGGCACCGCCCACCCCGCAGCCCGGCGAGGCGGTGCTGGCCACCTGGCGGATGTTGTTGGACGCCGGGCGGTTACAGGACGGTGAACCGCACCTGGCGGGTACCGCCCGGCCGCCGGTGGTGCGCCTGTCTGCGGCCACCGCCGCCGAGATCGGCGCGGCCGCCGGAGATCTGGTGCGGGTGGGTACCGCCCGTGGATCGCTCAGTCTGCCGCTGGTGGTGACGGAGATGCCCGAGCGGGTGGTGTGGGTTCCGATGAACGCACCGGGCAGCCCGGTGTATCAGCTTCTGGGTGTCGGCGCCGGTGCTGTGGTGACGATCGCGCGAGGAGACATCTCATGAGTCATCCCGATCTGAGTGCGTTCGGTCAGGATCCCTGGTGGTTGATGCTGGGCAAGGCGCTGGCCATCTTCGTGTTCCTACTGCTGACGGTGCTGGTGGCCATTCTGGCGGAACGAAAGATCTTGGGCCGCATGCAGATGCGCTTCGGCCCGAACCGGGTGGGCCCGTTCGGTTTGCTGCAGAGCCTGGCCGACGGGGTGAAACTCGCCCTCAAGGAGGGTTTGGTGCCGGCGGGTGTGGACAAGCCGATCTATCTGATGGCGCCGGTGATCGCCGTGATCCCCGCGATCATGGCCTTTGCCGTGATCCCGCTGGGTCCGATGGTGTCGGTGTTCGGTCACCCCACGCCCCTGCAGCTGACCGACCTGCCGGTGGCCGTGCTCTACGTGCTGGCGGTGACGTCGGTGGGGGTGTACGGAATTGTGTTGGCCGGGTGGGCATCCGGGTCCACCTATCCTCTGCTGGGCGGGTTGCGGTCCTCGGCGCAGGTGGTGTCCTACGAGATCGCGATGGCGTTGTCGTTTGTGGCGGTGTTCCTCTACGCCGGCACCATGTCCACCTCGGGCATCGTCGCTGCCCAGGCCCAGACCTGGTTCGTGGTCCTGCTGCTGCCCTCGTTCCTGGTGTATGTCACCGCGATGGTCGGTGAGACCAACCGCGCCCCGTTCGATCTGCCCGAAGCCGAGGGCGAGTTGGTGGGCGGCTTCCACACCGAGTACTCCTCGCTGAAATTCGCCATGTTCATGCTCGCGGAGTACGTGAACATGACCACGGTCTCCGCGCTGGCGACCACCATGTTCCTGGGCGGGTGGCAGGCTCCGTGGCCGCTGAGCATGATCGACGGGGCGAATTCCGGGTGGTGGCCGGTGCTCTGGTTCGTGGCCAAGGTGTGGGGTTTCCTGTTCCTGTACATGTGGTTGCGGGCCACGCTGCCGCGGCTGCGCTACGACCAGTTCATGGCCCTGGGATGGAAACTGCTGATCCCGCTCTCCCTGGCCTGGATCGCCACCGTGGCCATCACCCACCAGGTCCGCAGCAACGGAGCGCCGCCCTGGGTGACCGCCGTGGTCTACCTCGGCTTCCTGATGGCGGCCCTGTCCGTCGTGGTGCTCTGGAGCTCCCGGCGGCGCCGGCGCATCCGAGCAGCCCTCCCACCCACACCCACCGACGAGAGCCCCTTCCCGGTGCCGCCGATACCCCGCAAGGAGACCACCCATGCCTAAATTCCTCGACGGCGTATCGGGTTTCGGGGTGACGTTCTCCTCGATGTTCACCAAGCCGATGACTCAGCAGTATCCCGATACCGACAAGGCCACCGAGCCCCGCTACCACGGCCGCCACCAACTCAATCGGTACGCCGACGGTCTGGAGAAGTGCATCGGCTGCGAACTGTGCGCCTGGGCCTGCCCGGCGGACGCCATCTACGTCGAAGGCGCCGACAACACCGCCGAGGAACGGTTCTCCCCCGGGGAACGCTACGGGCGGGTGTACCAGATCAATTACCTGCGCTGCATCGGCTGCGGGCTGTGCATCGAGGCCTGCCCCACCCGGGCTCTCACCATGACCAACGACTACGAGATGGCCGATGACAACCGCGCCGACCTCATCTACGGCAAAGACAAGCTGCTGGCCCCGCTGCAGGACGGGATGCAGCCACCGCCGCACGCGATGGCCGAGGGCGCCACGGACGACGACTACTACCTGGGTCGCGTGAAATGACGTCCACAGCCGAAGCCGTCGCCTTCTGGATCCTGGGCGCCATCGCGGTGGCCGGCGCGGTGGGTGTGGTGGCCGCCCCGAAGGCGGTGTACTCCGCGATCTTCCTGGCGTCCACCATGATCGCGCTGGCGATGCTCTACGTGGCCCAGGACGCCCTGTTCCTCGGGGTGGTGCAGGTGGTGGTCTACACGGGCGCGGTGATGATGCTGTTCCTGTTCGTCCTGATGCTGATCGGCGTGGACTCGTCGGAGTCGCTGGTGGAAACCCTACGTGGCCAACGCATCGCCGCACTGGTATCCGGTGTCGGCTTCGGCATGCTGCTGATCGCCGGCATCGGGTCGGTGTCGACCACCCTGGCCGGCGGCGGCGGATTCGCCGGTCTGGCGCAGGCCAACGCCGGCGGCAACGTCGAGGGCCTGGCGGCCCTGATCTTCACCAAGTACCTGTGGGCGTTCGAGATCACCAGCGCCCTGTTGATCACCGCAGCGCTGGGAGCAATGGTGCTGGCGCACCGTGAGCGGTTCGAGCGACGGAAAACACAGCGCGAGTTGGCGATCGAGCGGTTCAGGCCCGGTGGACACCCCACCACGCTGCCGAGTTCGGGGGTGTATGCCCGGCACAATGCGGTCGACGTGCCGGCGCGGCTACCCGACGGTTCGAGCTCGATGCTGTCGGTCAGCGCCATCCTGAACCCGCGTTCCCCCGACGAGGACGACCTCCGGTGAACCCCGAGAACTACCTCTACCTGTCGGCACTGCTGTTCACCATCGGCGCTGCCGGAGTCTTGTTGCGGCGCAACGCCATCGTGATGTTCATGTGTGTGGAGCTGATGCTCAACGCGTGCAATCTGGCGTTCGTCACCTTTTCCCGGATGCACGGACAACTCGACGGCCAGGTGGTCGCCTTCTTCACCATGGTGGTCGCCGCCTGCGAGGTGGTGGTCGGGCTGGCCATCATCATGACCATCTACCGCACCCGCCACTCCGCCAATGTCGACGACGCGAACCTCTTGAGGGGCTGAGGCACCGATGGACCTGCTGTGGTTGATCCTGGCGCCGTTGGCCGGCGCCGCGGTGCTGCTGCTCGGCGGGCGCGCCACCAACAGCTGGGGGCACCTGCTGGGATGTGCCACCATGGCGGCCGCCTTCGGCTGGGCGGTGGTGCAGTTCGTGACGCTGCTCGCGCGGGCGCCGCAGGACCGGGTGATCCACCAGGTGCTGTTCTCCTGGCTACCGGTCGCGGGGCTGCAGCTGGACTTCGGCCTGCAACTCGACGCGCTGAGTGTGTGTTTCGTGCTGCTCATCACCGGGGTCGGCCTGCTCATCCACGTCTACTCCGTCGGCTACATGGCCCACGACCCCGACCGCCGACGATTTTTTGCCTACCTGAACCTCTTCGTCGCCGCCATGCTGCTGCTGGTGCTGGCCGACAACTTCCTCGGCCTGTACCTGGGCTGGGAAGGGGTGGGCCTGGCCTCCTACCTGCTGATCGGGTTCTGGTCGCACAAACCGTCGGCAGCGACCGCGGCCAAAAAGGCCTTCGTGGTTAACCGCGTCGGCGACATCGGCCTGGCGGTGGCGCTGATGGTGATGTGGGCCGATGCCGGCACCCTGTCCTACGCCGGAGTGTTCAACGCAGTACCCGGACTCTCCGATGGCACCGTCACCGCGATCGGATTGCTGCTGTTGTTGGCGGCCTGCGGGAAGTCGGCGCAGTTCCCGTTGCAGTCGTGGCTCGGTGATGCGATGGAGGGCCCCACCCCGGTCTCGGCGCTCATCCACGCCGCCACCATGGTGACCGCGGGGGTCTACCTGATCGTGCGCTGCGGCCCGATCTACGACGCCGCCCCCATCGCCCAGGCCGCGGTGGTGACCATCGGCGCGATCACCCTGGTGTTCGGCGCCGTCATCGGCTGCGCCAAAGACGACATCAAGAAGGCCCTGGCGGCGTCCACCATGTCGCAGATCGGCTACATGGTGCTCGCCGCAGGCCTGGGACCGGCCGGCTATGCCATCGCGATCATGCACCTGCTGACGCACGGATTCTTCAAGGCCGGACTGTTCCTGGGGGCCGGCTCGGTGATGCACGCCATGGGCGACGAGACCGACATGCGCCGCTACGGCGGACTGCAGACGTACATGCCGGTCACCTTCGTGACCTTCGGCCTGGGTTACCTCGCGATCATCGGCGTGCCCCCGCTGGCCGGCTTCTTCTCCAAGGACGCCATCATCGAGATCGCCTTCGCCGCAGGTGGACTCAAGGGTGCGCTGTTGGGCGGGGCCACCCTGCTGGGGGCGGGTATCACCGCCTTCTACATGACGCGGGTCATGCTCTTGACGTTCTTCGGACAGAAGCGTTGGCACGCGCAAGCGCATCCGCACGAATCCCCCGCCGTGATGACCGCACCCATGGTGGTGCTGGCCCTGGGTTCGGTCGGGGCGGGCGCCGCACTGGCCGTCGGCGGCACGCTGTCGACGTTCCTGGAGCCGGTGGTGGGCTCGCATGAGGCACACCATGTCATCCCGGTCTGGGCCATGACCACCATCACCCTGGTGGTCGTCGCCGCCGGCATCGGCGTCGCCTACCGCAGCTACGCCACGCGCCCGGTGCCGGAGACCGCGCCGCAGGACGTCTCGGCGCTGACCGTCGCCGCCCGCCGGGATCTCTACGGCGACGCGTTCAACGAGGCGGCGTTCATGCGACCCGGCCAGCGCCTCACCCACGACCTGGTGTCCGTGGACGACAAGGGCGTCGACGGAGCGGCCGACGGACTTGCCGCGCTGATCGGGGCCGCGTCGCGGCGAATGCGCACCGCCCAGACCGGTTTCGCCCGGTCCTATGCGCTGTCCATGCTCGCCGGCGCCGCCCTGGTGCTCGGCGCCGTGCTGGTGGTGAGGGTGTGGTGATGAACATCCCCTGGTTGACCGTGCTGTGGGCCGTCCCCATGGTGGGGGCCGCGCTGATCATCCTGCTGCCCGCCGCGGCCCGGCAGCTGGCCAAGTACCTGGGTGTGGCGGTGGCGGTGGCGGTGCTCGCGGTGGCGCTGGTGCTCGCGATCGGGTTTGACCCGGCCGGCGCGCAATACCAGTTCGTCGAGGACCACCCGTGGATCCCGTCGTTCGGCACCGGCTACATCCTGGGTGTCGACGGGATCGCGTTGGCGTTGGTGGTGCTGACGGCGGTCCTGGTTCCGCTGCTGTTGCTGGCCGGGTGGAACGACACCCCGGACCAGACGGCACTGTCGGGCCGCTCGGCGCACAGTTACGTGGCACTCACCCTGGCCGTCGAAGGCATGGTGCTGATCTCGCTGGTGGCCCTGGACGTGCTGCTGTTCTACGTGTTCTTCGAGGCCATGCTGATCCCGATGTACTTCCTGATCGGCGGTTTCGGGGGCGCGGGTCGCGGCAAGGCGGCGGTGAAGTTCCTGCTGTACAACCTCTTCGGCGGCCTGGTGATGCTGGCCGCCGTGGTGGGGCTGTACGTGGTGACGGCCAACAGCCCTGCCTTCGACGGCGGCACCTTCGACTTCCGCGCCATCGCCGCCGCGGTGTCCTCAGGTGAACTGGCGGTGGATCCGGCCATCCTCAATGCGCTCTTCCTCGGGTTCATGTTCGCCTTCGCGATCAAGGCCCCGCTGTGGCCGTTCCACCGGTGGCTCCCGGACGCGACCGTGGAGTCCACCCCGGCCACCGCGGTGCTGATGATGGCCATCGTCGACAAGGTGGGCACCTTCGGCATGCTGCGCTACTGCCTGCAGCTGTTCCCCGAGCCGTCGACGGTGTTCCGTCCGTTTGTCATCACGCTGGCGGTCATCGGCATCATCTACGGCGCGATCGTCGCGATCGGTCAGACCGACGTCATGCGGCTCATCGCCTACACGTCCATCAGTCACTTCGGCTTCATCATCCTCGGCATCTTCGTGATGACCAGTCAGGGGCAGTCCGGGTCCACCCTGTACATGGTCAATCACGGCATCTCCACCGCTGCCCTGTTCCTGATCGCCGGGTTCCTGGTCTCGCGCCGCGGCAGCAGGCTCATCGCCTCCTACGGGGGCGTGCAGAAGGTGGCGCCGGTGCTGGCGGGCACCTTTCTGGTCGCCGGTCTGGCCACTCTGTCACTGCCCGGGCTGGCCCCGTTCATCAGCGAATTCCTGGTCCTCATCGGCACTTTCACCCGCTACCCGGTGCTCGCAGTGCTGGCCTCGGCTGCCTTGGTGCTTTCCGCGGTCTACATCCTGTGGCTCTACCAGCGCATGATGACCGGGCCCGTCACGGTGGACAGCAAGGGGGTGGGTGATCTGGTGCCACGCGAGATCGCCGTGGTCGCGCCGTTGATCGCCCTGCTGCTGGTGCTGGGCGTGTATCCCAAACCGGCGCTGGACATCATCAACCCCGCGGTGCAACACACCCTCACCACCATCGACCAACAGGATCCCGCGATCGCGGAAGGAACGGTGCCGTGAACGCGCCCAGCGTCGAATACTCCTTGATCCTGCCGATGCTCATCGTCTTCGGCGCCGCGGTGGCCGGTGTCCTGGTGGAGGCATTCCTGCCCCGGGCGGCGCGTTACCGCACACAGGTTGTGCTGGCATTGGGAGCGTTGGCCGCCGCATTTGTGGCCGTGGTGTTCTTGGCACGCAATGTGTATGGCACGGTGGGCCAACTGGCGGTGATGGGCGCGGTGGCCGTCGATCCGGTCACCCTTTTTCTGCAGGGCACGATCCTGTTGATCGCGGTTCTCGGTGTCCTACTGATCTCCGAACAGCGCATCCCGCACACAAATGACGCCCAGGCAACAGGTTTGGATGGCTTCACCCCACAGGCGTCGGCCATCGCGGGCAGTGTGGCGGAGAAGGTGGCCGTCAAAGCAGGGGTGATGCAGACCGAGGTGTTTCCCCTCACCATGTTCGCCGTGGGCGGCATGCTGTTGTTCCCGGCGGCCGAAGACCTTTTGACCATGTTCATCGCGTTGGAGGTGCTCTCCCTGCCGCTGTACCTGATGTGTGGGCTGGCGCGGCGGCAGCGGCTGCTCTCCCAGGAAGCAGCGCTGAAGTACTTCCTGCTGGGCGCGTTCTCGTCGGCGTTCTTCCTGTACGGCGTCGCGCTAATGTACGGCTACAGCGGTACCTTCTCTCTCTCCGGCATCGCTGAGGCCATCGCCACGTCGGATTCGCAAGGCTCGGCGATCGTGTTGATCGGCATCGGCTTGTTGGCCGTCGGAGTGTTGTTCAAAGTTGGTGCGGTGCCGTTCCATTCGTGGATTCCAGACGTCTACCAGGGTGCCCCCACGTCCGTCACCGCGTTCATGGCCGCCGCCACCAAAGTCGCCGCCTTCGGCGCGATGCTGCGCATCTTCTACGTGGCGTTGCCGGAGTTGCGCGACGACTGGCGGCCGATGATGTGGGCGATCGCGATCCTGACCATGGTGGTGGGCACCGTCACCGCCGTCACCCAAACCGATGTCAAGCGCATCTTGGCGTATTCGGCTGTGGCACATGCCGGTTTCATTCTGACCGGTGTCATCGCACTCAACGACAACGGCTTGTCCGGCACGCTGTTCTACCTGTTCGCCTACGGCTTCTCGACGCTGGGCGCCTTCGCGGTCGTGAGTCTGGTACGCACTTCGGCCGGCGAGGAGGCAACTGCTCTGCAGCAGTGGGCCGGTCTGGGTCGGCGGTACCCAGTTGTCGGCGTGGTGTTTTCCTTGTTCCTTCTTGCCTTCGCAGGTATTCCGTTGACCAGTGGCTTCGTCAGCAAGTTCGCGGTGTTCAAGGCCGCGGGCGAAGGTGGCGCGATTCCGCTGGTGATCGTCGGCGTGATCGCCAGCGCCATCGCGGCGTACTTCTATGTGCGGGTGATCGTGCTGATGTTCTTCACCGAGCCGCCGGCTGACGCCCCGGAGGTGGTGAACCCCAGCTCACTGACCATCGCGACCGTGACCGTCACTGCCGCCGTCACCTTCGCCCTCGGCGCACTCCCCCAGCCGCTGCTCGACTTCGCCGACAACTCGGCTCTTTTCTTGTGATGTGCATGCGTCGCAACAACCGGCAGATCACTCACCGTTCGGGAGCCTGGTACCGCAGGCCGTCGATCAGCAATCCGAGCATGCGTGCTGATTGCTCCGCATCGGAGGACATGCACAGGCACGCGACCGCGTGCAGGAGGTCATTGGGTTCCACGTCAGCCCGGAGGCCGCCAGCGTTCGATGCCGCATCCAGGAGTGTCCGCACTCGTGGCAGCATCTGTGTCTCGAAGTACGTGGGCAAGGCGTCGTAAGCGGCGTCGCCCGAGTGCAACACCGCCGCCAATCCCCGTTTGGTGCCGAGCAGTTCGGCGTACCGATAGAGCCACCGCACCAACGCTTCGTCTGGCGCCACGTCCTGGGCGAGGTCATCGGCGGCAGCCGCGCAGGCGTCGATCTCGTGCTTGAACACTGCCACGATCAGATCCGAGCGCTGCGGGAAATGGCGGTACAGCGTGCCCACCCCGACGCCGGCCCGGACAGCGATCTCCCGCACCGGGGCATCGACCCCCGATTCGGCGAACACGGCTTTCGCGGCGTCCAACACGGCACCGATGTTGCGTTGCGCGTCCGCGCGACGGCGCTGCTCCACAGCCCTCCTTGACTAACCGGAACATGGTTCCATATATTGATGTGGAGCACTGTTCCGCTTAGCAGATGGTAGCCGATCATGAGTTCTCACAACCAACATCCCCTGGGCTCCCGCTTCACGGCCGCTTCCACCGCCACCGACATCCTCGCCGGCGTCGACCTCACCGGCATCCGAGTGGTCGTCACCGGCGGCCACGCGGGGCTCGGTCGCGAGACCACCCGCGCCCTGGCAACCGCCGGCGCGACCGTCACCGCCGCGGCACGCAACCCCGAACGAGCAGCTGAAGCACTGTCCGACGACACCATCGAGGTCAGCAGACTGGACCTGATGGATCCGGCGTCCATCGACGACTTTGCCGCCCGCTGGTTGAAATCGGACCGGCCGCTGCACATCCTGATCAACAATGCCGGACTACCCGCACCCGCGGAGGTGATCCGGGATGCCCGTGGCTACGAGGCGCAGTTCGCCACCAACCACCTGGGCCACTTCCAGTTGACACTCCGTTTGTTGCCCGCACTGCGTGCCGCCCGGGGCGCGCGGGTGGTCACCGTCTCGTCCGGCGCACAACGCTTCGGCCAAATTCATTGGGATGATCCACATTTCAACACCGGTTACGACCCCAACGTCGCCTACGCACAGTCCAAGGTCGCCAACGTACTGTTCACGGTCGAACTGGACCGCCGATACCGCGCCGACGGCATCCGCGGCTACGCCGTGCATCCGGGTGTGGTGGTGGGCACCGCGTTGAACTCATCCGGCGGATCGGAGCAGCTGCGGGCGATGGGCCTCATCGACGAGGCGGGGAACGCCATCATCCGGCCCGAGACCGGACGCAAGACCGCGGCGCAGGGTGCTTCCACCATCGTCTTTGCCGCCGCCAGTCCCCTGCTCGCCGGAACTGGTGGTGTCTACCTGATGGACAACGACATCTCGCCCCTGGTGGACGAAGACGTGCCCATGACGTTCAGTCCGGATCAGCCCATTCCCGCTCAGGTCGCTCCGCATGCCATCGACCCGGAGTCCGCCCGTCGCCTGTGGCAGCTCAGCGAGGAGTTACTGAAAACCATTCAGTGATGTCGGCGCCGCCGACCGGCCGGTGCGACGACGAGCTGGCCCCCGAGATCGTCTCGGAGGGTCACCAGCGCGCCCCTTCGGGTGGCGGCAAACGTGGTTGCGCAAAGCCTGCCTTGTTCCACGTCCACGGCCCCGATCGGCAACGGATTGTCCACCGCTGTGGCGAATCTGAACCTCCTCGATGACAGGTTCGCCGACCGCAGCCGCTGAGCTGACATCGTGGGGTCAATCCCGATTCGCGAGGCTAGGTGAGCCACCAGGGAGTGCGTCACCGATCGAAGGACCTGCCACGCGGCCTTCGGAGACCCCGCAGGATCGGACCAAAGACTCCCGATTGACGATCACCCCCTGAAAGCGCGGAAGCTCCCGTCGAGCACCTCGCGGTGGCCGACGGTCCGCCCGGTCACCTGCGCCGGGTCCACCAGCGCCAGCCGGACGACAGCCTCAGCGAACTCCGCCTCGGAGCCGGTCTCGTCGAAATCAGTTCGGTAGTAGGATAATCCGGGCGTCATCATCGGTAGCGACGGTGACAGCGCATTGACCGAGATGTTGCTGCGCTGCAGCTCATAGGCCGCCGACGAGGTGAGGTGTTCCAGTGCCGCTTTCGAGGCGCCGTACCCGGGCAGGACGCCACCGGAGAAGTCACTGAACGGCCCGGAACCCGGGATCCGGGAGGCCACCGAGCTGATGTTGACGATCGCGCCACCGCCCGCGGTGATCATGTCCGGCACCACCAACTGCATCAGCTGGTAAGAGGCAAACACCGCGATCTCGAAGTGCCTGCGAAACGCCGGCAGCGGCGTCCCGACAAACGGTGGCCAGTCCGACTGAGCCGCTGCGGTCTTGGGCTTCGGCGACGTCACCGCGCCGGGGCGCCCCGGCGCGGTGAACGCGGCGTTGTTCACCAGCAGGGTGATCGGCCCGAACGCCGAGCGGGCCTGGTGCACCAACCTTGGGATGTCGTCGCCGTCCAGCAGGTCGGCACGGATGGCGACCGCACGACCGCCCGCCGCTTCGATCTGGGCAACGGTATCGCAGATGGTGCCGGGAAGCCGTTCATCCCAGACCTGTTCGGTGCGCGCCACCACAGCTACCGCAGCGCCCTCTGCGGCCAATGCCAAGGCCGTCGCACGACCCAGACCGCGGCTGGCCCCGGTCACGATGGCCACGCCGCCGTCGAGGCGCGCCCCCATCAACGCTCCTTCTTCACACCGTGCACCACCAAGGCCGCGGTCTGTGCCACCCAGGTGTCATCGAGGTCCCCGCCGGGGTCGAGTATCAGGCGGATCAACGTGGTGCCGCCGATCACCTCGACTAGGCGGTCGGGGTCGATGTCGGCGTGCACCTCACCGCGTTCGACGGCGTCGGCCAGGCGTTGGCGGATCACACCGAAGACATCACCGAACCGGGCCATCACCCTGGCACTGAGGTCGGCGTCGGTGGCCATGTCGGCGATCAACCCGGGCAACGCGGCCCGCACCACCGGGGAGGTGAAGACGTCGCGGGCCGCGGCAATCATCGCGTGGATATCGGCGGCGATGTCGCCGGCAGGCATCTGCAGCGCGGTGGGTGCTGCGGGAAACGCCGCCTCGTGCACGATCTCGGCTTTGCTCGACCACCGCCGGTAGAGCGCGGTTTTGGTGGTACCCGCGCGGTCGGCGATGGCGGCCATTGTGATGTTCGAGTAACCGATTTCGACAAGCAGGTCCGCCGTCGCCGCGAGTATGGCAGCGTCAATGCGCGGGTCGCGGGGACGTCCGGCACCCGGAGGCTTGTCTTCGGGGTACGGGTCTGCTTTCATAACGCTACCCACCGTATCGTATTAGTCTCGCGGAGGATTTAATGGCCACAGAACCGGCCGTCGAAGATGTCGGCCGACTGCAGCGTTCCAGCCGGGATGTCACCACCCTGCCGAAGGTGCTCGCGGACTGGCTGTCCACCGTGATGCCCGGCGGGATCACCCCGGACATCACGGTCGAAAGCGGCATCGACTCCAACGGGATGTCCTCGGAAACCATCGTGCTCACGGGGCGGTGGATCCAAGGCAACAACCCCGTCGAGCAGAAGTGGGTGGCCCGGGTGGCGCCCACCAGTGCCGACGTACCGGTCTTCTCCTCCTATCGCCTGGACCATCAGTTCGAAGTGATGCGACTGGCCGGCGAGCTCACCGACGTCCCGGTTCCCACCATGCGCTGGCTGGAGAACACCGGTTCGGTGCTGGGCACGCCGTTCTTCCTGATGGACCACGTGGACGGCATCGTCCCGCCCGACGTGATGCCCTACACCTTCGGCGGGAACTGGTTCTTCGACGCCGCACGCGAACAACAACGCGAACTGCAGGACGCCACCGTCGAGATCCTCGCACAGTTGCATTCAATTCCTCACGCCGCCAACACTTTCGACTTCCTCGTCCAGGCCGACCCACCGGGATCCACCGCCTTGCGCAGGCGTTTCGGCTGGCTCAGGGAATGGTACGACTTCTCGGTGCCGGACATCGGCAACTCACCGCTGGTAGAGCGGGCCCTGACGTGGCTCGAGGACAACTTCCCCGAGGACGTGGCAGCCGGCGAACCCGTGCTGGTGTGGGGCGACTCCCGCATAGGCAATGTGTTGTACCGCGACTTCCGCCCCGCCGCGGTACTCGACTGGGAGATGGCGGCCGTCGGGCCCCGCGAGCTCGACGTGGCATGGATGATATTCGCGCACATGGTCTTTCAGGAGCTCTGCGGCCTCGCCGGCCTTCCCGGTCTGCCTGGGGTGATGCGCGAGGACGACGTCCGCGCCACCTATCGTGAGCTCACCGGACTCGAACTCGGTGACCTGCAGTGGTTCTACACCTACTCGGCGGTGGTGTGGGCATGTGTGTTCATGCGCACCGGCGCACGCCGCGTGCACTTCGGTGAGATCGACAAGCCCCACGACGTCGAATCGCTGTTCTACCATACCTCCCTGCTCAAACGGCTGATCGGAGAAGACAACTGATGCTCGGCCCTATGGATGAGTTTCCGGTCCACCAACTTCCCCAACCCATCGCGTGGCCGGGGTCCAGCGATCGCAACTTCTACGACCGGTCCTACTTCAACGCCCATGACCGCACCGGCGACATCTTCGTCATCACCGGCATCGGGTACTACCCCAACCTGGGCGTCAAGGACGCCTTCTTCCTGGTCTCCCGCCGCGGAGGCGGCGCATTCGGCGGAAGTGGGGACACGCAAACCGCGGTGCACCTCTCCGATGCGATCGACGCTGACCGGCTCAACCAACACGTCGGCAACTACCGCGTCGAGGTCGACGAACCACTGCACAAGCTGCGCATCGTGCTCGATGAAACCGAAGGGGTGGCCGCAGACCTCACCTGGGACGGTCTGTTCGACGTGGTCCAGGAACAGCGCCACATTCTCCGGGCGGGCACTCGCGTGACCCTGGATGCCCAGCGTTTCGCGCAGGTGGGCGCCTGGAGCGGCACCATCAACATCGATGGTGAGGACATCACCGTCGACCCGGCCCGCTGGATCGGCACCAGAGACCGGTCCTGGGGCATCCGACCCATCGGTGAGGCCGAACCCGCGGGCAGGCCCGCCGATCCGCCGTTCGAAGGCATGTGGTGGCTGTACGTGCCCGTGGCCTTCGACGACTTCGGCATCGTGATCATCATCCAGGAGGAACCCAGCGGCTTCCGCTCGCTCAACGACTGCACCCGCATCTGGAAAGACGGCCGGGTGGAACAACTCGGCTGGCCGCGGGTCAGGATTCACTATCGTTCCGGCACTCGCATTCCCACCGGTGCCACCATCGACGCCACCGCGGGCGACGGCTCCGCGGTGCGCTTCGAAGTGGAATCCAAACTGGCCGTGCCCATTCATGTCGGCGGCGGTTACGGTGGCGACACCGACTGGATCCACGGGGTGTGGAGGGGTGCGGAGTTCACCGAGCGTCTCACCTACGACATGACCGATCCCGCCATCGTTTCCCGCGCCGGCTTCGGTGTCATCGACCATGTCGGTCGCGCGGTGTGCCACGAAGCCGGGACGGAGCGACAGGGCTGGGGTCTGTTCGAGCACGGTGCGCTGGGCCGCCACGACCCCTCCGGCTTCGCCGACTGGCTGACCGTCGCCCCCTAGCGGGATTTCGGCGTGATTACGACCGCTGAGCGGTTGGAATCACGCCGAAATCCCTACAACTGGTCGACGATTTCCGACAGCACGTCCACTGGAATGGGGCCGGGCTGATACAGGCACACCGTGTCTGCCACGCCCGCAACACGTTTGCGGATGTGCTCGGCGATCTCGGCGGGCGTGCCGCACGCGGCGATGGTGTGCAACACCTGATCGTCGATCAGCCCGCCCATCTCCTGCCAGCGGCCCTGCTTGGACAGTGTGTGCAACTCCGGCTGTAGATCTCCCCAGCCGTGGATGTCGAGGACGGGCTTGTACGCCGGGGTGGACCCATAGAACGCCAGCAACCGCCGCGCCGCTGTGTGGTCCTCACCCGCAGAGACGATGATCTCCGGCACCACCGCGAAGTCGCCCACGCTGCGCCCGGCCGCGGCCAGGCCGTCCCGCACCGCGGGCATGGTGGCCTCGTGTAGGAACTTCGCCGAGCCGAACGGCATCACCAGCAATCCGTCGGCGTGCTCGGCGGTGGCCCTGGTCAGACGTGGCCCCAGCGCCCCGACGTAGATGGGCGGCGGCCCAAAGGGATTGGGCCCGGGGCTGAAGTTCGGCGTCATCAACGTGTGGCGGTAGAACTCCCCTTCGAACCGTAGCCGCTCCCCGGTGTTCCATGCGTCGAAGATGGCCCGCAGCGCCTTGATCAGGTCGACCATCCGGGCCACCGGACGGTCGAAATCAGCACCGAATCGCTTCTCGATCTGGGTGCGGATCTGCGTGCCGAGCCCCAAGGTGAATCGGCCCTGGCTCAGCAGCTGATGATCATTGGCCTGATGCGCCAGGTGAATGGGATTGCGCGGAAACGCAATCGCCACATTGGTCATCAGATCCAGACCTCCCACCGTCGATGCCAGGGTGAGGGGGGCGAAGACGTCGTTGGGGCCTTCGAACGTGAAAACCCCGGTGGCGCCAGCTTCTTTGAGTGCGTGTGACCGGGCGATCGCATCCGTGGGACCGAACAATGCCGTCTGGATCTTCACGGTCGCAGCTTATGCTGCTTGACTGGTATCCGTGCGTGATCGCGTCGACGTCGTGGTGGTGGGTGCAGGGTTCGCGGGTTTGACCGCGGCACGAGAGCTGGTCCGGTCCGGGCACGAGGTACTGGTGCTCGAGGGCCGCGACCGCGTGGGGGGTCGAACCGCACCCGGATCGGTGGCCGGGGTACCGGTGGACCTTGGCGCGGCATTCGTCGGACCCACCCAGGATGCCGTACTGACCTTGGCCGCCGAACTGGACTGTCCGACAACGCCGACGTACAACAGTGGCGCCAACCTGATCCGCTGGCGCGGTCGTGTGCGCACGTACAACAGCACCATCCCGGCACTGTCGATCGTCAGCCTGATGGACGTCGCCCGGATCCAGTGGCAGTTCGCGCAGCTGGTGCGCGCGGTGCCGCTGGCCCAGCCCTGGACGGCGCCGCGGGCGCAGTCACTCGACGACCAGTCACTGGCCGACTGGCTGGCCGCGGTCCGAGCGATGGAGAGCACCCGCGACCTGCTCGCGATCATGTCTCGGGTCACGTGGGGTTGTGAGCCCGCGGACGTGTCGCTGCTGCACGCCGTGCGCTATGTGAAGGCCGCCGGCGGCTTGGCCCGGATGCTCGACGTCCGCAACGGCGCACAGCAGGACCACTTCGCGGCCGGCACTCACGCCATCGCCGAACGGATGGCCGCCGACTTGGGTGAGCGGGTGCAGCTGTCAGCCACCGTCGACGCGGTGGAGTACACCGACACCGGGGTGAGCGTGGTGTCCACGGCGGGGACCGTGAGCGCACGGGCGCTGGTGGTCGCGGTTCCGCCGCAGCACCGCGGCCACATCACGTTCTCCCCCGCACTGCCCGCGGGCAGTGCCCAGCTACCCAGGGTGTGGCCGCAGGGCGCGTTGAGCAAGGCATTCGCGGCTTACGACACTCCGTTCTGGCGGGCAGACGGCCGATCGGGCCAAGCACTGTCCGACACGGGACCGGTGTTCATCACGTTCGACGTCAGCGCGTCCACCGGTCCGGGTGTGCTGCTGGGTTTCGTCGACTCCAGGGAGTTCGACGAGTGGGACGACGCGCAACGTCGGGACCGTGCCTTGGACTGCTTTGCCGAGCTGTTCGGCGAAGCCGCCCGCAGTCCCGTGGACTATGTGGATTTCCGGTGGGGATCCGAGCCGTTCTCGCCCGGCGGCCCTACCGCTGCGGTGCCGCCGGGATCCTGGACGACGGTGGGACGCTGGCTGCGTGAACCCGTCGGCCCCATCTTCTGGGCGGGTACCGAGACCGCCGACGAGTGGACCGGATTTCTCGACGGTGCCGTCCGATCCGGGTTGCGCGTCGCGGTGGAAGTCACCGCGATGCTCGGCTGAGTCGCAGTACAGTACCTTCGGGCTCGACACGCAGGGGCGGTCCGGGGAGGTTGAGAATGGGCAAGGTCTTCAAACGTGCTGTGACGCCGACGGTCATCGGAGGTATGGCGATGGCGACGGTGGCCGCGGTGGCCCTCACCACGACGGTGCCGCAGGTGGCGTCGCGGGAGAAGGTGGCGCTGACGGCGACCATCACCCCGGGCAGTGCCACCAACTGGAACGCCCAGGGCATCGATCGGTTCTACGGCATCGATTGGAACGCAACCTACGGCGACACCGCGATCGCCCCCTTCCGGCTGATCCAGTTCTGGCAGGGCGCCCAGAACATCCTCAGCGCGCTCGACGCCGCCCAGGGCGACGACGAACCCGACGTGGTGGTGAGCTCGGGCCGCGGGGCGGGCAACGCCAGCGCGGTCATCACCTGGCTGGCCCACACCGATCCCGACGGCGCCCGGCTGAACGACACGTTGTGGATCCTGGACAACAACGTCGACCGACCCAACGGGGGGTATGCCACCCGATACCCGTTCTTCGCGCTGGTGGGCGTCAATCCGATACCGGTGCCCAACGATCTCGAGGGCGTCCAGATCCTCGACGTCGGCTATCAGTACGCCTGGAATTCCAGTGCACCGACGTACATCTCGAATCTGCCCGCACTGCTGAACGCGATCATCGCCTACGCCTACCGGTATCAGCAACAGGACAAGCTGCCGATCCCGGAGGAGATCCTGCGCGCCGACGGCACGTTGGACCCCAACGCCTCCGGCTACTACATCGTGCGCACCGACGGCACCGTCGAACGGCACGATTTCGACGATCCCGAATCGAAGGTCACCACCGTCTACGTCACCTACGAGGTCAAGGGATTGCCGATGTTGCAGCCCATCCGCGACTTCGGCGGCGACTTCGGCAATGCCTTCGCCGACGTGGTGGAACCGGTCCTGACGGTGCTGGTCAATGCGTCCTACAAGGACAACAACCCATTGTCGGATCCCAGCGTGTACACGCCGATGCAGCTGTTCGCGCCGCCGAAAGTGTGGGCCACCGCCGCCCAGCAGCTTCCCGGCGCCATCGACGAAGGGCTGCAGAGGCTGCGGGAACACATGGGGGCCAAGCCCGCCGCGAAGAAACTTGAGCCCACCGCGGCCGTCGCAGAGGAGGCTCCGGATGAGGATGCCCTCGTCGCCGAGAACACCGAGAGCACTGAGAACACCGACGACGCCGCGGTGACCCAGACCCGCACTGTGTTGTCGTCCGGCAACCGCGGCGACGACGAGGACGCCGAGCCGCAGCTCGATACGGACGAGGAGACCGACGAGGACCTCACGGCCGACATCGAACCTGCCGGCGATGACGAGATCGTCTCCGATGACGGGCAATCCGTGGATGAGGACAAGGCTGCCGAACCGGACGAGAACGCCGAGAAGTCGACCGACGGGGTGAAGGACACCGACAAGTCGACCGACCCCGAGAAGGACAGCTCGTCCGGCAAGGCAGTGGAGTAGCCGACCTCCGGCGCTAGAGTGCCCGCAGGAAGCGCTCCTTGGGCGGGCACTGACGCCACGCGCTGATCTCGTCCATCAGATTGTCCGAGTCCGGCCGAATCCGGTTCTGCGCCAACTGCTCGCCCTGTTCCTTGGGCATGAGTTCGATGCGATTGGGGGTCTTCCAGAGCTCGACGGTCTGCACCACCCAGAACGCCGCGAACTCACCGATGAGCAGCGCTTCGATGACCAGGACGGCATGCTGCCATCCCGTCCAGAAGCGGATGAGCACCAGCACCACCACCAGGGTCACGCACATGAGACCGCCGATCGCAAAGTACAAGGCGGCGAACAACTTCGGACGCGGCGAGAGCTCGCTTGCCGGCGTCACAAGCGCGAGCACGGCGTTGACGAAGACGTTGACGATGATCGCGGCGAACATCAGGATCGCCGCCGTCATGTGAGCGTAGGAGTCGAAAAGATCCCGCAGGAACAGAAAACCGAACACCCCGGCTGCCATGATGGCCCAGAACGCCACCTGCACCACGGCGCCAACCAGCGACCGCGGCCCCCGGCTACCACGCCGCCGATACAGGATCAGCACTACGACCAGCGCAAGCATCAGTGCGACGATGACCGCCCCGATGTTGTTGGTGACTGCTCGATCCGATGGCCCCCACGGGCCGTCGGACGGGCAGCCCTGCACTTCGGCGTCGCTGGTGGGCACAAAAGCGACGCCGAACGCCAACACACCCGCGGTGTTCAGCAGCGCGTCCTCGGTATCGGTGCCCTTGTAGACGATGAGTTGCGCTCCGATGGAACACAACGCGGCGATGAAGACACTGTGGGCCGCGGTGTAGAAGTACGCGCTGATCGATGCCTGCCAGCATCCCGTGGACACCCGCTCCCCCACCACCGCGGCAGCCAGCATCACGACCGTGACGACCATCCCGCCGCGCAGGTATCGATAGGTGTCCAGCGCCAGATCGTAAGTGTGTTGGCGCACCACGGGTGAAGGAGACACCACCGGCGCTTCATCCGAAGAACCCATCGATCCCCCTGGGCGTCGACAAGCCGTTCCTCGGCAAGGATAGGAGCGCTGCGGCCCCCACGGGGAGTTTCAGCTCGATTGTTGCTCCGGCCGTCGCCGAAGCAACAATCGAAGCGAATCGACTAGCCGCTCAACGACGGTTCCTGCGTGCAGTTCTTGATGAGCAGGCGCAGTTCCTGGTTGACTTCGGCGGGCCGTTCCAGGATGGCGCAGTGCCCCCCGGGCAGCTCCACCAGGCCAACCAGGTTCGGGGCGTCGCGGGCGATGCGGCGTGACGAGTCGATGGGCAGCAGCCGGTCACGTTCACTGCCGATCACCAGCGTGGGCACCGTCAGGCCGTGCAACCGGATGTGGCGCTTCTCCATCGAATCGATGAGGGCGCGGGCGCAACCGGCGCGGCCTGCCGGTGGCGTGGACGCGTACAGGTCATAGACCAGATCGGCGACATCGGGAGCGGCGTCGCGACCCACCGCCAGTGCTGCCACGAATCGCTTGCTCGGTCGTTCTGCCGCCCGCAGCACGGGCATCCCGCCGAAGGTGCGTATGATGCCCGACCCCACGGCCACTCGGCTGCGGGCCAGCCGCGGCGCCACCGCCAGCAGTTTCACCTGGCGGACGATTTCACCGGTGGTGGTGTTGATCAGTGCCACCGCATCGGCGCGCTGCGCGACTTTGTGGGGATAACGCTCGGCCCACGAGGCGATGGCGATGCCACCCATCGAATGCCCGGCGATGACGGCGCGTTCGCCCGGTGCCAGCGTGGCCTCCAGCACCGCGTCCAGGTCGGAAGCCAGATGGTTGAGGCTGTAGTGGCCGCGCGGAGGAACGCCGCTGCGGCCGTGACCACGGTGGTCGAACGCGATCACCCGGTAGTCGCGGGCCAGATCGTTGATCTGCTCATGCCACACGCTGATGGCGCAGGTGATGCCGTGTGCCAGGACGATGGGGTAGCCATCGCGGGGTCCGAAGACCTCGGTGTGCAGCCGGGTGCCGTCGGCCCCGCGAACGATGGCGGGCCGGCCGGGCGGCAGGTGAACTTGCCGTGCGGGGTTCGCTGTCATCAATCGACCTCTCGCGACGATGCCACGGACGTCTTTGCCCGCGACGTGTGCCGAGTTTACTAGACGGCTGTCAAATTGCGCCGATTCGTCGGAGGGGTCGACGCTGCAATACTGAGGTGTGTCTGCAATCGAATACTCCGCGTCCATCGACGTCAACCGCGATGCCGACGAGCTCTACGCCCTGATCGCCGACGTGACCCGGATGGGCCAGTGGAGTCCGATCTGCCGTGCGTGCTGGTGGGATGAGGGTGCAGGCCCGCAGGTCGGCGCGTGGTTCACCGGCCGCAACCAGACCCCGCAGCGCACCTGGGAGACACGCAGCCAGGTGGTGGTGGCAGATCCGGGACGAGAGTTCGCCTGGGAGGTCAACAACGGATGGGTGCGCTGGGGTTTTGTCATGACGCCGATCGACGGCGGTACCCGCCTGACCGAGGAGTGGACCTTCCTGCCCAAGGGCCTGGCCGGGTTCCAGGAGCGATACGGCGATCAGGCCGACGCACAGATCGCCGAGCGCACCGAGGCTGCCCATCGTGGGATTCCGGAGACGCTGGCGGCGATCAAGCGCACTGCCGAAACCCAGTGAGGCCTGCGGTCGTGGGGGTACGACCGCAGGCCTCGTGGGGGAAGTGTTACGCCTGGCCTAGCGTGACCTCGGTGGTCTGCGCGGCTCCGGAATCATCCAGATAGGTCAGCGACACCGTGTCACCGGGCGCCTTGGACCGCACCGCGGCGATCAGGGACTCCGGGCCGTCGATCACCCGGTTGTCGAGCTTGGTGATCACCGACCCGCTGGGCAGGCCGGCTGCAGCGGCCGGGCTGCCCGCTTCGACCTGGGCGACGGCCGCCCCGGTGGCGCTGGGGTTGTCGCCCAACTGCACGCCCAGCGAACCGTGGGTGGCGGTGCCTGTCGAGACCAGTTCATCGGCGATCCGCTTGGCCTGGTCCACCGGAATGGCGAAGCCCAGCCCGATGGAGCCGCTCTGCGCCTGGGCAGAACCCTCGCCGCCGCCCATGGTGGCGATGGCCGAGTTCACCCCGATCAGTTCACCGTTCATGTTGACCAGCGCGCCGCCGGAGTTGCCGGGGTTGATGGCGGCGTCGGTCTGGATCGCGTCGAGTACCGAGAGCTGTTCATCAGGACCTCCGCCCGCGGTGACCGGCCGGTCCAGGGCGCTGATGATGCCAGTGGTGACGGTGCCCTGAAGTCCGAGCGGCGATCCGATGGCCACGACGTCCTGCCCGACTTTCACATCGGCCGACGAACCCATGGCAATGGGTGTCAAGCCAGAAACCCCTTGCGCGCGAATCACAGCCAGGTCTCCGGCAGGGTCGGTGCCGACGACGCTGAACGGAGCCGTCCGACCATCGGAGAAGGTCACCGTCTGGGTGACGCCCCCGGTGGATGCTTGCTGCGCCCCACCCTCGCCAGGCAGACCGGCCACGACGTGGTTGTTGGTCAGGATGAGGCCGTCCGGCGAGAGCACAATGCCGGAGCCTTCACCGCCCTGGCGACCCATGCGGATCTCGATCTTGACCACGCTGGGCATCACCTTGGCAGCCACCTGCTCGACGGAGCCGGGTGGCAGATCTGCTGCCACCGGCTGGCTGGGAGCGGCGGCGATGGCGGCCTGCATGTCGGCCGAGTGATCGGTCTCGGTGGTGACGGCCGCTGCCGCACCCACCCCTGCGCTCACGACGGCCACCGCCAAGGCGCCCACCAGCAAGGTGCCGCGGCCCTTCTTCGAACGCCGGTGACGTCGAGTCGAGGGCGCCGAAAATGGCTGCGTTCCAGCGTGATACGGACCTTGCGCGGGTCCGGGGTACGACGCGGTGGGCTGCTGTGCATAGCGCCAGTCATAGGCCGAATCCGGGTAGTACTGTGCCGCAGAATGACTCGGGTCCTGACGGGGGTCAGGCCGGTTCGTGGGATACCGCGACGGGTTAGTCATCGTGTTCGTTCTCTTTCTCAAACGCCATAGAGCACAGTTGCTTAAGGACAAGATGCCCGTTGTCGCTGAGACAGTACTGAGAGTGGGCTCTGCGAAGTCCGAGACTTTTCCGCTGTCGGTGAAATGTTTTCCCAGGGTGCCGTGCGGGCTACGCCAGCCACCCCGTAGATCCGCTCCACAGGCGCGCGCCGGCGAACCGACCCGAGTCTTCGAGCGAAGCATGGAGCTAAATGTGGACAGTCCACAGCCGGTGTCATATATTCACACTCACGCCTCCACAACGAGGCGACAAGTCGGATAAACGGAGAAGTTTCTGTGAATTTTCCACAGATGGCTCGGGCGTGACGGTGGACCTGAAGCGTCGTCGGGATCAGATCGAACAGCGCGTGCGCGCGGACCGTGAGGTCGGATACGCCGAATTGGCGCTCGAGTTCGACGTCTCCGAGATGACGATCCGGCGCGATGTCGAGGCCCTCGAGTCACTCGGCGTCGTCCGCCGGGTGGTCGGTGGCGCAATTGCCATGCAGGGCAAAGATACTGAACCATCCTTTGCGACCCGGGTGGCTGACGCCGCTCAGGAGAAGAACCACATCGCCGATGTGGTGGCCGACCTGATCAGCCCCAGCGAGACCGTGATTCTCGACTCCGGCAGCACCGCACTCGCGGTCGCCCACTCACTCAAGGGGCGCGATCTCGGATTGACTGTCGTGACCCCCAGCGTCCTGGTGGCGCTGGCACTTGTCGACGAGCCCCAGACCACCGTCGTTCTCACCGGCGGCGAACTGCGCTCCGGTGAGCTGAGCCTCATCGGCCCCAGCACCGAGCAGACACTGGCGAACTACAACTGCGACACCTACATCATGGGAGTCGCAGGCATCGACGGCGAGCGCGGGATCTCGGACTACCACCAGGCCGAGAGCCAGGTGAAGCGGGCCGCCAGCCGTCGCGCCGACCGCGTCATCGTCGCCGCCGACCGCAGCAAGCTCGGCCGGGTGACCTTCGTCAGCATCGCCGCGCTGTCCCAAGTGCAGACCATCGTCACCGACGGCGCCCCCGACCATCCCACCCTGGTAGCCGCCCGCGACGCGGGCGTGGAAGTCATCTGCGTCGAAGGAGAGCTACTGTGACGCGCTACACCATCGGGATCGACATCGGTACCACGGGCACCAAGACGGTGCTGCTGGACACCACCTCCGGCATCGTCGCAACCGCAACACGCGAGACCGCATTGCACTCTCCCGCACCGGGTTTCGCCGAGGCGGATACCGCACAGTGGTACCGCAACGCGGTCGAGTCGATCAGGGAGGTGTTGACCGCCAGCGGAGTCTCCCCCGGTTCGGTCGGCGCGGTGGCCACCTCCGGCATGGTGCCCGCGGTGATCCCGGTGGACGCTGCCGGAAAACCGCTGCGATACGCCATCCTCCAAAACGATGCACGTGCCCACATCGAGGTCGGCGTCCTGGCTGACGCCCTCGCGGACGTCGACCTGGTGACCTTGACCGGATCGGCACTCACCCAGCAGTCGGTGGCGCCGACGCTGACCTGGCTACGGGAGCACGAGCCCGAGGTATACGCGAACGCGACCCACTGGGTCGGCTCCTATGACTGGGTGCTGACCGCACTCGGGGCCCCCGTCCACGTCGAGCAGAACTGGGCATTGGAATCCGGACTGTTCAGCGTCGACGGTGACATCGCCGACGTGCTGTTCAACGCCGCCGAACTCGACCCCGCGACGGTGGCACCGGTGCACCGGCCCGGTACCAAAGTCGGCGAACTCAGCCGCGCAGCCGCCGAGGAGACGGGACTGGTGCCCGGCACCGCTCTGGTGGTCGGCGGGGCCGACCACGTGCTGTCCGCCTATGCCGCCGGCGTCAACAATCCGGGCGATGCACTGGTGAAACTCGGTGGTGCAGGCGATATCCTGGTGGCAAGCAACACCAAGGTGGCCGACAAGCGGCTCTATCTCGACGCCCACCCCGTACCGGGACGCTGGCTTCCCAATGGCTGTATGGCGACCAGCGGCAGCCTCATCCGATGGTTCCAGAGCCTGATCGGTGGAGCCGCCCTGACCGATCTCGACGACGAGGCCGCCGATCGCGCCCCCGCCGAGATCCTCTGCCTTCCCTACTTTTTGGGTGAGAAGAGCCCCATCCACGATCCGGACCTGCGCGGTGTATTCGCCGGGATGCACCTGGGGCACACCAGAGCCGATCTCTACCGCTCGGTGCTCGAGGCCATCGCATTTGGATTCCGGCACCATGTGGACGTTTTCGGTGACATCGGCATTCCGTTCACTCGGGTGATGATCACCAACGGCGGCTCGAAATCCACCCTGTGGAAGCAAATTCACGCCGACGTGCTCGGTCACGAGATGCTGCCGGTGTGGGGACACCCCGGCGCCTCCCTGGGCGCGGCGGTGATCGCCGCCATCGGCGTCGGCGATCTCGACGACTGGTCGGACGCAGCCCGATTCATCGCCCTGGAAGCCCCGTTCGTCCCTGACCCCGCCCGGCGCGACGCCTACGACGCCGCCTATGCCACCTGGCAAGAACTCAGTACCGCCATGACCCCGATATCACACGCAGTCGCCCGCACCACCCGGTAAGAAGAAGTGAAAGGAACAGTGCTCTAATGAGATTCGCTCAAAATCCCACTCGGGGGCGTCGCACGCGCTCCGCACTTGTTGCGCTGGGAGCCGTCGCCGCCCTGACCCTGAGTGCCTGTGCCGGTTCCGGTGGACCCGAACAGGCCGAGGCCACCGGCACCGGTGAGGTGTCCGCGGACGTCTCGGGCACCGTCCGCATCCTGATGGAGAACGTGCCCGACACCGACATCGTGCAGTCGATGGTGGCCGACTTCAACGCCGACTACCCCGATGTCGACATCAACATCGAGACCCTGACCTACGACCAGATGCGCGACAAGCTGGTGTCGTCCTTCCAGTCATCGGCTCCCACCTACGACCTGATCGTGGTGGACAACCCCTGGATGGTCGACTTCGCCAACGCCAATTTCCTGCAGCCGCTGGACGCCCGCATCGACAGCACGCCGGATTACGACGCCGGGGACTTCTTCACGCCGCTGACGGACATCACGACCGTCGACGGAACCCGATTCGCCGTCCCGTTCTACAACTACGCGCTCGGATACCTCTACAACACCGATGACCTCGCGGCGGCCAACCAGCAGGTGCCGACCAACCTCGACGAGCTCGTCGCCACCAGCAAGGCCCTCAAGACCGCCGACCGCGCCGGTATCGCCATGCAGCCACAGCGCGGCTACAAGATCTTCGAGGAATGGGGCAACTGGCTGTTCGCGGCCGGCGGCTCGATCTACGACGCCGACGGCAAGGTCACGCTCAACACCCCCGAGGCCAAACGCGCACTCGAGGCCTACATCGACACCTACACCAATGCCGCTCCGGCCAACAGCTTGAACTGGAGCATGGACGAGGCCCAGCGGTCGGTGTCGGCCAATCAGTCCGCGTCGATGATCAACTACAACTGGCAGCTGCCAGCCCTCAACGAACCCGGCTCAGGCCCGGCCGCGGGCAAGATCAAGCTCGCCACCATCCCCGGCGGCAAGCAAGTTCTCGGCTCCTGGAGCTGGGCCATCCCCACCAATTCAGCAGCCTCGGACGCCGCGTGGGCATTCGCATCCTGGATCACCAGCAAGCCCCACGACGTGGCACGGGTCGAAAAGGGTGGAGCGGCCATCCGGCAGAGCACCCTGCAGGATCCGGCCGTGCTCGAAGGGCAGTTCGGCGCCGAGTACTACCAGACCGTCGAGAAGCTGCTGGCCAACTCCGCTCCGCTGAGCCAGGGGCCCAGTGGCGAGGAGATGATCCAGGCCGTCGGCACCGAGCTCAACGAAGCCGTCGCGGGCACCAAGAGCGTCGATGACGCCCTGGCCGCCGCACAGGCCGAAGCCGAGAGGATCCAGGGCTAAGTCCCTGGCTCTGCCCTCCCTCCCCGGGCTCGTTCCTCGCCCGGCTCGTCGACAGGACTCACCCACCAGTCCTGCCCTCCCTCCCCGGGCTCGTTCCTCGCCCGGCTCGTCGACAGGACTCACCCACCAGTCCTGCCCTCCCTCCCCGGGCTCGTTCCTCGCCCGGCTCGTCGACAGGACTAACCACATGAAACCGACCACCCCGCGAAAGGAGCCCGACCTACCGTGACATCCCCTCTGAAATTCCAGCACGGTATGGTCGCCCCCCTCATCGCTCTTTTTGTCGGGGTGGTCGGTTTCCCCCTCGGGTACGCCGCATACCTCAGCGTCACCGACTACAAGCTCACCGACCGGGGCGCCCCGGCCATCATCGGCGCCGACAACTTCGTCGCGACCTTCGGGGACAGTGGGTTCTGGAATGCCTTCGGTACCACCGCGGTCTACGTCGTGGTGGCCGTCGGCCTCGAACTCGTCATCGGTCTGGCTCTGGCCCTGTCACTCCAGAAGCAGAAGTGGGCAAAGGATCTCACCCGCTCCATGCTGCTGGCACCCATGTTCATCACTCCGATAGCGGTCGGGCTGACGTTCCGGTTCCTGCTCAACGACCAGTTGGGCGCCATCCCGGCGATGCTCGACACCATCGGCATCTCCTATGACTTCTTCGGTCCCGGTCGGGCACTGTTCACCCTGGCATTCATCGACGTGTGGCAGTGGACACCGTTCATGGTGCTGCTCCTGCTGGCCGGCCTCGAGTCCATTCCGAAGGAACCACTCGATGCCGCTCGCCTAGACGGCGCCAGCGGTTTCTACGTACTGCGGCGGGTGACCCTGCCCCTGTTGGCCCCGGTGCTGGTGGTGGCGATACTGCTGCGCAGCCTCGATGCGATGAAGACGTTCGAGTACGTCTTCGCCACCACCCGAGGTGGCCCAGGCACCGAAACCGAGACGCTGCAGTACTTCATCTACCAGACCGGCATCCAATTCTTCCGACTCGGATCCGCGTCGTCGATGGCATTCGTCGTGCTGATCCTGGTGCTGGCCGTCATCGTGTTCGCGTTCCGCCGCATGGAAAGGGCCAAAACGCGATGACTCGTTCGACTGTGGTCACCGTTCTGCGGGTGGGCCTGCTGTGGGCCGCGGGAATCTCGGTGCTGTTCCCCATCGTCTGGATCGCGCTGGCGAGCGTGAAAACGCCTCAGCAGCTCAATGATCCGTTCCTGTTCGCATTCACCCCGGATTTCAGCAGCTGGCAGAACGTGCTGACCTCGGGCATCTTGGGTGCCGCGGGTCGCAGCGCGTTGGTGGCGCTGGTCACCGTCGGTGTCAGCGTGGTGGTCGGCAGCATGGGCGCCTACGCCATCGCCCGGTACCGCGCCGGTGGCACCCTCACCCGGTTCGGCATGCTCGCCGCCCAGGTGCTGCCGCCCGCGGTGCTGGTGTTTCCGTTCCTCACCATGGCCTACGCATTACGGCTCACCGACACGCTGATCCCGGTGATCTTCGCGCACCTGAGTTTTGTTCTGCCCGTGGTCACCTGGTTCCTCATCGGCTTCTTCGAAGCGGTCCCCCGCTCGCTGGAGGAACAGGCCCAGGTCGACGGGTTCACCCGATTCGCCGCGTTCCGGCTGGTGGTCCTGCCTCAGGTTCTACCCGGCATCGGCGCTTCGGCGATCTTCGGTTTCACGCTGTCCTGGAACGACCTGTTCTACGGACTCATCTTGGCCCCCGGTAAATCGGCGATCCTCCCGGTGGCCATCGCAGGGTTCAACACATTCCGCGGAGTGCAGATCGGCTCGATGAGCGCGGCGATCCTCATCGCGGTAATTCCCGTTGTCATCGCGAGCTTCTTCATTCAGCGCAAGCTGGTGCAGGGCATCAGCGGCGGCGCGGTGAAATTCTAGTCGCAGATAGGATTTTCAGGCTCAATGGCTACCGTCCGTTTCTCCGGCGTCAACAAGGCGTACGGACCCACCTCTGTCGTCAGCGATCTCGATCTCGAGCTGCCCGACGGATCGTTCACCGTGCTCGTCGGCCCGTCCGGCTGTGGTAAGTCCACCTCGCTGCGGATGCTGGCCGGGCTGGAGACGGTCACCTCCGGCACCATCAGCATCGGCGACCGCGACGTCACACACCTGCAGCCTCGCGACCGCGATATCGCCATGGTGTTCCAGAACTACGCGTTGTACCCGCATCTGAGTGTGCAGGAGAACATCGCTTTCCCACTGCGGGCCATTAAGACTCCGCGCGCCCAGGCCTTGTCCCGCGCGACCGAGATCGGTGAATCACTGGGCTTGGGCAAGCTGATGAGCCGCAAACCCAAGGATCTCAGCGGTGGTCAGCAGCAGCGCGTCGCGATCGGCCGGGCCATCATCCGCGAACCCTCGGTGTTCCTGTTCGACGAGCCACTGTCGAACCTGGACGCCAAACTGCGTGTCGAGACCAGGACCGAGCTGCTGCAGATCCAGCGGCGACTCGGTATCACCTCGGTCTACGTCACGCACGACCAGGAAGAGGCGATGACGCTCTCCGATCGGATGGTCGTGATGCGTGACGGCCGGATCGCCCAGCAAGGCACTCCCCAGGAGGTGTACGCCCGGCCGGCCGACACCTTTGTCGCCTCCTTCGTCGGCAGTCCCAAGATGAACCTCATCAACAGCGACGTCGCACGCCGTCTGGGTCTGCTGCCTGCCGGGGCCGAAGCCGTCACCCTGGGAGTCCGGCCCGACGACCTGATCCCCACCGCCACCGACGGCGCCACCGCCCGGGTGATCCTGATCGAAGATCTCGGCCCTCGCGCCATTGTCACGATCGACGCCGGCGGCACCGAGCTGACCAGCGTCGTGGAGGCATCCCGTTTGTCGGGGATCTCCGAAGGCAGCCCGATCGACCTGGCCGCCAGGCCTGGCGCCACCCACCTTTTCGACACCCAGTCCGGCCAGCGGCTCGCAGGCTGAACACAACAAGATAGGAATCCAGCATCTGATGACCAACACAGTCGTAGTCACCGGCGCAGGCTCGGGCATCGGCCGTGCCATCGCGAACACTCTGGCGCAACGGAATTGGCGCGTCGTCGTCACCGACCTTGACGGTGACGCCGCCCGCGAGGTCGCCGCGGTCCTGCCCAATCCGGACGCCGGTCACGAGTCGGTACGGTTGGACGTCACCTCACCCGACAGCGCGGCCGCGGTGGCTGCCGATGTGGCCAACCGGTTGGGCCTCGACGCCTGGGTGAGCAATGCCGGTATCTCATTCATGCACCGCTTTCTCGACGCCCCCGTCGAGCGTTACCAGCAGACCATGGACGTCAACCTCAAAGGCGTGTTCGTCTGCGGTCAGGCCGCGGCGCGTGAGATGGTGCGCAATCGGGTTGCCGGAACCATCGTCAACACCGCCTCCATGGCAGGAAAACAGGGCCGGGTGCCGTTCCTGTCGGATTACGTCGCCTCCAAGTTCGGGGTTGTCGGCCTCACCCAGGCGATGGCCTACGAACTCGGCGAACACCGCATCACCGTCAACTGCGTCTGCCCGGGATACGTCGAAACACCCATGCAGTCAAGGGAATTGGAATGGGAAGCCGAACTTCGCGGGACCTCCACCGACGGCGTGCGCACCATGATGCTCGATGACACCCCACTGGGCCGGCTCGAGCAGCCCGAGGATGTGGCCCGCGCGGTGGCGTTCCTGCTATCCGACGACGCCCGATTCATCACGGGAGAAGCCCTGGCCGTCAACGGCGGCGCCTACATGGACTGACCCCTCAACGACCTCATTTCGCAGTTCAACAGTTAGAGAAAGGCACACAGTGACCACCACCTGGCTCGACGAGGTGTTCGGAGTTCGGAAACCCGTCATCGCCATGCTCCACCTGAACGCACTTCCGGGCGATCCCGGATATGACAGCAAGAGCGGCATCGCGGCCGTCGTCAACCGCGCCCGCACCGAACTCGACGCGCTGCAGAGTGGCGGTGTCGACGGCGTCATGATCAGCAACGAGTTCAGCCTGCCGTACCTGACCAAGACCGAGCCGATCACCGCCATCACGATGGCGCGCATCATCGGTGAACTGCTGCCCGAGATCTCGGTGCCCTACGGCGTCAACGTGCTGTGGGACGGTCGCGCCTCCATCGACCTGGCAGTGGCCACCGGTGCCCGGTTCGTCCGCGAGATCTTCACCGGGGTCTACGCCAGCGATTTCGGCTTCTGGAACACCAACGTCGGCGAGGTGGCCCGCCATCGTGCCCGCGTCGGCGGCTCCGACGTCAAGCTGCTGTTCAACATCGTGCCGGAGTCGGCCACGTACCTGGCCGAGCGCGACCTCGAATCCATCACCCGGACAACGGTTTTTGCGACCCTTCCCGACGCCATCTGCGTCTCCGGCGCCACCGCGGGCTCCCCGACCGACCTTGAGGCGCTGCAGGTGGTCAAGAACGCCGCGGGCGCCGTGCCGGTGTTCGTCAACACCGGTGTGCGTGCCGAGAACGTCGCACTGCAGCTCGGTATCGCCGACGGCGCGGTGGTAGGCACCTACTTCAAGGAGGGCGGCGTGTTCGAGAACCCAGCGGAGAAGTCGCGGGTGGAAGAACTGATGGGGGCCGCCAAGGCATTCCGCGCAACGCTGTAGCCCGCGCACATTTCCGGTTCAGCCGGCCGGGGTCGGAACCGTGACGTGAGCGGGCAGTCAATGCCGACGTGACGTCACGGTCCGGCCCCGACGCCGGGTTCAGCCCCAGCCGGCTGCCTCGCCGGCCACCACCGTCCGCATTCCGGTCAGGACTCGAACGCCGGAAGCAGAAACCGTGTCACCACAGCACGCTCCTTCTCGGTCCCGATGGGCGCGACCAGCAGCGAGAGGAACACCCGTACCGTCCACTGCGCAGCCTCGGTATCGTCGGAGCTCGATCCGGTGAGATCCCCGGCGTAGTCGGCCAGTAACGACGATCCGATCATCCAGGCAGATACGCCGGGGCGCGCGAGAGATTTGAGGAGCAGGTCCCCGACGAGATCGGCGCGCACTTCAGCCAGAGCGGTCAGTATCGCCTCTACCGCGCGCTCACCGCCGGTCAAACCGTCCACCCGGCGGCGAACTGAGGCCGCGATGCGCTCCGCCGCCGCCGCCAGCACTGCGTTGCGAATCTCTGTCTTGCCGCCGACGTGGCGGTAAATCGTTGCCCGCGAGCAATGGGCCTCGGCGGCCAGCGCATCAAGATCAAAATCATGCCAACCGCGCCGAGCGATCAAGACAGCTGCCGCGTCGAGAATGCGGGTGCGTGCCACGGAGTGTCGGTCTGTCCCGAACAGCCAGTCATCGCCTGACATTCGCGTCAATTCCTTTCCGGTCATGACTCATGTCTCACCGTGAGACGGCCGAGGCCCTCGCGATGTCGATTCGTGCACGTCGGGTCGCGCTTGTGAGACACCACCACCTCCACGCGGCTCGTCGAAGAGTTCGACTTCGACCATTTCGTTGACGATATCGCAACGCAGACAGCACATTAGAGCGATGGCGGTCATGGAAGGTCAACTCGGCATGGAACTGTTCGCCGAGGAGTCCATCCAGGACCCCTATCCGCTGTATGCCCGCATGCTGGATGCCGGACCCGTCCATGCGGTCGGCGACTCCGGGTTCTACGCCGTGTGCAGTCGAGACGCGATCATCGAAGCGGTCTCACGACCGGAGGATTTTTCGTCCAATCTCACCGCCACAATGACACTGGGTCCCGATGGCACGGTCAAGCCTTTCGAGCTGGAGGGTCTCGGCGGCGAAACCCACGCTCTGGCAACCGCTGATGGACCGCTGCACGCCGCCCATCGCAAGCTGCTACTGCCACAACTGGCCGCCCGACGCGTTCGACAGCTGGAAACCTTCATCAACGAAACCACACACCGGCTCTGGGACGAATACACCGGCGAAAGCCACCTCGAATGGATGAGCGCGGTCGCCAACCGACTCCCCATGATGATCGTGGGCCGCCTCATCGGGGTGCCCGACACAGACATCGACCGACTCATGGAGTGGGGTTATGCCAGCACCCAACTCCTGGAGGGCATCGTCACCCAGCCTCAACTCGAGGCCGCCGGCACCGCCGTCATGGAGTTGAGCAACTACCTCAACGACCACTTCATCGATGCTGCAATACATCCGCGGGACACCCTTCTCGGCGACCTGGCGACAGCCTGCGCCAACGGCGAGATCGGCGACATCCCGGCACGCATCATCATGATCACACTGTTCAGCGCAGGAGGTGAATCAACAGCGTCGCTCATCGGCTCCGCCGCCCACATTCTGGCAACACAACCCGACGTGCAACGCGAACTTCGCGCCCATCCCGACCTCGTCGGCGCCTTTCTCGAAGAGGTACTGCGCTACGAGCCACCCTTCCGCGGCCACTACCGACACGTACTGCACGACACCACCCTCGCCGGTGTCGCATTACCCGCACACTCCCGACTGCTCCTGCTGTGGGGAGCGGCCAATCGCGACCCCTCCCACTTCACCGAACCGAACCAGTTCCTCCTCGGCCGCAACGCCACAACACACCTCAGCTTCGGCAAAGGCGCACACTTCTGCGTAGGCGCAGCCCTTGCACGCGCAGAAGCCCGGGCCGTGCTGAACACCCTCCTGACCCGCAGTTCGTCTATCCAGGCAGCCCGGGTCGGACGATGGCTACCCAGCCTATTGGTACGCCGCCTCGATCGGCTCGACCTCGACGTCACCGCACACCATCCTGTTCGACAACCGCAGGCGACCGCGAATACGTCACCACGCCCTGGCTGATGCCCCGCAAAAACTCGGTCCCCTTCGGCGACCGCATTCGCCGTTGTGACGCTCTTCGCCCAGTCAGCAAATAGGAATCAATTTGTGAGGGTGCCCGAAAAGTTGCCATAGATACACCAAAACATATGGTGAGAGCCCTCTTTCATGGCTGCCGGTTTGCATTGGTGAGCACTTTGTGCAAACCTGGTGCAAGCGAAGGGGAGTAGTCCTCCAATTCGGGCCATCGACATACTGGCTACGCGGCAACCGCCGTGTGCCCGGTGCCCGGGCCGGTTCCTGACCGGTGGACGAGACCTTCGGCCGAACAGACCATTTGGGCTGTGGGCCGAAGGCATCTGATGACTCCGGCCGGCAGCCGCCGATAGAGGGGTTGTCCGTGGTTTCCGCTTTACTGCTGAGCTTCGCCGTGATCTTCGTGGCCGAGCTCGGCGACAAGACCCAACTGGTCGCCATGACCTTCGCGCTGCGCTACAAGTGGTATGTCGTCCTGGGCGCCATCACCGCAGCCACCACTTTGGTGCACGTGCTGTCGGTGGCCATCGGGCACTACCTGGGCGCTGCGCTGCCGACACATCTGCTGGGCATCCTCGCCGGCGCGATGTTCGTTTTCTTCGGCCTGTGGACGTTGCGCGGCGATTCCCTCAGCGACGAGGAGAAGAGTCGCGCCGAGCGCGCCACCGGTGCGGCGTTTTTTGTCGTGACCTCAGCGTTCTTCCTCGCCGAACTGGGCGACAAGACCATGCTCGCCACCATCACGCTGGCCGCCGACAACGACTGGTTGGGTGTGTGGATCGGCTCCACCCTGGGCATGGTGGTGGCCGACGGGCTGGCCATCATCGTGGGCGCGGTCGCCGGCAAGCACCTGCCCGAGCGGTTGATCCAGATCGTGGCCGCCGCGCTGTTCCTGTTGTTCGGGTTCTACATGCTGTTCGAGAACATCTTCTCCAGCGCACCTGTCTGGGTCGTCGCACTGGCCACCGCGGCTGTGGTCGCGCTGTGCGCCGCAGGCCTGCGTGCACTGCCGGAGCGGTTCCGTCCCGCAGTGCTCAAACCGCAGACCGACTCCCCCGCCGCAGAGGACACTGAGCAGACGCTCGACGCCGAGGTGCACCAACCGACCGCACCGGAGTCGCCCCAGCCCCGAAGCTAGGAGGACGTCCCATGCTGCTCGCCTCTCGCTGTCTGGCCCTGCTCACCATCGCCGTCGTGGCCGTGTTGTTCCTCACCGCCGGCGCTCTGGTTCAGGCCGGCGAGCTCATCGACGTCCATGGCGGCGCCGCCATCGCCCTGCATGTGGTCACCGGCCTGCTGACCGTGACGCTGGCGATTCTGGCCAGACAGCGAGGGCAGGGCTGGTGGGCTGCCGGGGTGGCGTGCGCGCTGTTCGCCTACTCGTTCGTCCAGGCCTACCTGGGCTCCGGGCCCACCCTGGGGATCCACGTCCCCGGCGCGATGCTCATCACCGTCGCCTCGATCTGGCTGGTGTTCTGGCTGTTCACACGTCAGCGCCCCGCCCCCAACGCCTCATCGAGTGCGCCGGTCAGGTCCTCGTAGCTGCGCGGCTGCAACCGGGAGCCGTTGACGAAGAACGTGGGAGTGCCCTGCACCCCCAGAGCCTCACCGTCGGACTTGTCCATCTGGACGCGCTGTGCGGTGGCGGGATCGCTGTAGGCGGCATCGAAGGCGGCCATGTCCAGCCCCAGTCCGGCAGCCAGCTCCCGCAATTCGGCGTCGGCAGGTGTCTCTTTGTGACCCCACTGGTCCTGGGTGTCGAACAACGTCTTGTACATCGGCTCGAGTTGGCCCTGTTGCGCGGCAGCCTCGGCAGCGCGGGCAGCCCGCTCGGAGTTGAAGTGCCCGCTCAACGGGAAGTACCGGATCACGAAGTTCACCCGGTCGCCGTACTCGCCTCGCAGTTGTTCCACTACGGGGTACAGCGCTTTGCAGCCCTCGCATTCGAAATCCAGGAACTCGACGAAGTCGACGTTGCTGTCGGGCACCGACGACAGACGGTGACTGTTGTCGCGGACCACCTGTCCCGCGTCGGTTTGTGCGACCCGTTCCGGTTCACTGTCGTCCCGCAGGAACAGGACCACCACCGTGGCCACCACCACGGCGACGACGAGCGACGCCGTCAGCGCGATCCGCGTCTTGTGCGTCATGTCTGCCGCCCTTCTCAAAGATCTACTAGGGACGATAGTAGATGCTTGATCTGGTGAGCCCGGCGGTCAGCGGTTGACTACTGTCAGCGGATGACCGAGTGGATCGTCACCCATGTACCGGCCGGACTGGTGCTGGTCATCTTCATCGTGGGCATCGCCGGCGGCAGCATGCTGTTGCAAAGTGTTGTGCGGAAACGCTTTCCGGCACTCACTCGGGACGAGCACAACGATGTCACCCGATTCACCTACGGTGTCATCGGCTTCGTCTACGCATTCTTCATGGGCTTCGTGGTCTCGACCATGTGGGGACAGATCAACACCGCGGACGGCAAGGCCCGCACCGAAGGGGCCGCCGCTGTGCAGATGGCCAACGATCTACGGGTGTTCGACCAGCCCGACGCCGACC